>NZ_AP025028.1:0-337500 GCF_003114835.2 Leptospira kobayashii | reverse complement strand
TTTGAAAACTCTGAAGATTTTGAGCGAAAAAATCGCAAATGAAATCCGATCGGAAAAAGGTGTCGTGGATCTTAGAATCGAACAATTATCAGGATTGGAATATTTACGAATAACACCTAACAGGGAAAAACTGGCAAGGTACGGGCAATCAGTAACTGACGTAAATCAAGTTGTTGAATCTCTTTCCGCAGGCCATAATACAGGAGTATTATACGAAGGAATGAAACGATTCGAAATAGTCGTTAAATCCGATTGGGGAAAAGATCCGGCTTCCATCGCCCATCTACCTGTGGGAGTAACTAAAAACACATACACTCCTCTTTCCGAACTCACGGATATAAAACAGGAAGACGGTCCGGTTCAGATCAATCATGAGAATCAAATTCGTATGGCACTCGTTCAATTCAATATTCGCGGTAATGATATGGTAAGTACCGTCAGACACGTTGAAAAAAAGATTAATGAAAAGATTATTTTTCCGGCAGGTTACCGTTATGCACTAGGAGGAGAATTTCAAAAATTCGAATCCGCTTCACAAACGTTAATGGTAGTGGTTCCGATCACTCTGTTTGTAATTTTACTGATTTTGTATTTGGCATTTCAAAATTGGAAACCGGCATTGATTATTTTTTTAAATGTTCCTTTTGCAATTACAGGAGGAATCTTTGCCCTGTTTCTCAGAGGGATGCCTTTCAGTATTTCTGCAGGTGTAGGATTCATCGCACTTTTCGGAATCGCCGTATTAAACGGTTTGGTATTGATTACTTTTATAAGAGAGCTGGAAGTAAAAGGAGAGAGTTTAAAGGATGCGGTGATTCATGCCGCAAAACAAAGATTACGTCCTGTTTTAACTACGGCACTGCTTGCTTCTATAGGTTTTTTGCCAATGGCGATCAGCACCACTCCGGGAGCAGAGGTCCAAAGACCTCTTGCTACCGTTGTGATCGGTGGGTTGATCTCAGCAAGTATTTTGACTCTATTCGTCTTACCGATCGTCTATTTGAAATTTTCTGCGAAAAAAGCTTTCATACTTTCAAAAGAAGCATAGTCCGCTTTCGCATTGTAAGCAATTCCGGGAATTCCGTGTTTTTCGGAACCCGGTCTTGTGAATCCGTGAACCGCGCCTGGATGAGAAACAAAGCTGAATGGAACTTTAGCATCTGTTAAATTCTTTGTAAATTCGGCGACGACTTCTTTCGAAATGAAAGGATCATCTCCGCCATGGTGTACTAAAATTTTAGACTTAACCGGTTTCGATCCTTTTCCTAAATTGGGACGCGGCAACATTCCATGAAATGATACGACTCCGCCTTTTAGGTTTGCACCGTCAAATGCCAGTTCCAAAACCCCTTTTCCTCCGAAACAATATCCGATCGCACCGATTTGATTCGGATCTACGTTCGGATCTGCTTTTAGAATTTCCAAAGCCTTATATATTTTTTTCAAAAATGCTTTCGGATCTCTGTTCGCAGCGGAAAGTTTCCCTGCTTCGTTATGATCTTCCGTCACAACACCTTTTCCGTAAACATCCATTGCGAAGGCAACATAACCCAAATCGGCAAGCTGTTTCGCTCTTTGTTTTGTGTAGCCGGACAATCCCCACCACTCATGAATCACTAAAATTCCCGGACGTTTTCCTGTAATCGACTTGTCCACAGCAAGAAAACCTTCGTAAGTTTTACCATCTAACTTGTATTCGACTGCTTTACCTTCTACGCTCGCCTTTACCGGCTGTTCCGAAGAAGGTGTTGTAGAACAAAATCCTAGTGCCGTAAGGCATGAAATGAATATAATTCGTTTGAACATAAATCCTCCAAAATTCGGACTATCCCCATCAAAATCCGAATCTTAGCAACTTATCCGTTCTCATCATTCTTTTTCCATAAGTATTTTTTTAAAGTTCCGTTCCCGGATTTTTCAGTAATCGGGGGAATCTGTCTTAGGCTGAAGATTATCCCTAAAGGCCTGAATTTCGCGTATACCAGTCGGTCTACCTTTAGTTTTTTCACCCAATAAACTTTCACGAAAGAATAAAATTTTATCGCTTAATCTTACTACGAATGTTAATCTTAACGAGAACACCGAGGCATATTATGATCAAGGGCAATTATTTCCAAACCAATGAAGATTTCAAAGAACACTTCCACGATCTTGTCGACTGGGACGAAATCGTAAATATCTACGAACACGGATTTGCAGACGCAAAAGAATACGAAAAAACGAAAAATCATCGTTTGGAAATGGCACCAACTAACGTAGAAGAAGCGGTTGCCTATTACGAAGAGATTTTAAATTCCTGCGGTGAAATTTCAGGCGAATATGTTTCCCAAGTAGCGCAAGATGTGGATCATGAAGGTTTGAAGTATGCCAATGGAGTAGTGACTCATCCGCAAGCAATGGTGGACGTTATACATAAATACCATGAAGCAGGACTCGGTCCGGCAGGGTTCAAACGCAAATACGGCGGATTAGGAGTTCCTAATATAGTTAAGGCGATGATTGCCGAACTTATGTACCGTTCCGATAGTTCGATCACGATCGCAGTAGGAAGCATGGGACTTGCCAGTATTCTGGAAAGATGTGCTTCGGAAGAAATGAAAGAAGAATGGATTCCGAAACTGATATCGAATCATTATACCGTAACTATGGGGCTTTCGGAACCGGATTTCGGATCCGACCTTCCCAACATTACGACAAAGGCCGTAAAAAAAGGAGACGATTGGTTTCTAACAGGTACTAAGCGGTTTCAAACGATGGCTTGCGGATTAAATGGAGAACCAGGCATGACTCTGACTCTTGCGAGAACGGGGACACAAGAAAGCGGAGCGCGCGGCCTTTCCTTTTTTATAGTGGAAAATAAAGACTACGAAGTCTCGGGCATCGAAAAAAAACTAGGTATCAAAGCTTCCGCAACATGCGAAGTAGTCTTTGAAAATAGCAAAGGTTATCTGGTAGGAAAAGAAGGTTTCGGACTTGTAAAGTACGTTATGGGAATGTTAAACGGTGCAAGGCTCAGTGTCTCTTCCCAAGGTACGGGAATCGCCACGACCGCATACGAAGAGGCGAAAAAGTACGCAGAAGAACGTATCCAATTTCATAAACCGATCATTACGATCCCTGCAGTCAAAAGAATGTTGGATCGAATGGAGAGGGAGATTGCAGGGATGCGTTGTCTTATGGTAGAGGCTGCCTATTCCGTTGATAAATACTATTGGACGGAAGATCTAAAAGACCTGGATCCTGCGAGCACCAAAGCGAAAGATGCAAAACTCTGGGAGAAAGTGGCAAACACTCTCACACCTATTTCCAAATACTATAATTCCGAAATGTGCAATGATTTGGTTTATGACGCCTTGCAGGTATTTGGTGGCGCTGGGTATACGGAAGATTATGATTTGTCCAGACTTTACAGGGATGCGCGTATCACCAATATCTACGACGGAACCACTCAGATACAAGTCAATGCTGCCATAGGAGGAATCACATCCGGAATGTCCCAAACGGGAATCTTTCGCCAATACCTGGACCAAAGATCGGAAGGCCTGAGCTTTGAAAAAAACCTATCGGAAACAAGAAAGGTATTCGAAGAGATCGTCGAGTCTTGGAAAAAAATCACAGATACTACTTTGCGTGAAAAATTCGCTTTCGAAGTAGTTGAGTCTAGTGCTCGTTTGGTGGTAGGAATTCTAATGGAAAGAGCGAAAGCAAAATCGAAAAGCAGAAAGGATTTGAGAAAAACCTGGTGCCAAGGATTTCATGCCGATTCTCTGGCTATCGTCACCGGCAATTTGATTCGAATTCAAAATGCGATTTAACTTCGGTTAAATTATTTTCAGGTTAAAACTTAAAAACGCATAGCAAATAAAAAGGCCAGAGGAATTTCTCCCCTGGCCTCTCCGTTAAATCTCTATCAGCTATCTCTCTCTCTATTAGGCAGGAATCAATTCTTCGGAAGTCGTATCCACCATTACAATTTGCGGTTCCGGCATCAATTGCACTTCCTTCACATTTCCCAAAAGTTTCTTCGCAATCTTATTCGGGAAAGAATATACAAAGATACGCTTCCATACTTCCGCGAATTGTTTTGCAAAACTTCCCGTGTTATAATTTTGTCCGTATTTTTTACAAACCGCTTCGAGTCTCGGTGCAATCTCCTGGTAACGTCTGGAAGGAACATCAGGATACATATGGTGTTCGATTTGGTGGCTGAGATGACCGCTCATCAGGTAGAAGAATTTGCTTCCGCTGATATTGGAGGAACCTTTCAACTGACGAATGTACCAATCCGCTCTCGTTTCATTTTTAATCTCTTCGGGAGAAAACGTTTCCGCATTTTCAGTGAAGTGGCCGCAAAAGATAATGGAGTAAGTCCAAACATTTCTGATCATATTCGCAAGAAGATTTCCCAAGATCACTTTTGGAAAATTAAGACCTGCAAGGATCGGAAAGAAAAGATAATCCTTTACCAATTGCAATTCTATCTTTTTGAAAAATACATCTCTATATTCTTTCAGAGTTCTTTTCTTTCTGAGTTTTTTTGGAATCTCCATATATTCCACACGATAACCATGAGCACCGACTCCCCATTGAAAGTGAAACATCAAAAACAAATTGGAAAACATTTGTGTTAAGTGAACCGGTTTCCATTTTTGATCGTCAGTTAGTCTCGTGAAATTATAGCCGTAATCATGATCCTTACCCAATACATTTGTAAATGTATGGTGCATATAGTTATGATAAAACTTCCATTGTTTTGAATCGGATACGATATCCCATTCGAATGTTCGTGAGTTGAATCTTGGATCATTCATCCAGTCATATTGGCCGTGCATTACATTATGCCCGATTTCCATATTATTTAGAATTTTGGAACCTGCGAGTAACAATGTTCCAATTCCGAATGTAATCGGTTCAAAGCTGAAATGAATCAACCCTCTTCCCAAAATTTCAGTATAACGATATGCTTTGTGGACTCGTTTGATATGATTCGCATCTTCAGTCCCTACTTTTGCCATCACATCTTTTCTGATTTCTTCCAGCTCCGCACCGAAAGCTTCCGTTTCCGCTTTTGAAAGTTTTTTACTTATTGTTTTCATATGATTTACCTATTTCCTGTTCGTTAACTAAAAAATACTCTTCTAAAAATCCAGTTCCAGTTTTTCATCCACTCGCGAAAGACAGAGTTGGATATTTCCTTCTCCACTGTCCGACATAGTTTCATCTTTGATGTTTGTTACGGACCCGCTCGTTTTTCTACAAGTGCAAGTATGACAAATCCCCATTCTACAGCCGCTAGGCGGATAGATTCCCTGATCTTCCAATTCTTCCAAGATGGACTTTTCACCTTTCAGAAGAACAGTCTTATGAGACTGTAAAAGTACCACTTCTACGGGACCGCTACTTTGGTAATTGGTTTGAATCTGGGTAGGTAATAAAAACAGTTCCGAGATCACTTGATTATCTTTTAAAAACTCTTTTGCAGAAGTTTGCAAAGGAGCAGGCCCGCAAAGATAAACCAATCTTTCCTTCAGATCGGGAACGAACTTGTCCATAAGTTCCGTAGTCAAAAATCCGGATTCATAACCTGGGGAAGGAACATCGGTCAAAACATGTTTTACTTCCAACCACGAATTACCCGTTTCGAGCTTTGCAAAGGATTGAAAAAAAATAATGTCTTCTTTAAATCGGGAAAAATAAAGTAATTTCGCCTGACCTTTGTAATTCGACTCAGCCAGGGTTTTAATAATGGAATGAATGGGTGTAATTCCGCTGCCACCGGCAATAAACAGAAGTTTGTCGGGAAGTGCAGAAGGATCAATCGTAAACTCTCCGCTTGCCTGACCCAATTCAATGACGTCCCCCACTTTCAATCTGTCATTGAGAAAGTTGGAAACAAGTCCGCCTTTCTGGCGTTTCACAGTGATTGTCGGGTTTTTTGCCGATGGGGAAGAGGATAAGGAATAATAACGGGTCACTCGGCGTCCGGCGATCTCTACAGTGACCGGAACATGTTGTCCTGCCTGAAATCCCTTCCAATGACGATTCGTTTGGAGAACGATTGTTTTCGCATCTGCAGACTCGGAATGGATGGCAATTACTTTTGCTTTTGCCGTGGAAACCGAATATAATGGGTTGATTTCGCCCAAAACGAACTCTAACCAGTTCGTAGGTTGGAAATAATTCCAATATTCTTTGGGACTGTTGTAGATAAATGGGAGCACTTTCATATTTTCGCCTCTTTTTTGGTGAACGACTGTTCACAGATATAACTTACAGTGTTAAATATGTCAACCCTGAATTAGGTTATTTTTTCCTTGATCGGAAAAAAAAGTGAACGATCGTTTACAAAGATTCATTTATGAAGCTAAACCTTCGTTACCAACAGAAACTGCGCACCCGCAGCACTTTAATCCAAGCTGCCCTGAAACTTATGGGAGAGGAAAAAAGTTTGGGTGAATTGAGCTTACGTGAAGTAGCCGGAGAAGCTGGGATTGTTCCTGCCGCTTTCTACAGGCATTTTAAGAACATGGAAGAGTTGGGGCTTGCACTTGTAGATGATATGAGTATCAAACTCCGCACCATCTTGCGTGAGGCCCGTAAAAAAGGCGCTTATAAGACCGCTCTCCAGGAATCCATCGCCCTCTTTTTCGATTATGTGAAAGAAAACAGATTATTGTTCCGCTTTATCTCACGCGAGAGAACAGGGGGAAACAAAAGAATTCGCGCGGCCATTCGCAATGAAATGGCTTTCATTACGAATGAGTTAGCATCCGATATGCGACTCCCCAAATCAGTTCCCTTTTCGGATATTGAATTCGTATCGGAGATGATCGTATTCAATGCCTTTCATATCGCGGGGGAATTTTTAGATTCAGATCCGAAAGATTCGCTCAGTGAAAAAAAATTAAAGATCAAAACCGTAAAACAACTTCGACTTATCTTTGTAGGTATTCTCAGAGGCAGAAGCAAAGGAAAGCGCAGATCCGTTGTTAGGGGATAGCTAGGAAAGAATCTATTTTAGATTGAAATCAAAATCACTTAAAATAGATTTGAACTGATTTTGCCATGATCTCCAAAAAAAAATTTCTAAAACGTCTTAATTCATTAAAAACCCATTCCCCTTTTAATCCGTTCGTATTCGGTCGATCTGTTTTTCTTTGGATCTTTGTCGGTCTTATAGGAGGAACGATAGCAGGAGGATATTGGATCATATTAGAACACCTGACAGAATTGATGTCTTATGCGAAAGGATGGCAGGTCATTCCTTTGATGGCATTTTCGGGATTATTTGCGGGACTTATCATTCATTTCATCGGGGATCCGGGTGAGATCAAACTTATAGTAAACAATATCCGGTTCAAAAAAGGAAGACTGGAACCGAAAAACAATCCGTCCATGTTTCTATCTTCCTTGCTCTGCATCGCTTCGGGAGGAAGTCTGGGCCCGGAAGCTCCTCTTGTACAAATCACAGGTTCCACAGGATCTTGGATCGGAAAAATACTTCGTTTGAAAGGAGAGGATTTTCGTTCTTTGACCATCGCGGGGATGGCTTCCGGGTTTACTGCTCTTTTCGGAGCACCGGTAGGTGGAAGTTTATTTTCTCTGGAAATACTTCATCATAAGTACGTTGTAGAATATTATCAAGCCATTATACCGGCGTTAGTTGCAAGTTGTGCCAGTTACGTAGTTTTCGCCTTGATCGTTCATTTGGGTTTCGGACCAACCTGGCATTTTCCTTCTTACCATGTCGAGTCCATGTTTGATTTTATATTTGCAGTGCTCTTTGCATCGGTAGCCGTCTGTTTCGGATGGGCGTTTATCTATCTCACCAAAATTTTGAATTTCACCTGGAAAAAAACAAGACTCCCCATCTATGCGAAGATGTTCGCGGGTGGATTGATTTTGGGAACGATTGCTTATTATCTTCCACTCACCCGTTACTTCGGTCATGAAGAAATCAATACTATCCTGACCAATGAATATTCGATTCAATTGCTGATCAGTTTGTTTGCATTTAAAATCATCGCCATTGCAATCACAGTCACATCCGGCTGGCGGGGAGGATTTATCATTCCTATGTTTTTTGTCGGAGCAACTTTGGGATTGATTCTACATCATTTTTTTCCCGGTGTAAATCTTACGCTGGCGACAGTCAGTTGCATGGCAGCAATCAATGCTTGTGTTACCCGTACTCCCTTAAGCACGATTTTACTTTTGTCGGCACTCACCGGATTTACATATTTCGTTCCGATCACATTTGCCAGTTTGACCGGATACTTTTTTTCACCTAACAATCCTTTTATCTCAACGCAAAAACACAGAGAGGAATAATATGACGATTCGAATCAAATTATCCGATTACGGAAAGACCGGATTCCAAAAGATTCTGGGGCATAATTCGAAAATCTTAGATCGTTGGAACGAATTGGACGAAGCACTCTTCACAGAAACAAATTTAGAGCCGGACCTATTGGAACAAGTTCGGCGAGTGATGGCATTCGAAAACAAATGTGAATACTGCATGGTAAAAGGAGGCCGCTCGGAAATTCGAAAAGAAAACTCCCGGTCCCGGATCGCCTTAGCAGCCGCCTTCGCGGACTTGTTCGTGAAAGATCATCTTTCCATTTCCCAATCTCATTTCGAAATTTTAAAAGAAGAATTTAACGATAAAGAAATATCGGAGTTATGCGCTTTCATTGCATTCACCTCTGCTTCTCAAAAAATAGGCAGAATTTTCAATCTTACGGAAGATTATCAATTGAATCGAGTAACAACGATGAAAGAACTGAACGAAGCCCATTCGGAAGAATCAAAATGATCGTAAACGTATCCACCGAGTTAAAATCCGATTTTGAAACGATAAAACGCTCAGTGCTTTTACCTAAATTACTGATTTATGTAACAACTCCTCTGATCAAATTCACTCCTTTGGATCCGAGTCATTTTCCTGTTATCTGGAAGGACGGAGAATATCTGGTAGATATGAAATTATTCGGAATCATTCCTTTTGGGAAACAATACATAGGAATCCAAAGGTTTCATGATACTATAGATGAATTCATATTAAGAGATAACGGTCACGGTGAATTGATTCAAAAATGGGATCATTGGATTTTTATCCGCAAAACAAAAAATGAAAATCTGATTTCTTATACGGATCGAATTGAAATCAAAGCAGGCATACTGACTCCGTTGATTTGGATCTTTGGAAATATATTCTACAGATGGAGACAACATCGTTGGAGAAAATTAATTTCGGAAGGATTGGAAGCTTTATAAATGGACATATATATTAAAAAAATGAAACAGCTCGAATCTTCTTTTCTTTCCATTTATCCTGACGGGTTTCAACATCCTCGACTAAAAGAGATTGGGAAAAAAATGAAATCGGAACAACTGTTTCTTCTCGCCCAAGAATCTTTTGCCAAAGAAAAATTCGAAGAACCGTTGGAACTCACCAAAGCAATGGTGAAAGTAATCACCCGTTCTCCTTTGGTTTCTTTGTTTGAAAAACCGAAGTTGAGAGATTACGTGGAAGCACTTTCCAAGAAAGACAAAGAAATTCTTTCTAACGGTTTGTATGAATTTTTTTACGGAAAAGAAGAACTGGGATTCAATCTTCAATTGGATGTTTTGAGCAAAGGCAAATTGGCGAAATGGTCTATCCTAACCGTTTGCCCGACATATCTTCGCCCTCAAAAGGAGATTTTTGTCAAACCGACGACCACCAAAGATATATTAGCTTATTTCCAGATCCCCGACTTGGAATACAAACCGACCCCGAGTTATGAATTTTATAAAAAATATAGAACCTGGATCAATAAAATGAAAACCCAGGCAGACCCCTCGCTTTCTCCTTCCAATGCTGCATTCAGCGGCTTTTTGATGATGAGCCTAGGCAAAAAATAAATACCGTTTCATTGGCCCCACGATAGTATTTTATCGATTTTTCAAAAAAGTCGGGAAATTTATTTCTTGATTTAGTATGTGTACATATAATATATATATTTACATTAAGTGCAATTAGGAGTCTACATGTGGACTAAATCGTATTCTATCATTACAGAAAAAGTGACAAAAGAACAAATCTGGAAACTCTTTGAAGATGTAAACAACTGGCATACATGGGACGAAGGGATCGAATTTGCAAAGCTGGAAGGAAAGTTCGAAGCAGGTAACCATTTCATTCTAAGGCCGAAGGGTGGTCCGAATGTAAAAGTGGAACTGTTGGAAACAGTAAAAAATGAAAGATTTTCGGATGTAACCAGATTTCCATTGGCTCAAATGTACGATGAACATCTATTCGAAGAAACTGAAAACGGATTAAGAATCACTAATACGATTTCAGTCAAGGGAATTCTCGGTTTTTTATGGATCAAATTGGTAGCACAAAATATTGTAGACTCTCTTCCGAAGGATGTGGCAAAACAGGTGGAAACAGCTAGTAAATTATGAAGTCCCAAGACAATACGTTTAGTTTTGAAAAAGCGGAAGATAGCTCAGGTTTTCTGCTTTGGCAAGTTACCAATCTTTGGCAAAGGGAGATAAAAAAGGCGTTGGAGAAATACGACCTGACTCACTCCCAATACGTCCTTTTGGCAAGTATCCATTGGTTGACTTTGCACAACCAAGATGTAACACAAGTATTATTATCTTCACATACTAAAATAGATCCGATGACCACTTCCACTGTCTTACGTACATTGCAGACAAAGGGGCTTATACAAAGACAAGAGCACCTTACAGATACCAGGGCAAAAACGGTAGTTCTAACAGACGCGGGAAAGAAGATTATAAAACAAGCTGTGAAGGCCGTGGAAAAATTCGATTCCGATTTTTTCAAAAGCCTTGGCGCAGGGACAAATGACTTCAATAAAAAACTACTTACCTTATTGAAATGGATCGAAATATAATTTTATTTTTCAAACAAAGTCTTTTTCAAATGAATCAATAGGAGATATATGTGAGCCAATTGGATGTAATAGAGATCAAGGCATTTGTGCCTGCGAAAGACTACGAATTATCAAAACAATTTTATCAGGATATGGGATTCAATCTAAAATCGGAAGGTGGCGGAGTCGCATATTTCCAGGTAGGAAAGTCAAGTTTCCTTTTGCAGAATTTTTACAATAGGGAATTCGCAGAAAATCTTATGATGCATTTGTTAGTGGAAGATGCTAACGCTTGGTTTCAAAAATTATCAAACAATAGTTTGTCGGAAAAATATAAAATTAGGATTACAAGCCCGGAAACACAACCTTGGAGAATGGTTGATTTTATAGTTGCCGACCCTTCGGGAGTTTTATGGAGAATCGGAAATAATATTTAACAACAGGAAATACAAAGGCATCATAAGCCCTTGGGATAGATGATAAAAACCGGAACTTAGTGATGGAAAAAGACGAACTTATTTCTAAAATTTTCGGGGATTTTACGAAAGCGATAGGCGGATTGTAAATTTTGTGTTAGGTGGAGATTTGCAGCCCACGACCCTCACCCCCCAACCCTAAAAAGGGAGGGGGCTCGATCGATTCCCCAAATAAAACTATGTCACATTAATATTCACCGCCACGGATTGCAGCGAAAATCAAACGGAAAACATTCCCCGCTCTTTTTCGCGGAACATCCTGCTCCGACGAAAAAACCCCGGCCATCCTTGGCCTCCGTTACCGCGAGAATTGTTTTCCGTATTTAAAAGTTGATTACTTTACTTATTTTACGGGAGTGAAAAGCAGGATCCCACGAAGCGGGAGGCAGACTAACATTAGTTTAATGTAGTTTCAATTTTCGAAATTTTCAGATCTCTGCCGAATGGGATCAGATAAACATTGACCGATTCCGTTTTACCTCGAACGGAAATCGTGTGTTTCTCAAAGCCAGAGAAATCAGCTAACGAATATTTGGCTACATTTTCAGAAACGATTACTTCACAGGAATATTCTTTAGTAGCGGACTCAAGACGACTTGCAGTATTCACTGCATCTCCGATCGCCGTAGGTGTGGTAGAATTTCCAAAAGTTCCAAGAATCACCACTCCGCTATGAATTCCGATTCCCATTCGCAATGGTTCGGGAAGTTCTTTTTGGAGACGTTCATTCAGATGAACCAATTGTTCGCTCATATTTTGCACAGCAATTACGGCTTGGTTGCTTGCTTCTGTTAGGTTGGTATCCAATCCGAAGATCGCCATTAAACCGTCACCCATCAGCTTATCGATTTTACCACCTGCTTTTTCGATTTCAGAACCTACTTGCTGAAAATAGGAATTCAGAATAAATACCACGTCATAGGGTAACATCTGCTCGGTGAATGTGGTGAATCCCCGCAGGTCGGCAAACAAGATTACTATTTCTTTTTCCGTTCCGTAAATATATCTGCTTTGGCGGATCGCGTCGATCGCAGTAGCATTTGTAGGGAGAAGCGGTTCAATATAAATATCCGATTTAGGAATGGCCTGGCAAGCCAGTCGGACGGACTTGGGAGCGGAGATTCTTGCGAGTACTGCTGTCTCTTCTTCCGAAGGAGAATCCAATTCTTCCAGTCCGGATTCAATATGTACTCTGCAAGTGGAACAACGCCCTCTTCCTCCGCATACATTTGCATGAGGCAATTTCGCGAGCTTACTTGCTTCAAGGATCGTCGTACCAGGAGATACAATGGAAATTTTTCCATTCGGATAATGTACTTTGATCGTCTTCTTTTTGTTTTGTGATCTTAGAAAAAACAACCGAAACACAAATAGAGAAAATATAATAGAATTAAATACAAGACTGGCACCTGTGCCGACTTGCAAGGAATACTCTTTGATCTTTTCCACTTTCTCAGGTAGAGTCAAAAGAAACTCTTCCAACCATTCCGGGTCTTGAGAAAGCAGGAAGGCTTCTTTCTGCGCGCTGATGATTCCCATGATCGAAAGAACGGGAAAAATCGATACGATCACTAAGAACAGGTTGGAATAACGGATAAACCAAGGTTTGTATCTCAACCAAAAATAAAGTCCGAAACAACCGTGCGCCCATACAATCAAAAGTAAAGTGACGTCAATGGCAGTGAAAAAAGATCCGTATACTAAGAACAGATGAGTGTAACTGTCATCAACACCTAACATTTCATTCATTGCAACAGTGACCGCAATATGACCGATCAAAAGTTGAGGGATCGCCAATCCGCTGAAAAATTGTAGAAACTCCCCTTGGGACATTTTTAAAGTCTTTCTCGATAATATGCTGCTAAGAGTGAGAATGATGTGGATGGATGTAGCAAAGAAAAGGATGGGATGAATGGCCGGAAAGCGCCAAAAGCCGATGAAAAGTTTTCGGGAGGATTCAAGTAAATCCAAAGAAACAATTCCTAAGCTATGATTGAGAAGGTGTGTGAAAACATAGGCAAAAAGAACAAGACCTGAACCCAACCTCAAACGATTTTTCCATCCAAAGATCAAGTCCATATATTTTACCTATGTCTTAGGGTGAAGAGGGATGAAAATCAGTCGAGAATAATTAATTCAAATACAAAGAGATATCCGATTTCAGTTTTACTTGGAAAGAATCGATCGGAATCTAAGTTGTGAATGAAGGCTACGGGATATGAATGAAAAACTAAAAACCTTTTTTATCAGAATCAATTTGGTTTTGAAAGTTCAACCTCAGGAAATTCCCATTCTCATTTATTCCAGTCTATGTTTTTTTTGCATTCTTTCTTCCTATTATATACTTCGTCCCATCCGGGATGAATTGGGAATCGAAACTGGAACCAAAACTCTTCCCTGGCTTTTTTCGGCCACTCTTGTTTCCATCATTCTACTCAATTTCCCTTTTGCCTGGCTCACTCATAAACTGAACCGGAAGAGTTTACTCAATTTTCTATTCCGTTTCTTTCTATTGCAATTGTTGGCTTTTGCATTTTTCTTTTCTACCAGTTCGCATAATATCTGGATCGGTCGCATATTCTTTGTTTGGGTTTCTGTGTTCAATCTTTTCGTCGTTTCCGTATTTTGGGTGTTAATCGTAGATCTCTTTCGGGAAGAAGAAGGTAAACGCCTTTTCGGAATCATATCCGCAGGAGGTTCGATAGGAGCGATTGCGGGTTCTCTCTTTACAGCAAGCCTTGTAGAACATACTTCCAAAACAAATCTACTCATTGCATCGGCAATCCTTCTGGAGCTTGCAGCCCAAACGGGAATGCGAATGTACACTGTTCGCACAAAATTACAAAAGGAAGAAATCGATTCTACAAAACCCATAGTGGAAAGCAGTTCCCTCTTTTGGGGATTATTGGGTATGTTTCGTTCACCTTATCTTGCTAATGCGGCGCTTTATGTGTTCATTTATACTGCGACATCTTCTTTGATCTATTTCCAGCAGGTTCATATTTTTGAAACGGGATTCTCTTCCACCGGAGAAAGAACTTCCTTATTGGCAAAGATGGATTTGATCGTGAATGTTTCCACATTGATCATTCAGATTTTGTTTACAAGCAGGATCATTCAATTTCTGGGAGTGAGCGGAGCTTTGGCTGCGCTTCCCATCATTGGAATTCTGGGCTTCGGATTTTTGAGTGTTTTTCCTTCCATCGCACTTGTTTTTATCATTCAAATCACAAGAAGAGTGGGACAATTTGCGTTGGCAAAACCTACAAGAGAAGTTTTATTCACTCTCGTATCCAAAGAAGACAAATTCAAAGCCAAAAACTTTATGGATACCGCAGTCTATAGGTTAGGCGACCAATCCGGGGCATGGATTCACGCTTTTTTCTCATTTGTAGGTATGAATCCGATCCAGATTTCCATGTTAGGAATAGGGGCTTCCTTGCTTTGGCTGTGGAACGGAATTTGGTTGGGGAAAAAAGAAAAGGAATTGGTCTTGGAAGCCGAACAGAAACCTGCTTCAGTCTAAGAGAAAATCATATCCAGGAGGAAAGTATGTTCAGCAGAAAAAAATTCATACTTGGCAGTTTATTTATCGCATCCTCTTTAAAAAAAATAAATTCCGAACCGAATTCTAGGAATCCTTCCATGGAAACACAATCAAATCCATCTTCGAAAAATACAAAAGTTCTAAAAGCAAAGATTCTATCCAGTGGAGAAATTCTTCCACGGGTAGGACTTGGCACCTATCAGACATTTGACGTAGGAAAAGATCCGTCAAAACAAAAGGAACTGTCTTTTTTATTGGAATACTTTCACTCTTCGGGAGGAAGTATGATCGATTCTTCTCCTATGTACGGAACTTCCGAGGAAGTTGTAGGTGATGTTTCTTTGAAAACGAATTTAAATGAAAAATTGTTTTTTGCAACTAAGGTATGGATCAGCGGAAAAGAGGCAGGCGAAAAACAAATGTTATCTTCTCTTTCCAAAATGAAACGAAAACATATCGAACTGATGCAAATCCATAACCTCGTCGATTGGAAAACTCACTTAACAACACTGAAAGATTGGAAGGAAAAAGGAATCATCCGTTATATAGGAATCACACATTATACAACGAGCGCCTTCCCGGACTTGGAAAAGATCATCCGGTCGGAAAAAATAGATTTTTTGCAAATCCCCTACTCCATTGCGGAAACAACCGGTGAAGAAAGATTGATTCCTGCCGCATTTGATCGGGGAGTGAGTGTTATCGCAAATGAACCGTTTGCACACGGACGGTTGTTTTCCATGATCAAAGGAAAAGACCTTCCCGGCTGGGCAAAAGAAATGGGAATTTCCACTTGGGCAGAATATTTTTTGAAATTCATTTTGGCTTCCGAACAAATTCAATTCGTAATCCCTGCGACAAACAAACTGAATCACCTTAAAGAAAATATGACAGCCGGCATTGGCAACTTACCGTCCCTTTCCGATCGAAAAAAAATGAAGTCGGAGTTTTTTTAAAATTTGAGATGCAGTTTTTCAAAAGGAAAATTAATCTTATCTTAGCATTTGAAACTCGGAGGTTTGTTATGCGATTTTCTTTTTTAAAAACAAGTCTTTTACTTACCACTATTTCCATCGTAGGCGGTTTATCCGCAGCCGACATCAAACTGACAAGTAACGCAATCAAAGAAGGTTCTAATCTTACCAATGCGCAAGTTTTCAACGGATTCGGTTGCAGTGGCGAAAACATTTCTCCGGATCTGAATTGGAGCGGAGCTCCGAAGGAAACAAAAGCTTTTGCCGTCACAGTTTATGATCCTGATGCTCCAACGGGAAGCGGATTCTGGCACTGGGTTGTTTTCAATATTCCTGCCGATGCGACAGGGCTTGCTTCTAAAGCAGGAAACGAAAA
Organism: Leptospira kobayashii; assembly: GCF_003114835.2. Taxonomy (NCBI): domain Bacteria; kingdom Pseudomonadati; phylum Spirochaetota; class Leptospiria; order Leptospirales; family Leptospiraceae; genus Leptospira; species Leptospira kobayashii. The sequence continues at coordinate 321,235 of NZ_AP025028.1, read as the reverse complement.
AGGAACTCTTCCTCCAGGCTCCATTCAAAGCAGAACTGATTTCGGTAAACCTGGTTTTGGTGGAGCATGTCCGCCTGCAGGAGACAAACCTCACCGTTATATCTTCAAAGTATATGCTCTAAAGGATAAAATCCCTTTAGACTCGGAAGCATCGGGAGCCTTGGTAGGATTTTATATCAATAGCTTGAAATTGGCAGAAGGAAAATTGAACGCAAAATTCGGTAGAAAATAAATCATATCTTCAAACTTAGGATTACCGTTAAACCTTCGTTTGGATTTGAAATCGTACTGACTACGCCGTCAATCTGTTCCGTCAGATTCTTTACCAACATAAATCCGAGTGTATTTGCTTCACTCGGATTTGTAGATTCGGAGAGCCCGCAGCCGTCATCGGAGACCATCAGATTCACATGCTCATTGACTTGACGCAAATGAACGCGGATTTCTCCTTTATGATCGTTGGGATAAGCGTATTTCAAGGCGTTTGTAATCAATTCGTTTAGGATCAACCCCACAGGCAAAGCACGTTTCAAATCCAATTGGATCTTTTCCAATTTAACGGAAAATCGAATTTTTTTGGAATCAATCGCATACATTTCCGAAAAAGAATCGATTAAATCCTTAATATACAAGTGTAGATCCAATCTATCGATTGCGGACGATCTGTACAATCTTTCATAAATCTTGGACATAGAATGTATGCGAGACTGTGCATTTAAAAAAATACGTTTTGTCTCTTCGTCTTTTATATGATTCAATTCAAAGCCGAGTAAGTTGGAAACAACATTCAAACTGTTTTTGACTCTATGTTGCAGCTCTTTCAGAAGGACTTCTTTCTCGTCTAAAGATTTTTGGAGTTCCGCTTCTGCATGTTTTTTCGCAGTGATATCATGATTGATACTGAGTAAGTATTTTTCGCCGGAGATCACAATCTGTTCGACAAACACCACTATATCGGCGATCTCTCCCGATTTTTTACGAATCTTCATCTCTTCGCCTTCGATTCTACCGGTGTCCCGTAGGATTTCAAGGAGGCGTTCTCTTTCTTCGGAAATCCACCAGTGTTGCGTTTCCTTTGTACTTTTTCCGATGATTTCGTCCTTTTTATATTCGAACAATTGGCAAAATGCTTTATTCACGCTTACATAAACCCCATCCGCATAACGAGTAACAGCCATTCCCATCGGACTGGATTTAAAAATAGCGGCAAATCTTTCTTCCGATCCGCGCAATTCTTCCTGCATTTTATAATCTTCCGTTACATCCCGAAAAACAAGCACCACTCCCAAAACATCGCCTTTTTCGTTTTGAATCGGCGCGCCACTGTCCGCAATTTGATACTCTACTCCGTTTTTAGCAAGTAAGGCGGTATGATTCGCTAGACCGACGATCTGCCCTGTTTTTAAAACCTCATCAATCGGATTTTTGGCGGGTACCCTGGTCTTTGCATTTACGATATGAAATACGTTTCTTACGGGAGCTCCGATTGCTTCGTGAAACGGCCATCCGGTTAATTTTTCCGCAACAGGATTCATTCTTGTGATTCTTCCTTGGTTGTCGGAAGCGATCACTGCGTCTCCGATAGAGTTCAAAGTAACCCGAAGACTCTCTTCTTTCTTTTTAACTTTTTGGTTCGCGTAAAAAAGATCGAACGCCATATCAATGGAAGATTGCAATACAAAGTTGCCTGAGTTTTTAATCACATAACCGTATCTTGTGATGCCTCTTACTTTATCAACCATCTCTTTTTCTGCATGTGATGTTAGAAAGACGATGGGAACTTCAATCAATTTCAGGATCTCTCGGGAAGTTTCCGTTCCGTCCATCCCGGCTCCCAAATCCATATCCATCAAAATCAAATCAATCTCCTGTCCGGATTGAATCAATTTGATTGCTTTTTCTCCCGAGGATGCGGTAAAAACAGTGTATCCCGCCAAACGCAGAGCTTGCGCTTCCGCCATTCCGATGATTGTATCATCTTCTACTATAAGTAAGGTTTTTTTTTGTTTTTCGACTTGAGTAATCATGACGTCCCTCACAAGGATTCTTTTCGCAAATGAGCAAACTCTATTTTTATATTTTCAAAACAGTTTATCCATTAGAAATTCATAATTTTGGATTTTATTTCTGATTTATTAGAATCTGAATACCTCCCCTCTTCCAGATGTATAGACAGTTTTTTGATCGATTTTTTGCAAAATAGGAGGAAAAATCTCTTTTTCCATAAGGATTCGTTTTTTCGAACTGTTTATGTAATCATTTTTACGACTTATCTCTTCAGTACATAAGAGATACCCCGTTCATCTCCTTATGTGATCCATTTCGGAGAATTGAAAAAAGAACAATGTCCGAAAAACGCGACTTACAGGGTTTTTATGAAAAATAAAGTAATAAAGCTAAGAGTATCGATTATTTTATCGAGAACAAAAAAAGCAAGACCACCAAACAAAAATTAAATCAATTTAACCTTTGTTATGGTTCAAAAAATGCAAGGTTTTCAGGACCTTCATGAATTACGATTCTCATGACCTTTCCGTTTGTTTTCGCCACTTCTTCTTTGAGTCCTGCAAAAAACCAACGGGCCACATTTTCCGAAGTGGGATTTACCCCCTTGAAATCAGGATGTTCATTGATCAGTAAATGATCAATGCTATGAACCAATTCCTGCAAACGGTTTCTTGCGGTTAAAAAATCGTAGCTAATTCCGTCCGGGCGAATGTTCTCTTTTCCCGATAGGAAGACTTCCACCTTCCAGGAGTGGCCATGAATCGGTTCATCGGAACCATCCGGAAAATAATCATACAAATAATGTGCGGACTCAAACCGCCCTTCGATCCGAACGTAAAATTTCCCAGATTCTTCGGTAAACATTCCAATTGACGAATAGGGGAACGTCTAATATTTGTATAGTAAATTACTATCCGAGGTGTTCCTGATGACCGAATCAACCGCAGCCCGTTTTCATAAAGAGATGACCGTTGGAGAAGCAATTGCCATCCATCCGGAGGCTGGTCTTGTTTTCTCTAGCTACCACCTAGGTGGTTGCTCACATTGTTCCATCAACGAAGTCGAAACCATCGAACAAGTTTGCATGGGCTATGGTGTTGAAGTAGACACTCTGATCGATTCTCTCAACAATCTTTTCGCCGACGACGAAGGCTAAGATCTAGGCCGCCTCCCACTTCGTGGGACCCGGCTTTTCGCTCCAACCTCTGCCTTCGGCGAGGGTTTCCGCTGCAATCCGTGGCGGTAGAATATTAATGTGACATAGTTTTATTTGGGGATCGATCGAGCCCCCTCCCTTTTTAGGGTTGGGGGGTGAGGGTCGTGGGCTGCAAGCACCCACCTAACACAAAATTTACAATTCGCCTATCGCTTTCGCAAAATCCCCGAAAATTTTAGAAAAAAGTTCGCTCTTTTGCCTTTTAGGCTACTTCCCCACCACAGCTGGAACCTGCACCGGCGGTGCATCCGAAACAATGATTCGCCACAACAATATTTCGATTCACAAAGGTTTCATAATCGAAGTGATCGACATGAGAAACAGGTTTCGCTTCCAACTCCAACATCTGGTTGAAATCACAGTCGTAAATTTTTCCATCATACCCGACTGAAATTTGGTGCCGGCACATCAAACCTTCCAAGGTCATCGGATTATAAGCATTGACCAAAGTTTCCATATAAGTTTCAAACTTACCCGTTCGCACAAGAGCACCTAAGTAGCGATTGATGGGCATATTATTAATGCAATAGAGATTGTTAAATACGATTCCGTACTTTTTGTCCAGGTTTTCCTTAAATTCACGCTCCAATTGTTTTTGTGCGGAACTCAAAAAAACACCCACTGGATTATAAACCAAATTCAACGGAAGTCTGGTCCCGTATCCTAATTTATTTAACTTTTGCAAGGCGGTAATCGATTTATTAAAGACTCCGTCTCCTCTCTGCTGATCGGTCCTTGATTGACTGAAATAAGGTAAGGAAGAACAAACTTCCACTTCATTGGCAGCCAAAAATTCATGAAGGTCTTCGTTCCCCTTCTCCTCTAAAATGGTAAGATTGCAACGATCGATTATTTTTTTGCCAAGTTTGCGAGCCTCTTCCACCAAATAGCGGAAATGAATATTTCCTTCCGGCGCCCCACCTGTGATATCAACGGTTTGAATCGCAGGAACGGATTTGATAATTGCGAGACATTTGTCGATCGTCTCCTTACTCATCATCTCCGTCCGAATCGGAGATGCGTCCACGTGACAATGTTTACATGCTTGGTTGCACCATTTGCCTACATTGATCTGGAAAGTAGTCAATGTTAATCCTGTCAAAGGATTCTTTGCATCCGTTCCGATTCTGATTTGTTTTCCAAAAGAATCAGGATAAGATCCCAGAATATTCATCTGTTCATCGACTAACATAGACTATCTCCTTTAAAACTGATTTACTTTCCCATCTATTAGATGGAAAGTTCATCGATTTTGTTGTTCATTTGAACGCTATGAACCAAATTAATTCCCGCAGCCATCGCTGCAGCAACATGAACCGCTTCATTCATTTGCGCTTCATCGGCACCTTTTTGTAAAGAAGTAGCTGTATAAGCATCAATGCAATAAGGACATTTCAATGCATGGGAAACCGCTAGTGCGATGAGAGCCTTCTCTCTCTCGCTAAGAGCCCCTTCTGCCATCACGGCGCCGTAATATGCGAAAAACTTATCTGCAAGGTCTTTATTCACTCTTCCGATTTCAGGGAACTTCGCCAGATCCTTTGCATTATAGTAATGATTTGCTGTTGAACTCATACTTTATCTCTCCCGTGATTAGATCATTTCTAATTTCTTTTGTCAAATTTCCGTCAGGAACCTTTTTCTTCAATGCCAAGATAACGGAAAAAGCGACGAAATATTGGATCTTACCGGGCGGTGCAAAGAATTTTAAGCAAAACCCACAATATTTTGAAAAAATATTATGTCGGATCTTAGCCACATAACACTTGTTTTAAAATAAATTGCCATAGTTGGGATAGATACGGGTTAGAGAGAGCGGAACCTTTGTCTTACAACCAATTCTGAACTTTATCATATTTTTACGTATTTATCCTGAAACATAAATGAAAAAATCAATTTAGATTTTCCAGTTCATGAACTGGAACGACAGGCATCTTTTCTTGCTTTAAAATTTTTAGAATCCGTTCTGCCAACGCCTGGCCTGCTTCAAATCAATGAATCAGAACAAAATCCATAAGGACAGTCGGAAAAGGAAACATATGACAAAGTTCAAACACAGTATACTAATCGTAGTTATATACTCATTCGGTGTATCTTTCTCTTTCGGGTGTAAGTCCTCCTCCGATGATATCAATCCTCTTTGGGCCATACCGTTTTTAACGGGAGCTACTCAAGGAACTTCCGATTCTATACCTGCGATCAATAATAGCGGAACCAAAGAATGGACCAGGCTTTTGGGCGCAGGGGGAGGAGTAGGGACTCGAGGAAATGCAATTACAAGCGATAGTTCCGGAAATATATATATTACAGGTTACACACAAGGCAATCTGGACGGACAAACTTTAACTGGAAGTAATGATTTGCTTATTACCAAATATAGCAGCGCTGGAAACAGACAATGGACTAGGCTTCTAGGGGTTGCAAGTGCTTCGACAATAGGAAATGCAGTTATAAGTGGTAGTTCAGGAATATACATTACGGGTATTACCGGAGGAAATTTGGATGGGCAAACAAAAACAGGTTCAAACGATCTATTCTTAATTAAATACGATAACAGTGGTAATAAACAATGGACTAGACTCTTGGGTGTGGCAAGTGCAGAGACAACTGGAAATGCAATCACAAGTGATGGTTCCGGATATATATATATTACAGGCTACACACAAGGCAATCTGGACGGACAAACTTTAACTGGATCAAAAGATCTATTCATAACTAAATATGATAGCAACGGTAACAAACAATGGACAAAGCTTTTGGGTGTGGCAAGCGCTTCTACATTCGCACGGGGAATCATAAGTGATAATTCAGGGACTTTGTATATTACCGGAACAACAAATGGCAACTTAGACGGTCAGACGAAGACGGGATCAAATGATATGGTTATTGCAAAATTCGACAATAATGGAAACAAAGAATGGATCAGACTTTTGGGTGTGACAAATTCGACTACGGAGGGATTTGGAATTGTAAGAGATAGTTCAAGCAACATATATATTACAGGCAATACACAAGGCAATTTGGACGGACAAACTTTAGCAGGATCAAAAGATTTATTCGTAGTCAAATACGATGCCAATGGGAACAAACAATGGACCAAACTTTCGGGTGTGACGAACGGACATATTACCGAGGTACTTACAATTACAAATGATAGCTTCGGAAATGTATACACTGCCGGTAGCACCACTGGCGGCTTGGATGGACAAACCATAACAGGGGGAAAAGATTTATTCGTAGTCAAATATGATAAGAATGGCAACAAACAATGGACTAGACTCATGGGAGTTGCAAGTTCGGGTACCAATTCCTACGGAATCGTAAGCGATTCTTTCGGGTATCTGTATACTACAGGTAGTACTTCAGGCAATCTGGACGGACAAATAAAAACAGGAGGAGAAGATCTATTCATAGTTAAATATAAGTAAGATTATGACTTTCACCCACTGCTTTAAAACCGGTTTTGCCGAACGATCCTTCAAATCCTTCTTAGTTTTTATCGGTGGGGAAGGGCCAAGGCATTTAATATTAGTTAGGTTCTATTTTAAATTCGGACTTCTCTTCCGGGATTCTGGGAATCTCCCCGATCGCGACTCCCAATGCAACCCGGTTGAGGAGTCTTTGGTAATTTGTCTTTTTGAAAGTGATTTCCGAATTCAAGGTAGCAAGCCGCGTGGAAATTACATCCACCCAACTGGTTCTACCCATTCTGTACCCGGACTCTTGGCTCGCCAGAGTGTCTTTCGCATATTGATAGGCTTTTTCATAAATAATGCACATTCGCTCCGAGTTTTCCAAACTTTGCGTTGCATTTTGAATCTCTTGGAGAGCGGCTCTTCTGGTTTGAGAAGCATTCAACTTCGCTTGTTTGGTGGCAGATTCCGCATTTTTTAAATCGGCCATTTGACCCAAAGGAGTGAGAGGCATAGTTACGGCCAATTGTGCAGTTACGTCTTTATTTCTAGTTTGACCTTCCATAGGAAACGAATAATACGTGTTTACCGCTATGTTCGGAGAGAACCCGAACCAAGCTTTGTTTTCGTTTGCCTTTGCCACTTCGATTCCTTTTTGAGTGGAAATGACATCGTATCTCTTCGGCAAATATTCATCCACTTTTCCGATTTGAATTTTTTCGAGAGGGTTTGCAATGTTTGCCAGTTTGATTTTGGTATCGAATCCGACCATCATCGCCAAAGTAGTTTGCACCTGCTCCAATTGAAATCTTGTATCTTCTAAAATGGCTTGGGCATTGGCAAGGCCAGTCTCCGCATTGAGAAGTTCCGATCGCATAATACGTCCTAACGAATACAATCTCCTTCTTTCTTTCACGGATTCCGTATTTAATTCCAAAGCTTCGGTGGCATACTTCAAACTTTCTTCCAATTGCAAAACATTAAAATACCCTTGGGCTAGTTCCAGATACATCCTTCCTGCTTCGAATTTTGCCTCCATTCGCCTTTGATCTGTTAAACTTTTATTGGCCTTATAATCCTGATATGCGGTCAGCCCTCCCGTTAAAGGAAAACTTAGTAACAAACGGGAACCGGCTCCGACTGTAGGCGGTAAAGAAGAAGTCGTCGAAGAAGGAACTAAAGATAAATAATCTCCATTTTGAACGGATTGATAGGTTCTGTAATTTTCCACTAAGCTTGGTTCTGTGGTATGACCGGGAATCGAATAAAATTTATTGTAAACATAGGAAAGAGTAGGAAGAAAACCGGCGAATGCTTTGTCCTTTCCCGCCATTGCCTGATTGGTCGCTTCATCTTTCAAAGCGATTCTTTCCGTTCTTTCCACAGCCAAAACAAACAAATCATCCAAAGAAAGAGAATCTTTTTCAAGAGCCGCTTCCAAATCTTTTGTTGTAACTCCTGTTATTTTTTTCAAACTATCTTCCACGACTCCGTCGTTTAATTTTACTTCCGGACGGGAAGAACAAGATCCGAGGGAAAATAATGAAAATATAAGAATCGAAAAGGAAAAAATATAAAAACAAACGTTAGTTAGTTTTTTTTCGTTCATTATTTTTCCTTTTCCATCAGATAATAGGCGGCGGGAACTACAACAAATGTTACCAAAGTGGAAAGAACAAGTCCGCCCAGTATGGTCACTGCCATAGGAACTCTGGTTTCCGCACCCGGACCAAGTGCCAAAGCAGGAGGAATTGCGGCTGCGATAGAAGCGAAAGATGTCATAAGTACGGGACGCAAACGAACAGGACAACCTTCCCGAATCGCTTCCGCTACCGTTTTACCTTGCGAACGCACATGATTTACAAACTCGACGAGTAGAATGGAATTTTTTTTCACAAGCCCCAAAAGCATAATGAGACCGATAAAACTGTACATATTGAACGATTGCCCCGTAATGAAAAGTGCCACTAATGCCCCCGAAAAACTGAACGGCATAGAAAGCAAAACGTATAACGGTTGTTTTAGACTATTAAATTGGCTCGCCAAAATCATATAAGAGACAACGATGCCCAACACAAGTGCAAACATAAGCCCGCTTGTGGATTCATTTGCCGTTTTTGCGGAACCCGAAACCTGTACGATATAACCTTCGGGTAACATTTCTTTTGCGATACGGAGTGATTTTTCCAAACTGGCAGTCTGCCCGATCGCTTGCGGAGGATTTCCGAATAATTTAATCGCGCGATCCCGGTTGACCCTAGTGATACTTTTTAAAGTATTTTTGGTTTCTAAAATCAATATGTCCTTTAGGCGGACAAATTCTCCGTACACATTTCTGACTCGTATATTGGGAATGATTTCCGCATTTTCTCCTTGGTTCTTGTTGATCTTAATCCTTACATCGTAACTTCTTCCATTTTCGGTAAAACGACTGACTTTTTTGCCTCCCATAAGAGGTCCTATCGTATTACCAATGTTAGCCATGCTGACACCTCTTGCGGCGGCGGCATCCCGATTGGGTAAAATCCTCAACTCTTCCTGACCCAGTACATAATCGGTATCAATATCCTGCAGAATGCCTTCCTTATCCAACCTTTCTCGAATTTTAGTAGATACATCCGCGAGAACATCCCAACTTGGACCGGTTAATACCAGTTCTACGGGATATCCTCTACCGGCACTGAATCCCCTTTGCGAAATATCAATAATCGAAAATTTTGCCTCCGGAACCAGAAGTTTCAAATCCTTCCGCAGATCTGCAAATACGTCGCTTTGCGTGATTTCTTTCCCCGTTCTTTCGTTGATCGGTCTTTTTCCCATTTCTTTGATTGAAACAAAGAACATAGCTCCGTTCGATTCCGTACCGTCGAATCCCCCAATGGTTCCCATATATTTTTCAATTTCGGGTTTTGCCATAAGATGGGATTCCACTCTTTTCATTGCTTCGTTTGTGGCAAAGATAGAGGAACTAACAGGCATTTTAGCACGAAGGACGAATCTTCCCAAGTCCTGAGGAGGAATAAATTCTTTTTTCAATCCTAAAAAAAATCCGAGCGATAGAACAAAGAGAACCGTTGAAACAAACAAAATGGTTTTTGGAAAAGCGACCACGTAATCAAGCACCCAGGCATAAAATGCTTCCGCTTTTCGTAAGAATTTTTCCACCAAAGGATCCACTCTTTTGAATAGGGAAAAAAATCCGATCGTCCTCGCGATGATGCTATAGAATTTAGAATCCTTGTAGCTGGAAAGATTCCATTTGGAAGTGATACCAATCATTTCCTGCTTCTTGGATTTTCCCTTTTTCGTTTCTTTTTCTTTATACCTGGAAGCACGCATAGGAGTGAAACTAAGCGCTTCGAAAAGAGAGAGTGCGACCGCCACGGCGACAGTGATTCCAAATTCCAAAAAATATCTTCCGATGACACCGGACATAAATGCTACCGGCAAAAAAATAGCAATGATGGCTAGAGTCGCAGCAAGCGCCGCAAAACGAATCTCAGACGCTCCTTCCAAGGCGGCATTGTACCAGGTTTTTCCCATCTCTCTATGTCTGCTGATGTTTTCCAAAACCATAATGGCATCATCCACTACGATTCCCACCGCCAAAGAAAGTCCGAGCAACGTGAATGTGTTTAAAGTAAATCCTGCATAATACAGTACTAAAAATGTACCAATGATAGAAGTGGGAATGGCAAGTAGTACGTTGGCCGTACTTCCCCAACTCCCCAAAAACAATCTACAAACAAAGCCTGTAAGAAGAATGGAGAGTAACAAAGTAAACATCAATTCATCTACCGAGTCTTTGATAAAAGTAGTATTATCATTTGCAATGGCAAGGTTGTATCCGCGAGGAAGAGTGGCTTTCAACTCTTCCATTTTGGCTTTTACTCTATTGGCAACTGCTACTGCGTCGGAACCTTTTATTTTTTTGATCCCAAGTCCCACCGACGGGATTTGATTGAATCTTCCGATTTTTTTAATCTCGTCTAACCCATCTTCAATGGTTGCGACATCTTTCAGACGAACAGGCCGAAACATGGCTGCACCGCTTCTGGAATTGATAAAGATATTGGAAAGTTGATCTACCGTAGGAACATCGCCTACGGCCCGGAGGGAAATTTCCGATTTTTGGTTTTGTAATTTTCCGGAAGGAACTTCTATATTTTGTTCGAGTAAAGTATTTGTAATATCATCTACAGTCAGTTCGGCGGCCGCCAATCGGTTCGGATCCAGATAAACATTAATAACCCGGTCGACATACCCGCCTAAAATAATTTCTCCGACACCCGGTAGTTCCTGGAATTTATCTTTTAATACGGATTTAACATAGATCATCTTCTCCTGTTCCGTTCTGCCTTCGGCAGTCAAAGCAACCCATATGATAGGGTTGTCATCCGGGTTGGATTTAAGAAGAACGGGAGGGTCAAGCGCAGTGGGAAGTTTATTTTGAACCTGTGCGATTTTGGTTTGGATTTCCTGAATTGCAACATCCACATCACGATTTAACTCTAGTTCGACGGTGATCGTTGCAGCGCTATCCGTCGATGTGGATCGAACCTCTGTAACTCCTTCCACTGTAAGAAGAACTTCTTCAATCGGATCTACCACATCCGTTTCCATAACGGATGCATTCGCCCCCTGCAAAGTAAGAGCGATATTTACAATGGGGAAATCCACATTGGGCATCTGAGACAATCCCAAACGGGAAAGTCCGATGCATCCCAGAAGGATGATCCCAATCATCATCATCCAGGAAAAAATAGGATTACGTATGGAAACTTCGGATAATTGCAATGGACCTCTGAATTTAGGAAGCGCTGAAGTATAGACCCAAGTTTTCACTACAGGGTTCCCGAACTTTTAAAAAAGGAAATTCAAAGATAACCTTCTTTTTTGCCGAAATCCCGAGATCGGAGGGATAAATAAAATTAAGTAATAAAGTTCGGTCTACGTTTTTCTATCAAAGAGAGAAAACCTTCTTGTCCGTCTTTGGTTTGAATTGTACGCGCGAAATGTTGTATATCCTGTTCAAATACCTTGGAAAGGATAGGATGATAAAAATCGCGGAGTGCTGTTTTCATTCCACGGCTTGAATTATAAGTGAGTTTTGCAAGTGAACTTGCAAATTTCAATCCTTCGTTAAACAAAGATTCTGCGGGAAAAAGTTCGTCTACAAGGCCGATCTCCTTTGCTTCCGGAGATTTGATTTGTTTTCCGGTGTACAATAAATCACGGGCATTTTTATAACCCACAAGATCTTTCAATACCATCGTAGGAACGGAAGGAAAATTCAAGCCCACGATCGCTTCTGAAAATCCAATCCTTGCCCCTTTATCCACCATATAACGATAATCGGAGAATAACGCAAAAACCGCCCCTGCCGCCATACAATGTCCGTTGATGATGGAAATGGTGGGTATGGGAAACAAAAAATAATCCGAAACAGTTCCGATCAAAATAGTAACCGCTTCTTTGATCTCCGCATCCGACTTTCCATACATTAGGGTCGGTTCGATTCCATTGGAAAAAAACTGGGTTTGAGCGGAGGTAAGTAGAAGTGCGCGCAAATTTTCATTTTGCGCGTGTTTCTTTAAAATGCCGCCGAACGTGGAAAAAGCGTTCAGATCAAAAGTATTTTTTTCATTGGTCTGCATCCTGATCTCCAGGATGCGTTCCCCGTGAAATATTTCTGCAAAAATGGACATTAGCTGTTTTTGTAAAGTTCCAAAATCCGATCTTTGTATTTTTCAGTAATGACATGCCGCTTCATCTTCATCAGGTTTGTAAGCTCGTCACCAACTTCGAACGGTTTGGTGATAATGGTAACATACTGAACCTGCTCGAAATTTTTAAAACCTGTCTTAACACTATTGAAATTACGGACTTCTTTTTTATAAAAATCGACTACCTTAGGTTCGGTGATCAATTTTTCCGGTTTGGTCTCGGTGATTCCATTGTCAGCAGCCCAAGCAGCAAGAGCATCGAAATCAGGAACAATGATGGCACCCAAAACCTTTTGATCCTGTCCTACCACCATGGATTGTTTGATGAAAGGAGATTCGTCGATTTTATTTTCAATCGGTACAGGCTCTACGTTTTCACCACCTAACAGAACAATGGTGTCTTTTGCACGGCCGGTCAAAGTCAAAGTTTTTTTGAAATTGATCATTCCGATATCACCGGTATTCATCCAACCGTCTACTATGGTTTTTGCCGTAGTTTCCGGATTTTTATAATAACCTTTCATCACTTGCGGACCGTTCAGGTGAACGACGCCTTTTACACCTTGTTTGCCCGAAATGATATTCTTTTTGTCATCTATATGGCAGAGAACTTTTCCGGCATCATCGCGAATTTGAACTTGTGTGAGAGGAACTATATCCCCCACAGAACCCATGATCGGACGTTCAAAAGAACGAACTGAAATCACCGGACCTGTTTCCGTCATCCCGTATCCTTCGAGTACGGTAATACCAATGTCCATGAAGAAAGCGTCTACGTGTTTTTGCAACGCTCCCCCGCCGGACAAAGTTGCTCTCAAATGACCGCCTGTCGCCTGGCGGATCTTGGACAATACAATCCGATCCAGAGTGAACACATTCAAAATCAAACCGAGTCCGCTGATCACATAAGCAACTGTCGAAAGAGGGTTTCCAATGGAACTCAAGTAATAACCCGCGATTCCACCTAATATAGTTAAGCTGAAAGGTGCTGTTACCAAAAGTTTAACGATGGCAATCACGCCGCCGATTAACGATTGAAAGATATTTCTATTTTCATAATCCACTTCCAAACCTTTTAGAAAACGAATGGAGGAGTGATAGTGTTTGGAGAAAAAGTAAGCTACTTTGAATAATAATCTTCGAACGGGAGGAGTCTGTTTCGGATCATTGATCCTGGTGTAAATTCCGTTATAGATACTTTCCCAAACACGAGGGGCCGAAGCCATAAAAGTAGGTCTCGCTTTTTGGATATCGTTTCGAAGGTCGGTAACTTTTGTATAATAAGTAGATCCTCCGTTTACGATCGCAAAGTATTCCACAACCCTTTCAAAGATATGCCAAACGGGAAGGATGGACAACATACGATCTTCAGGCGTTACTTTTGCAACGTTCGGAACCACGTAATGCAATTGGTGGATCATATTCGAATGCATCAGCATTACACCTTTCGGCATCCCCGTTGTTCCGGAAGTATAGATGAGAGTGAAAAGATCGTCCGGCTTGATTTTGGAAATACGTTTTTCCGCTTCTTTTTTCCCTTTGCTGCGTAACTCTTTTCCTTTTTTCAACAGGTCCAGGAAATGCAAAACTCCCGAGCCGGATTTGATTTTGGAATCCTGATCGAGGATGATGACTGTCTTGACTCCCTTGATTTGGGATTTATTGTTTTTGAATTTCTCGTAGACCTTATCATTTTCAATAAAAACGATTTTTGCCCCGGAGTGATTGAGGATATAAACGATTTCCGAATCAGTAATATCCGATCCGCGAGGAACATTGGCAGCCCCTGCAAGCAACACTGCGCAGTCAGCAACGATCCATTCTTTGCGGTTGTCCGCGAGGATTCCTACATGATCCCGAGCATCCACACCTAAATCAATGAGTGCTTCCGCGAGAGCTAAACCATCTTCGTAAAGTTCTTTGTAGGTGATGGCTTGGTATTCTTTTGCCGCATTTTTATACCAGAATGCCGGCTTGGTTCCGAATTTCTCCGAAGACTCTTTATAAACTTCTGCTAGGTTGTTTGCCATATCTCTCCCATCTGAAACGGACTTAATACTAAATCCAAATTTCAGATGGTCAAGAGATTTTTAAGGACTCAGTCCCAGGAGAATTTATTCTGTTGATGTCCTTTTTTCAGGTGGCGCTTTCTGATTTCGGTCAATTTGTCCATTTGTTTGGAATCCAGCAGGTTTCGCGCTTTCAGGCCGAGCTGAGGAAGTAGGGTTTCGCTCTCTATATTGGAAAAAAAGCGGTCTTGTCGCGTAAAAGAGCTTTTTAGCTCCGGGTTCATTTCTGGGTAGAAATCCATGTCGGCCTCCGTGCGTCCTTGGTTCCTGGGGTGTTTGTTTGTTAGGGCTCATCATCCGTGACAAGTGGTCCTATCCCCGATATGTATATCGCAGGAAAAGGAAAATACTGAAGTAAAAAATTTTGCTTGTACTATTTTTTTTCATTCTGTTTTTGGTATTCGTCTATGACGATTCGAATGATCAATGCTACAGGGAAACGAAACGGCCGTTTCGTCGCCTATGAATACGGCGAAGATCTGTTCGGAACCCTCTATTTGGACAAGTTTTCGGGTAGAGAAAGGGGCAAATTGATCGACAAATGGAGATTAAATGACCTGGGCAGCCTTGTTCGAGTACTTGATTTAGAAATTACCAAAAGAGAAGAAGAAAATTACGAACGACATAGATTCGCCTGATTTCCCCACAAGTTTCTTAAACTTCAGAAAGAAACGTTATTCCTCACTCATTCCCAAAAGAAAATCCCAATTACAAAGACTTTCTCGTGTCAGGTTGCTTGTATTTTTTTCCATCATCGTAGGGTTTTTCGGACTTTATCTGAACAAATCGGAATTTTTACATTATGCCTTTCTAAGTATACCTATCGTTGGTTTTGCGATTCTGGTTTCCATTTACCAAAAGCGAAAACACCATCTCGCCGGGTTGGAAAAAACCTTAGCTCTCATTGAAAGAGAGTTGAATCGAAAGAACGGAGTCTTGAAAAAAATCCCTTCCTTGGAAGTTTGGGAATTTCCGGAAGCAATCCGAAACCACCCTCTTTCCGTTGATTTGGACTTGTGCACAAAACAAGGATTATTTGCTTATCTCGATACGACTGTTACAAAAGACAGTTGGGATTTGTTTTTAAACCGATTATTGCAAAATACAAACGAAGACCCGAAGATTTTACAAACAAAAGTAAAAGAGCTTTTGAAAAACAGATCTTTGAACTACCAATTGCTCCGAAAGGCATTTCCTTACGGGGGAGATACAAAAGATAAAATTCCTTTTTTTAATATCACTAAAGATTTTCATTTTTGGGAAAAACAAAGATACCTTAGGTTTCTTTATCCGATCCTGGGAGTGTTTACTCCTTTTTGGCTGCTTCTTAGTTCTTTTTTTTCTTTGCCGTTCGCACCTTTGTTATTGTTTATTAACCTAATTCTATTTATACGGTATCGTAAAAATTCTCTCAAAATTTGGAAACAAATCCAAAATCTGAATCAAAGTTTGGAAAATTTCGAATCCGTTTGGAAACGATTGCATCCGAAACGAAGGACGGAAATTCGAAAGATGTCCCATGCCTTGGAAAAATTGGGCAATTCTTCAGAATGGATCATTTCTCCCCTACCCCATTTTATTTTGAATGCGATTTTTCTTTGGGATCTTTGGAAAGTGAATCGATTTGAAAAATGGAAATTCAATTGGGCTCCTCTTTGGGTGGAATTGAAAGAAGATTGGATCCGTGTGGATTCGCTGCTTCCTTTTACGAATCTTTCTTTCCTAAACCCGAAGATGGCATTTCCCGAATGGAACGACAAAGGTTATATGGAAGCGGAAAATTTAGGCCATCCTTTGATCGGAATCGACCACCGTATAACAAATATTTTACCTACGGTAGGGAGAGGAGGTTTGTTTATCATTACCGGTTCCAATATGTCGGGAAAAACAACTTATCTTCGAGCCATCGCAGTGAGTCTGTTAATCGCCGGGAGCGGAGGACCGATTCCGGGAACCAAAATGTCCATTGCTCCTTTTGAAATTCATACTTTGATTCGTTCCCAAGATTCTTTGGAAAACGGAATCTCTTTCTTTTATTCCGAGGTTAGAAGACTTTCCGGAATCATCAGAGAGACGAGGCCGGATACGAAGCTGTCCGTACTTTTTTTGGATGAAATTTTAAAAGGAACCAATTCCAAAGAAAGACAAATCGCCACCCGTGAAATCCTATTCGCTTTAAAAGAAAAAGGAGCGATCGTTTTTCTAACCACCCACGATTTGCAAATTGCCGAGATAGAAGGTGCGACTCCTTTTCATTTCACAGAATTAGAGTTAGATGGCGAAATGATATTCGATTACAGACTCCGGGAAGGGATTTCCCATACCACAAATGCACTACGGATTTTAAGAAAAGAAGGAATCCCCATTCGGGAAGAGATCTAAAAAAGGCAAAAAGGCGAACTTTTTGGAATAAATTTCCAAGAACCCGAGTCATCTCTTTACAAAGGGAAGGTTGTATGGTAGATGGAACGCATTGGGTGGCGGGTGGTTAACCCCACCCAATGTCGATAGGGCGGGGATGGTATACTATGAAATCCCACCACCTCTCTTCCACATCCAAACCCCCGCGCTAGCGATCGAAGCGGAAATCAAGTAACTGATTCATTTCTAAAACAAAGAAATCATTTCTCGCGGTGACGTAGGCCAGGATGGCCGAAGTTTTTTCGTCGGAACAGGAGGTTCCGCGAAAAAGAGCGTGGAATGTTTTCCGTTTGATTGCAGCGGAGAGCGCGGTCGGGTCATAAAAATAATTCACAAAACAAGATTTATGCGAAGCGCCCGAAACCTGTTACATAAGAATTGGATTATAGAAATTGTGAATTCGATTTTGACAGCAAAAAGTAATAAGATATAAATCGTTTTTTCATTTACGTTGAGGCGGAATGCCGATAAGATTTTTTTTATGGATCGAAAAAAAGGAAGCTTAGCGATTTTTTTAATTTTGTCAATATTCCAAATTCAATGTTCCATTTCAAAACCTGCGACTCTCATTCTTGTTTCTGCGGAAAGCGAATGGAATTCCGTTAAAAAGATTTTAAACATCGATTCAAAAGTAATTCTTCATAGTCCGTATGGAGAATATTTTTCATACACGTTAAAAAACAAATCGGGTGATGATAAAACGATTCTCTTTCTCCAAGGAGGCTGGGGCAAAATCGACTCGGCTGCTTCCACACAATGGGCAATTACGAAATTTTCACCGGCTTCGGTCATTAACTTAGGAACTGCAGGCGGTTTTATCGGTAAGATAAAAGAAGGAGAGATTCTATATGTAAATCGGACCATTGTCTATGACATTATTGAACGAATGGGAGATTCGGAAGAGGCAATCCGTGATTATACCACGGACATAAAAAGCTCGCAAGATCTTGCAAAATCGAATCAAATCGCCGGTTTAAAATCCGGAGCGATTCTCTCTGCCGATCAGGACATCGATCCGAAACATTTGCAATTTCTAATGAACAAATATCACGCATTAGCTGGTGATTGGGAGTCGGGATCCATTGCAAGAATTTGTTCGAAGAATCAAGTTCCTATAATCATTTTAAGAGGAATCACAGATGTCGTTGACCCGAACCGGGGAAGTCGAACTTACGGAAACCTGCCGGACTTTCAAAAACAAACGGAAATGATTATGACAAAAGAACTGAATTTGCTTTCTGAATTTTTATAATCTGATGCGATAGAAGTAAAAATAAATCCCTTTTTCCATATCTGATCAGTCAAAATAAAAGACTGATCCAAATGAAAACATTACGCCCTTTTTTTCTTATCACAGATATAGGTTTTGTATTGTACTGGCTTATCACAATACTTCATATCATACCGGATGAGTGGCTTTTCAAAGATTATACAAATCCGTTACTTGTTAGCTGGAATTGGTCTTTTCTTCCGCTGGATCTGTTGATTTCTTTTTCAGGACTACTCAGCCTGCATTTATATGGAAAAGCGAATGCAGCCTGGAAACCGGTCAGTTTGATTTCACTCGTTTTGACATTCTCTTCCGGTCTCCAAGCAATTGCATTTTGGGGGATACGATTGGATTTCGATATAACCTGGTGGCTTCCTAATTTGTATCTACTTTTGTATCCGATTTATTTCATTCGAAAGTCGGTCAAAGGGGAATTGGTCTAATGAAAATAAAATTTTTATCCGTAAATTGAGCAGATAAAGATACATTCTTCAAATCAATTCTTCGGAAAATGTTCTATATGAAATTCACCTTCTCTACCGAAGTAAATAACCCGTTTGCCGGATAGATAAGCAATATAATAAATACAGCCTGCCGATGTTACTTCATCGATAAACTCCCGATAGTTGATCTTTCCTGCTTGTACTTTTTTAATGGTAGCGCTAACCGCTTCGGCTGAAAATTCTTTTGCCGCGGAGGGAAATTGATGAGGAACTGGCTCCAAATGATTTTCCCCTTGCGCCGTATAATACCTATTTTCCGCTCGAACGAAATCGACGTGATAGGATTCTATGTTTTCTTTCAGAAGAATACCTACTATTTGCGGGAAAGTAATTTTCCCTTCCAAAGACAAATCGACGGTTTCCTTAATTTTTTGTATATTCATACTCTCTCCTTTACTCAATCGGCAATTTTGTAAGTTGATTGAACTCGGCTGTTTTTCTTAGAAGTTCAGTTAAAGTTTTCCGTTCGGATAAACTTAAAACTGAAAAGAATTGTTCATCGTTTTCATCTGCAATCGACGCCAATTTCGGCAACAGATGTTTTGCTTCCTTGGTAAGCTCGATCTCCTGATAACGACGGTCATTCGAAGATTCCTTACGAGTGACAAAACCTTTTTCCAACAAACGATCTACCAATTTTGAAATCGCTCCTCTCGTAAGTCCTGTAAGATCAGCAATATAACTGGGTACTATCGTGTTTTTACATTCATGCATTTCACGAAGGACGACCCATTCCGCTACGGTGAAACCTTGGGTTTCCAGTTTTTTAGCAAACGAGTGGGATACGTTGTTGGAAACGATCCTCATCCAAAAACCAATGTGTTTTTTTAAATCACTTACTTCCTTGGTTTGAGTTTTTTTCATAAAATCACAATAGTTTCCACAGAAACTATTGTCAATATAATAATTTCCTAGGAAACTACTTTTTATAGGATCGTCGTGGTATGACTGAATAGAAACGGTGGCCTTGGTTTTTCATTCCGGAATGCGAAACCAGGGTCATTTCGTCGAAGATACCACAAATTCAAAAACCTTTAGGCAAAAAGGCGAACTTTTTGGAATAAATTTCCCAGAACCCGAATCATCTCTTTACAAAGGGAAGGTTATATGGTAGATGGAACGCATTGGGTGGCGGGTGGTTAACCCCACCCAATGTCGATAGGGCGGGGATGGTATACTATGAAATCCCACCATCTCTCTTCCACATCCAAGCCCCCGCGCTAGCGATCGAAGCGGAAATCAAGTAACTGATTCATTTCTAAAACAAAGAAATCATTTCTCGCGGTGACGTAGGCCAGGATGGCCGAAGTTTTTTCGTCGGAACAGGAGGTTCCGCGAAAAAGAGCGTGGAATGTTTTCCGTTTGATTGCAGCGGAGAGCGCGGTCGGGTCATAAAAATAATTCACAAAACAAGATTTATGCGAAGCGCCCGAGAATGACAAACCTCATTTGCCGGTTTTGATTTTTGTGTCGTCCTCATTCGAAAAAAGATTTCGAAAAGACTTTATCCCGGAGCCGATCGTATCGGTGACATTGTCGACAGCTCGATTTACATAATCAGACATAGCAGAACCGGCGATCCCACCGACAGTAGCCCCAGCAGGTCCTGCGAGCAAAATGGTTCCGGCATAAACCGAACCGAGCCACACAGGATCAATATAAGGCGTACTTGTTCCGTAAGTTCCTTTATAAATAATAGGAAGTTTCAATACCTTGCCAGCTAATCCAGGTAATGCTACCGTGAATTGCATGTCGATTTTTTTATCAATCGTAATGCTTCCGCTACCTGAACCGGCAATCCCATCCGCCTTCAAAATAAAATTACTGAATTGAAATTTTCTGGATGCATAATTCATATCCACATCAATCTCCTTATAAGGAGTCGCTCTTGTGAAATCCAGTTTTTTCAGACTGATCAGGTTTCCGATCGAACTAATCGGTTTAAGAATATTCGTATAACTGAGTAACTCGCCATCCTTAGATTTGAATGCAGCATTGATATTAAGATTATCAGTTAATTCACGTTCGGTGAACCCCTGGGAATTCAATTCAAAGTTCGTTTCCAAAGTTCCGGTGATGGGAGAATTACCGAATTGGTGAAATAGAATGTCTCCAAGCGCGATATTCTCTGCTTTCCCCGTAATTATAAGTTTTCGATCCGTGCCGAAAGTCACATTGCCGGTTGAGACTAATTTCCCTTTATACAATGCAAGATTCAATCTTTTGATTTTCATCAGGCTTTTGTGATACCCGAGTGCGAGATTCATTTCATCGGCAAAGATACCTCGAATATTCACTCTTCTCAAATTAAAGTCCAAATTCACATGCATTCGATCCACATACTTGGTATCCGGCATATCTCTGGTAATGATTGATTTTTCCAAATCAGCGTCTAACCAAAGTTTAATGATATTCAAAGTAGAATCTACTTCCAGATAGTCCGATCTTCCTTCAAAATAAATCTGAGGAACCAACCCGAAAGTAACATACCCCGCTCCGAAAATTTTGATCTTGCCCTTCCATTCCGCAGATATATCGGAGAAAGATAATTTTTTTTCTGTAATATTATATTCGATAAGTACACTGATATAGGCATCGCCAAACGATGATTTACCTTTAAGAGCAAGATCTTTGATATTTACATTTTCCGCGCGGGAAGCAATGACTTCATTGGTTCTTTTATAGAAAGGCATGACACCGGTAAACTTCCCATTTCTGCAATCGGCATTGGGAAAAATCACAAGTATATCTTGTAAATTGCTTCCTCTGAATTCATCAAAATGAGCCGAACCCTCCACGCGGAGATTTTCAAAATTCATCTCATCATATATAAACGAAGCATTTGTATATATTTGAAATGTATCATCATTGACTTTGCCATATAGGTAAAAATCCAGACTTCTTAAGTCCTTATCAATCTCTACGCTACTCTCCCAAATATAAAATTTGATTTTTCTACTATAAAGCTCATCATCAAATTCTATCATTATATTTTTGAGTTCAAGTCCCTTGGGAAGACCTCCAAATGTATCCGAAAACAAAAGTTTTTCTTCTATTTGAATTTCCGGAACATTTGATACCGGACCTTCTTTTTTTTTCTCGGTTAACTTCGCAAACAATGGAAAAGATTCGTTCTTCTCTCTTTTCAATTCTATCTTTCCGGTATTGAGATAAATCCTTCTGATTTGAAGAGCTTTACCGATGAAAACTCCGTGATAAATTTCGATTTTAACTTTCTGAACCCGTATCAGTTGGTCCTGATTTTTAGAAACCGTAACTTGGCTCAGCTCAATTCCGGGAAACGGAAAAAACGTAGGAGTTGATTCTTTATAATCGAAAGAAAGTCCGGACTTAGAATTAACTTCAGTTAGTATTATATTCTTGTAATAATCGGGATCAGCCATCAAAGGATAAAGAATCATAAACATACTGATCGAAAAGATGACGATGGATGCTAAAAAAATAGTTCCAACATATCCTTTGATTCTTTCCCTGAAAGAAATATACATGCAAATTAGAAATTAATTTTGCAATGGAAAATGGCAAGCTACCTTTTGGTCCGCGGAAATTGTTTTTTCCAAAGGCCGTTCTTTTTTACAAATATCCTGTACATTTGGACAACGAGTATGAAAATAACAACCGGATGGTTTGTTAATAATACTCGGTATTTCACCGACTAAAGGTCGTTCAGGGGAATTTCTTTTTTTAATATCAAAACTTGCGGAAAACAACGCTTTTGTATAAGGATGAAGAGGATGATTGATGATTTTTTCCTTTTTACCGATTTCCACGATCTTCCCCAAATACATAACCGCAATCTCATCCGAAATATGATTCACTATATTCAAATCATGGGAAATAAAAAGATACGAAAGATGAAACTTATCTCTCAGCTCCAATAAATTATTAACTACTTGTGCCTGTGTAGATATATCCAAAGCCGATACGGCCTCGTCACAGATTACCAATTCCGGTCTTAAAATCAAAGCTCGTGCGATCGCGATCCTTTGTCTTTGCCCTCCGGAAAATTCGTGCGGGTATCTGGTTAGAATCGATTCGGGTAAATTGACTTGGGCCAAACTTTCTTTCGCTTTATCTTCACGCTCTTTTTTCGATAAACCTTTGTGATGGACAAGCAAACCTTCTGTAATGATTTCTTCTACGGTAAGTCTGGGATTTAAAGAAGAATAAGGGTCCTGGAATATTACCTGAATTTGTTTTCGAACGGAAAGTAGTTCGGTCTTTTTCAATTTATGAATCGACTTTCCATTATAATCAATATCACCGGACCGAATACCAACTAACTTTAAAATGGCGCGCCCCAATGTGGATTTGCCACAGCCGGATTCCCCAACGAGTCCCAATATTTTTCCCGGAGCGATTTGGAAAGATACATCTTCCACTGCTTTCGTATAAGTAGGTTTTGACAGAAATCTTTTATTCGTATAGGAGACTGTTAAATTTTTAACTTCTAACATTTTCTTCTCCTAAGGCGAAACAAAACGCAGACTGAGTATCACTTAACTTTCGTAATGCTGGCTGAGCCGTTTTACAAATTTCCATTTTAATGGAACATCTGTCTTGAAAATGACAACCGATAGGATAATCTTTCGGACTTGGCACCATCCCTTCGATAATTTGTAATTTTTTGCCAAGTTTGTCATGGGAAGGATAAGCTTCAATCAGGGCTTTAGAATAAGGATGTTTCGGGGTATCAATGACTTCGTCTACGGATCCGATTTCAACGATTCTTCCCGCATACATAACCGCCATTCTTTGTGCCAGGTGGGACACCAAACCGATATCATGTGAAATGAACAATATGGACATTTTGATTTCTTTTTTGAGTCGTAAAAGAAGTTGAATGAGCTGGAGTTGGATCGTTACGTCGATTGCGCTGGTCGGTTCATCAGCAATGAGTAATTTAGGATCGCACATCAATGCCATGGCGATGCACACCCTTTGCAGCATCCCTCCGGAAAATTGATTCGGGTATTGACCTAATCTTTGTTTTGCATCCGTAATCCCCACCGTTTGAAACAGATATTCGGCTTTTGCCAACGCTTCCGTTTCCGTGCCCAACCCGTGATGAAGAAATCCTTCGATCATTTGTTCTCCGATTCTTTGAAGAGGATTCAACGAAGAAAACGGTTCCTGGAAAATATAAGCGATTTCCTTTCCCCTGATTTTCCTCATCTCTTCCGAACTCAAACGAAGAAGATCCTTTCCCGAAAAATCAATGGAACCGGTAGGATAGATTGCTTGATTTGCGGGAAGAAGTCGCGTCATCGCAAGAGAAGAAATCGATTTGCCACAACCGGACTCGCCCACCAAAGCGAAAATTTCACTCTCTGCAATGGAAAAGGAAATGTCTTTGATGATATCGAGTTTGCCTTCTTCCGTATTCAATTGAACGCTTAGATTATTAACAGATAACAAAGGAGATGCGCTCATTCGTAGACCACCTTTTCCTTCGGATCAAAAGCGTCCCTCAATCCTTCACCGACAAACGCAGATAAGTTGATTGTAATAAATAAAGCGAGAGACGGATAAGTGATCAACCACCAGGAACTCAATCTTTCCCTACCTTGGCCGATAAGTTCTCCCCAAGAAGGATTGGGAGCGGGAATCCCGTAACCTAAAAAGTCCAGAGCGGATAGTACTGAGATTGCCGAAATCAGGATAAATGGTAAAAACGTAACCAAAGGTGTCAATGAATTCGGCAAAAGATGCTTCAAGATGATGGAACGGGAAGATACACCTAAAGTTCTCGCCGCATCCACAAATTGTTGGCTTCTGAGTTTTAAAAATTCTCCACGCATATAATAACTAAGCCCTATCCAACTTAACGAAGCATAGGTGACGAGTAGAATAAAAAATCCTCGTCCGAAAAAAGTACCCATTATCAAAATCAAATATAAAAAAGGAATCGCTGCTAAAACCTCAATGATCCTTTGCCATATCAAATCGATATTCCCGGCATAGTATCCTTGAATCCCTCCGATGATAGAAGCTAATATCAATTCGATCAATACAAGAATGAGACTGAAGGTCATTGCCAAACGATAGCCGTAAATAATTCGCGTAAATACATCCCTTCCCCGGTCATCCGTTCCGAACCAATGAACGAGAGAAGGTTTGGACGGAGGATTGGAACCTTCCTCCAGACTTTCCAAATTGTCTTCATTGACACCGAAAGGAATCAAAGGAAACACCATGTAATTTTCCGGTTTTTGAAAAGTTTCCGTTTTATTTAATTTTTTATAATTCGGTTCCGTTTGGTTCGGACCGCCGAATTTCGAATCGGGATAAAAGAAAAAAATAGGAAATGAAATTTCGCCTTCATACGATACGAACAAAGGTTTGTTGTTTATCAGAATCGGTGAAAATAAGGATAATAGATAACTGTAAAATAAAATAAGTAAGGAATAATAAGCCCTTTTATTGGATTTGAATTTTTTCCATTTACGGATATTTGCAGGATTATTGAACATATTTATTCGAAGTTGATACGCGGATCTATCGCCACATAACAAAAGTCAGATATAATTTTCCCAACCAAACCTAAAAAACTTTGTGCTAAAAGTAGTCCCATCATTAGGTCTGTATCTCTTTCTTTGACCGCCTCAAAACTGAGAAGTCCCATACCGTCTATATTGAAAACCAATTCTATAAACAAAGATCCAGAAAAGATCAACGTTAAATTGCTTCCGAACCCCGTGGCAATGGGAATCAAAGAATTTCGAAATGCATGTTTGAAAACCGCATCTTTGAAACTAAGCCCCTTCGATACGGCCGTTCTTACATACTCTTTCGCTATTTGATCGAGCAGACTGTTTTTCATAAGAAGAGTCAGCACGGCAAACGACCCGATCACATAACATAGTACAGGCAAAAACATATGACTCAAGCGGTCGTTTATCTTTCCCCAAGCACTCATATCTTCGTAATAATCGGACACTTCATGACCCAAAGGAAAAAAGGAAAAAACCTCTCCCGATGCAAAAAGAAATAACAATAACATGGCGAAGGCGAATACGGGAATGGAATAAGTGAAAAAGATAATCAGACTGGTATACAAATCGTAAAGAGTCCCTTCCTTCAAAGCTTTCTTGATCCCCAAAGGAATGCAAATCAGATAGGTAAGAAAAAAACCGGACAATCCGAATGTCAAAGACACAGGCAATTTCTCTACAATGAGATCGGTGACTTTTCGGGAATGAAGTCTGGACTCTCCCAAATCAAACGTAACAATCTGACCCAACCAGTATAAATAAGCAATGGGGATCGGTTTGTCCAAATGAAGTCGTTTTTTGATCAGTTCGACTTCTTCTGCTGAAATCTGTTTCGAAGAGGCACCTGCAAGATTTGCAGCACCTTTGATTTTTGCAATCTCACTATCCAGCGGACCGCCGGGAGCCAAATGGGAAATCAAAAATACCAAAAACGTGATTCCTATCAATGTAGGGAAAATCAAAAGGAATCTCTTTAAAAAATATCTCCACATAAGTTTAAGGCTCCCACCATTTCTTCTTATAGGAATATCCCTTCAATTCTAAATAACCATTAGCCTTTATTTTTTTTCCATCCGATGAAGTTCCCTCAGCCGACACCATCCCTTCCCAATAAATAGTTCCCGTACTTTTTCTTGCATCGAACTCCTGTTTATCGAAAGCCGTAGAGACTTCCCACTTCGCATTGGGAGTTCGAATGTTCCAATGAAGAGGATATTCGATTTTTGTATCGGGGCTTTTCCATTTATCATCGGAAGTAGGGTTCATGCTGACTTCATCTTCTTTGGAATAGGAAAAAACTTTTCCGCCCGGATCCCTGTAAGTTCCGAACGTTTCCGGCTTTGCAGTCGAATTTTCTTTAAATCGAAAAACAACCAAATCACTTCCATCTTCGGCGGATAAACAAATCCAATCCCAACCGGTTGTTTGCGCGCCAAGCGAATAGGACATGCTTGGATCTTTTTTAATATCTTCCAAGGCACCACTCCACTCATGATCCATCCAGGACACACCCGACAATAAATTGTATTTTTTACCTTCTACCGAAAACCCACCTTTCGTTTTAAGTCTCGGATAACTATAGTAATACGAAAATATCCCGGGCCTCTTATTTGATTTAACGGAATATCCCTCTTTACCATGCGATAGAATCCGACCCGATCCTTCCAAATCAAAATCAAGGCTTATCTTTTTATTTTTGGGATTTGCAGTGATATGAAAACGATCCTTTCCTAAAATTTGCAGATGGTATTCACCACTCCAAATCAGATTTTTATCAAAGCCCGCAAGTCCGCCCAAGTTCCTGTGCAATACATCATTACTATAATGGATTTGTTTGTTCGGATCCGAGATCGCAAAATGAACCGGAAAAATTTCTATTTTAGAAACGGAATCTTTGTCTTTTAAAGTCACTTTGAAAAAAGAAAGTTCGTATCCGAATTTCAGATTTTCCGTCGTAACCAAATGACCGACGAAATAACACCATTCGATTCCGTAGTCTCCGTGAAAATTATGATCTTCCGGAAATTTGAACGCAACCAGATTGAAAAACAGATAAAGTAAAATTAAGAATCTATTCTTCATCTAACATTGATTCCCATTTCTTTTCCAAAGGGATAATGTTTTGATTTTGTATGTCGATCCGTTTCATTCGATCCAACATATCTCTCATCTTCGCCTTTGCACCAAGCTTCAAGTATACCATTGCCAGATTATAAAGAACGGACAAGTTATCATCTTTCAAAGAATGGGCCTTCTTCCATTCCAATTCCGCTTTTTCGAAAGATTCCAGCTTATAATAACAAAACCCGAGCACCGCATGAGAAATATAATTATTCGTTTTAAACCGATTATAAGATTCAAGCAAAGAGGATGCTTCCTCGAATTTTCGCGAATGAGCGAGTGCTCTTCCGTAAATCAACTGAGTGTTCAATTCCCTCGGCAAAATCTCATACGCTTGTTGAAAATATTCACAAGCCTTTGCAAAGTTTTTCGCCTTATAGCTTTCATCACCTAACTTTTTGTAATCGTTGAATTCGGGAAGTTTTGTGGAAAGTTGCCATCCCAATAAAGTAATATCATCCATAGGATCCGTTCCCATAGTGAATTCCTTATGAAGTTGCATGATATGTTCTATGGTTTCCTGGATTGTCATATCGGCACAAGACTCGATTGCATTTAACAACCGTTCTTCTCCGTATGGAACACCTTTGTCACTTTCCGCCTCGGTGATCCCGTCCGTATAAAGAAATAATTTATCGCCGGGTTCCAATTGAACGGAGTGATCCTTATAGGTATCTCCACCTTCCGGAAACATCCCTAGAAATGTTCCTTCTCCTTCCAGAATTTCAGCTTTGTTGGTACGCGCGCGATGCAAAATCGGTCTGGGATGACCCGCGGTAGAATAAACTATTTTATAATCGTCTTGGATCAAAGCGTATACGCAAGTCGTATAACCTTGCTGTTTTACCAAATCAAGCAAATCCCTGTTGATAAATTTAAACGTCTCCGAAGGTTTTCCCATTTTGTAATTGGTGAACAACATCTTGGACAGAGCAGTGATAAATGCCGCCGGCACTCCGTGACCGGATACATCGCAGACAACGACACCTAACCGATCAGATGCGAATGGAAAATAATCGTAATAATCTCCGCTGACTTCCTGCATGGGATAATATGCGGTCCAAAATTGAATCCCTTTCCAATCGGGAATGATTTGAGGAATCAAACCTTTTTGAATGTTCTTTGCAAGACGAAGGTCCTTAGCAATGGACAATTGTTTCTTTTCCAGTTCGAATTTAAACGATTTTAAAACTTCGACAGCCGCTTCCAAATCCCTATTCTCGATGGCAAGTTCTCTGGATTTATCCACAACGTCATTGATATCGACGATGGAGATTTTTTCGTTCAAAGTATCCCCTCTGGATACTATCATAACTTTATGGCGATTGTTACTGTTTTGATCTTCGTTTGCAATGGCACGGGAAAGGCTCAGTGGTTCGTCTGTCCACGTTAAACGGTATTCGTTTACGTCCGCACCGAAAACGATATCGTCTCCAAGATCTTTGTGGGATACGTGAATTCCGAATAACCTGGTTTTGGTCATATTGATTTTGTAATCTTTCAATTCATACAGAACGGCGAGTCCGTTCAGCATACCTTGAAAAAAAATAGCGTCATACCATTTTTCCTTATAACGGGAAAGGTATTCGAATTGGAATAACGCAGTCTTCGGGCCTGTGAAAAAAATATGCAAAAATACAGTTCTTGTTAGGCGGTTAATTAAGATAGGTATCCGATGGATCAATTCGTCTATGAAGATTTTCGTATCATCCAAAGGAAGCAGATCGAAAGCGTTTGTAATCAGAGTTTCCGTTCCCAGATGGTACAAAAGCCCGGAAATATCTACGGATTTGGCAATGGTGGAAATCAACCGGTCTTCCAAATCCTGAGAAATCCAAAAATTGGAATCTTTTAGGATTTTTCGGAATGTTGCTTCCTCCACAATCTCAGGAAACGGATTTGATCCGGAATAACTTTGGTATTCCTGGAGATAGGCTTTGATCAGCCCCGAAACCCTTCTGGAAGAAATTTCTCTAGCGGATAATAATTTTGATCCTTCCTCTGGCATAGACATTGTATCGGTAAAAACTAAATTTCAATCGCTCCTTATGCAATAGATTTTTATATGGAAGAAATGATTTGGTTTCTTAGGATACTTTTTGTTTTTTTGACTGTTCTTGGTATCTCCGCCATTACAAAATCCAATTCAGAAATTGTACGGAGCACAACGACTTCGGCGAAATACGAGCCAGCCGTTAAACTATTGTTACAGACTTATATCCCTCGTTTGATCCGCCTCCCTCTGCCGCAGGAAGACATAGCTGTCAAGTATCTGGGTGAAGATCTGCATTTGATCGTGGAAGATTCGATTCCAAATGAAAAAATTTCCTGGCGACTGGAAGGATTCCACAATTATCTCTATTTGCGGGAAGAATACAAATTCCAGACAGTCGAGAACAATGTTCAAATAGAGGCAAAGGCAGAGCTATTGCCAAAACCAGGATTCTTTTCCCGTTTTATGTTGTTATTTTTTGGAGATTCCCTGCTCTCCGACCTTTTGGACAAGAGCTTAACCGCTTTGCCCAAACCTTAATTCAAAGTTATTTTTTAGAGCTTTTTTCCAACAAGGCAGTGGCCATAACCATTACACCTTCCGATCTGCCGAGGGCGCCCATTCCTTCGGATGTGGTCGCCTTAATCGAAACACAATCCAAAGGCAAAGACAGAATATTTGCCAATGATTGGATGAGCTCGGATCGGATGGGATTTATCTTAGGAAGATCTCCCACGTAGGTACAATCTACGTTTACCAATTTCCAACCGCGTTCCGTGATGAGGGAAATGCATTTTTGAGTGATGAGGGAAGAGTTTATGTTTTTGATCGAAGGGTCGGTGTCAGGAAAATGCTGACCGATATCACCCAGAGACAAGGCACCTAAGATCGCATCGGACACTGCATGCAAGATCACATCCGCATCGCTATGCCCCAGGAAAGCGTATTCGGATTTGACTTCCACCCCAGCTAACATAAGCGGGCGAAAAGGTTCGTGTATCAATTTATGGAAATCTATTCCGTTTCCGATTCTAAACATACGATCCTACTTTTTATAACTCAACTCTAACATACGATTGACCGACTTTTGAGCCAAACGAATCACTTCCTCGTCTAAAAAGATTTCAAACTGTTCGTAGAGCAAAGCATCTCTCACTTTTTCCAAAGTGATTTTTTTCATATGCGGGCAGGTTTGACATGTGGATACGAATTCCTTTTCGGGAAATTCGGATTTTATATTGTCTCCCATGGAACATTCGGTCACGAGCATGATCTTGTTTGTTTTTGAATTTTTTACAAAGTCGATCATTTGGGAAGTGGATCCGGAAAAGTCGGAAACTTTTACCACGTCTTCATGGCATTCCGGATGAGAGATCACAGTGAGCTCCCCACCAAACAACCGCTTTGCTGTTTGGATATCTTCCGGAGTGTAGATTTCATGCACCATACATCGTCCCGGATGGGAAATAATCTTTTTCGTCGTATTGTTTCGAACGTTTCCGGCCAAGTATTCATCCGGCAAAAAGATCACAGTGTCCGTTTCCATCGCGTTGACGATTTGTACCGCATTGGCGGAAGTACAACATACATCCGTCTCGGCTTTCACTTCCGCAGAACAGTTCACATACGTTACGACGGGAACTCCCGGATATTGGGCTTTTAGTTTTCTTACGTCTTCCCTGGTGATGGATTCAGCGAGAGAACATCCCGCTTTCGGATCAGCAATCAGTACCTTTTTGTTAGGCGAAAGTATCTTTGCCGTTTCCGCCATAAAATGGACTCCGTTGAAAAGAATAATATCTGCCGTGGTATCCTTTGCCATCTTGGAAAGATAAAGAGAATCTCCGATGATATCGGAAACTCCCCAGAATACGTCGGGGGTCATATAATTATGGCCGAGAAGCACCGCATTTTTTTCTTTTTTCAAACGATTGATTTCGGCGACCAAAGGGAGAATTCTCCCTTCGATTTCATGATCCAAAAAGATCGGTTTAAGTTTTGAGACTAACTCATCGTTTGTGACTAATGACATAAAGTCCCCCTCTAATG
Organism: Leptospira kobayashii; assembly: GCF_003114835.2. Lineage (NCBI taxonomy): Bacteria > Pseudomonadati > Spirochaetota > Leptospiria > Leptospirales > Leptospiraceae > Leptospira > Leptospira kobayashii. The sequence continues at coordinate 289,932 of NZ_AP025028.1, read as the reverse complement.
ATTTGACTAAAAAAATTAAATAAACGGATCGGCACTTAATTTTGTGCCTGTATCCTTAAGTCCTGAACTGGCGGGAGGGGTTCCGTTGTCAATGGACGCACAGTTATTGAACTGCAATTTCCAGGCGGCGTTCGCATTTTGAGTACTACCCGTAGAGGTGGATCTTTGTGCTTTTCTGAAATCCGCATTTGTATTGAAGGAAGATTTCTGGCAACCAGTGCCTTGGGTATAAATCAAGTTAGCATCTGTAAAACAGTTGAAGTACAATTCGGCAACGGAATCGGAATTTTTATCGGAAGGAGTGATTTTGGATTTTAATGCCGAGATTAGAGAAGGACAACCGGTCACCGCATTGTCAGGTGTTCCTACACAGGTAGCTTCGCTCAGTAAAAATTTCTGACAGGAAGAATTCACTCCGGAGCTTTGGGATAAAAGAACGCTCAAAAGTTGAGGGTCAATTTCATCTTTCTTCTTTGGCTTGCAAAGAATGGTACTTACCAAAACAATCAAAATGATGAATAAGCGAAAACTAATCTTTTTCATTCTCCTTATACTTCTCGTTTTTATTTCCTTTACTGTCTATTTCCTTTTTTTTAAAAATGATGCCCTACTCCGGAGCAAAAAGCCCTTTGACAGCGGCTCCGAAGTTACTTGGAAGCAGCTTTCCGACCGACCGGACCTACTTTTAACGGAAGATTATCCTAGTGATTTAAAGAACTTTTTAGATGAGCTTTTCGGGAAAGAAACCTACGAATGGGGTGCGGACAGATCGGTAACGTACGACTATTTGGTTCTTCATTATCCCGGAGAAAGAGCCTCCGTTCTCTACGCTATCTATGTCGCTTACGCAAATTATAGAGATGAAATCGCAAAATGGGAAAAAGATCCGAATTTAAATTCGTGGGAAAAGCAGGAAAAAATTCTGCAGATCAGAAATGATTTTTTTCCCAAAGGAATCAAGGAGATACTTTTTCCCTATCACCCGAGCCAGACGGCGCAAAGTTTTCTTTACTATACCGAGAACTACGTTCAGAAAAATCCCTACAAGTATTCCAAAGAAAGAAAATCACATCTCCTTAAAAAAAGACAAAGTCTGTATGGTGAACAATTGCACGAAATTGCTAAGTGGGAAAATCAAAACTTAAAGATTGCAATCACCAAAATGATTTATGCCCGCGAATTGGAAGTAATGAATTCCTTGGAGAAAGAAATATTTTTACAACGGATCCTAAGCGATGAATCACACGCTGATTTTTGGAATTGACAAGCCCCGCTCGATCGAGTCTTATTTAGAGAACATTTCTTTCCTTAGGGAGCCTTCATGAACAAAGCATTCATTTCCTGTTTCAGCATCGTATTTATTTTAGGTTGTTCCAGCGGAGCCAAACGGTTGGATAATAACACGGACTACGTTGCGGATTCCGGCGGATTGACTAGCCAGGAATTGGTTCGCGCCGCTGAAAAGTTAGCCGATGAAATCGGAGTATTTTTTAAAGAAAATCCGCAGGAAGCCGGCGTATTTGTCGCCCACTTTCCAACACGCAATGACACTTCCGAACAAATTCAAACGGAACTCTTTGACAATGCATTCGTTTCCAAACTGATTAAAAACAAAGTTTATACCGTTCGCACTAAGACCAGAGAACAGTCATTAAACGAAATTCAATTCAGCCTTTCCGGTCTTACTTCCAACAGATTATCCATCGGGAAATTAAAATCTCCCAATTACTTTGTACGGGCAGACATCAATGAAAACCTGTTTACTGCAGACGGCGAAAAAATCGTAGAACAGTCGATCAATATCGAATTGGTAGAAGTGGAAACAACCATCGCAGTATGGTCTGAAAAAGTATCCTATCGCAAACAAGCGGTTCGCGGAAACAAAGGTGTTGGTTGGTAATCTTAAGGAGCTATAGATTGTTCCCCAAATTCTTAAGCTTTTTTGCCATTCTCGGTTTTGCCGTTTTAGGTTGTGCTTCCGATTATAAAAAAATAATCGAAGCCACTGAAAACGCCTACTTTAGCAAAAACTATGATTCCGCAATTCCTTCCATACGCGCACTTTACGAAGATTCCGCAACCAAAGACAGATTGCTCTTTCTTATGGAAGCGGGAATGATTTTTCATTCCAAAGGTGATTACGAAAGTTCCAATAAAGTATTTAAAGAAGCGGAAGATCTTTCGGATAATATAAAAACAAGTATTACAAAGGAAGGTCTTGCCTTCCTTCTTTCCGACAATGAGTCCAATTATACCGGCGAAGACTTCGAAAGGGTCATGATCAAGTATTTTGTCGCCTCCAATTATCTTATGTTAGGTGATTTAGAAAATGCGAAGATCTATTTCAGACGTTTGGATTTCGAACTGAAAGAAATGAAATTCATCGCTGCCGAGTACCGCCAAAACAATGCGGCACGTCTGATCGATGCGTTTGTTTCCGAAAGATTGGGAAGATTCAACGACGCAAGAGTTCAATTCAGAAATATGGAACAACTTATGTCCGGAAGTTCCGTACTTATGAGCGATCGTTACGTACTTGCCGTCAAAGAAAACGATTCTCGTGATATGGGAAAATATGCGAAAGGCGCTCCTTTCGTTCAGGCATACAATCAATCCATGCAAAAAGTGGACATAAAATCACCTAACCTATCCGAGGTGATTATCATTCACGAAGCAGGTAAGTCGGCAACAAAAGAATCCCGTGGAAAACTTTTAGATGACGAATATTTTGCTTTAGCGCTTCAAGGTGCGATAGAAATTGCGATTCGAACCGAAGGTGCGGGCGCTTCCGTATCGGGAGTTCTGGCGACTCTCAGCACCGCTGAAAATCCGATTCCTATCTACAAAGAAAGGGATTTGGAAGGATCAAGCAAACGTCATTTTTATATCAATGGAACAGACATCGGTGCCCCGGAAATTTTAAATAATTATTCGGACACTGCGATGAAAAACTTCAACGATAACTACAAAGCCATCATTACCAAAAACCTAACTTCCCTTGCAGTTAAAATTGTTGCAGCAGTAGTCGCATCGGAAGCAGCTTCCCGGGCCATCGAATCCAGTATGGGAAACCGAAAAAAGAAAGGAGAAGGCGACTTGGTTTCCAGCTTGATTCGGTTAGCTGCCGGTGCCGCCGCAGGGCTTGCCACTGCGCAAACCATCGCACCTGATTTACGTTGTTGGAGAACAATACCTGCCAATTTTCAAGTCAAAAGAATCTTCCTCGAGCCTGGAGAATATTCCTTTTCTCTGGATGAGTCTTCCGGACTAGTTACAAACGCTCCGAACAAAATCATCGTGGAAGAAGGAAAACCACTCTTCCTTTCCATTCGTTCTTATATCAATTAAAACGACTGTAGATTTTAAGTTTCGTTCTTTCTTCTTAAAAAAGCGGGGATATCATAATCCTCGCCGAAATTTTGGAAAGGTGAATTTTGCGACGAACGGTTGTTACCGAGCATTCTTCCCCCTCCCGATTTAAAATTCCTGTTGGATTCAAAATGAGAAGGTTCTTTTTCCACCTTCCTCTCTTCCGCTTTTCGAAGGTATACCATAGGAGCGACAGTCTGTTCTTCAGCACCGACAGCTTTCGATTCACGCGCATTTTGCCTTTGAAATCCTTTCTTTTGAAAACCAGTGGCAATCACAGTCACTCGAATTCTATCTTCCAGACTCATATCTTCATTTAAGCCGATGATGATATTTGCGTCCGGATCCGCTTGCGCGGTAATGATTTGCGATACTTCATTCCATTCATGAATGGTAAGATCACTTCCCCCGGTAACATTGATGAGTAAAGATTTGGCACCTTGTATGGAAGAATCTTCTAACAACGAATTATTGACCGCCTGTTCCACAGCTTCGGTAACTCTGGTCTCTCCGCGACCTTCTCCCACACCTAAAATAGCATCCCCAGTATCTTTCATAATGGTTTTGACATCGGCAAAATCCACATTGATAATTCCCGGATGGTTGACTATATCACTGATTCCGCGAACACCGTTTAACAAAATATCATCGATCACCCGGAAAGCCTGATCTACGGGAGTGGTTTTGTCCACTACCTGAAAAATAGAATCATTGCGAATTGTAATGAGCGTATCAACATTGGAGCGCAAAAGATCTAAACCTTGTTTGGCGAGGTCCGCACGTCTTTTTCCCTCGAAAGAAAAAGGAACCGTAACTACACCTACTACCAGACATTTCATCTCTTTTGCAATTGCTGCAATGATCGGAGCGGCACCTGTTCCGGTCCCTCCTCCCATCCCCGCAGTAACGAAAACCATATCTGCGCCTTTCAAAGCGGCCACAATTCTATCTTTGTCTTCCAATGCGGCTTTTTGGCCAAGCTCGGGATCACCACCCGCGCCCATTCCGCGGGTTACTTTCGTTCCCAGTTGGATTTTATGCTCAATAGGAGATTTTAATAACACTTGTTCATCGGTATTCATCACAAGAAAATCAACACCTTTCATTGCAGAGTTGATCATTCTTGTTACGGCATTCATTCCGCCGCCGCCGACTCCAACTACTTTTATAATGGCCGGGCTAGTTCTTTCTTCTTCTAGGTACAACATAGACTTTCCTTAGAGATTATTCTCCATCCAACGACGAACCTTCTTCATCAAACTATCTTGTTCAGAATTAGAATGTATATTTCTCTGTTCTAAGTTCTGTAATTTTGAAACGTATTTAATCAAACCGATCGCCGTTGCATATTCAGGCGAAGAAACTTTATCCGTGAGGCCGGTTAGTCCAGCGGGTTTTGCACGTCCAACAGACAATCGGAATACTTCTTCCGCCAAAACATCGATTCCATGGAGCAAGGATGTTCCACCCGTAAGGATAACTCCACCGGCTAATGCAGGTTTAAACCCGGATCTGTTCAATTCGTGATCCACCATTTCCAGAATTTCTCTGACTCTTGGCTCCATGATTTCCACCAATTCCTGGCGGAAAATCGAGCGTGCAGCTCTTCCCGAGATGGCGGGAATTTCTATTTTTTCGGTGGGATCTATCTGGTCTATCTGCGTATGGCCGTATCTTTTTTTAAGAATTTCCGCGGTTTCGATCGTGGTTTTCAAACCGATGGATAGATCGCTTGTTATGTGGAATCCGCCGAAAGGCACTACGGAAGAAAAAGCGATCCCTCCGTCCACATAGACGATAATATCACAAATTCCGGAACCGATATCGACGACTACGGTTCCCAAGTCCTTTTCCCCGGAAGTCAAAACCGCTTCCGAAGAAGCAAGCGAGGACAATACACGATCCATTTGAATGAGTCCCGACTGTTCGACACAACGATCGATATTATTTAAAGCGGTGGAACCGCAGGATACGATATGTACCTCCGCTTCCAACCTAACACCAGTCATACCAATGGGATCTTTGATATTTACCTGATCGTCTACTTTGAACTCTTTTGTTAAAACATGAATGACTTGTTGGTCGCCCGGAACGTGAACCGATTGGGCAGCTTCCACAACACGCATAATGTCCATCTCGGAAACAGTGCGTTCTCTGTTTGTGATCGCGATGATTCCTTTTTCATTAAATCCATGTACGGATTTGCCGGAAACATTTACAACAACTGCACTCACCTCTTGGCCGGCCATAAGTTCCGCATCGCCAAAGGCTTCGATGATGGACTTTGTTGTAGTTTCAATATTTACAATAGAACCGTTTTTGATTCCTCCGGAAGGATAAGAACCTGTTCCTATAATTTCGATTTCGTATTCATTGACAAGGCGCCCGATCACAACTTTGACAAGAGATGAACCTAGATCTAATGCTGTAACAATGGGTGCATCTTCCATATCAGTGATAGACTGCGTCTTCTCCCCTTAAATCAATTGTGGAAGCTTTTATATTTTCAGTTTCTAAATAAGCAAGAGAGGCGTATAATTTACGCATCGAATAAAAATCCAGTTTATCTCCAATAAATACTCTTGCCCGAAAAGGAGATTTTAAATAAACAACAACATCACCGTCATCTTCCAAAGTTACTTCGGAGATTCTTGTCCGAAGAGCAGGATAACTAAGTATGGTTTTTCGCATTTCTTTTGTTATATCTTCAATTTGAGTACCTTGAACCACATTCCCAGTCACAGGAAAATTACCCGACAAAACAATCAGGTTTTCCGCAAGAACTTGGTTTTGTGAAATAATTTCACGGTTTTCGTCAATCTCGTATAACATATCTCCCACATGAACACCGAACTCTGCAACTTTCTCTTGTAAGGTGATTACAAGAAAACCTTCCCTATCCCGAGAAACCCGAACTTTTCGAATCCTAGGGTGAGTTAAAAGTTTTTTTTCCCAATCCTTCCAGCCGACCATCTCAGGATCTATTTTTTCCGGATCTACTTCCAAAAAACCCATTAGATCGGCGGGTTTCAAAACTTCCAAACCTTCAAAAACCAATTTTTGAATGGGCTTCGGGCTCTTTACCCAATGAAGGATCAATGCCAAAGCAATTACACCAGAGACAAATAACGCCAATGGTACCATATACTTTCGGTTTGGTCTTTTTTCTGAGTTTTCCGGGGTACTGTCAACCATATATTGATTATGTCACATATGATGGTTTAGAAATCCTTTTATAGCCTGTCGATTGGGAAAAAGGGAGGATATAAAAAAAGGCCAGACATTTGTCTGACCTTTTGCAACCGTAAAGCTGAATGCTTGGGATTAGTTGCTAGCGACTTGCTTTCCCGCTTCTGCGAAACTCATAGATACTTTTTTGTATTTTTGAGCTTCTCTTTCGAGAGCTTCTGCGCGTCTGATCAATTCTTTTTGTTCATTGATCTGAGAAATGATTTTCCCACCGTGAGAAACTCGAGCTCTGTCACGAAGAGCTTGTGCAAGTTCGGTTTTTTCTTTAGCCACGTTCGCAAGGTATTCCGAAACGGCAGACTTTTGTGCTGGAGTGGATGCTTGTTCGATCACAGCATTTTCCAATAGTTCAAGTCTTTCGTTTGTATCTAGTGCGTAAAGATTAGCAGTTGCTAAACCAAATCCTAGAACCCCTGTTGCGATTATTTTTGTTAGTTTCATAGTCTTTTTACTCCTCTCTAGAGTAGGGAACCTCTTTAGGAGATCCCTCTTTGTGTTTTATATGACTCTATTAAACAAAAATGCCCGATTAATTTCAATCTCGAAAAATCAAAAATCCTGCTCAAATGCCCTTTTTCATTAAAAATTTAAGAAAAAAGTGCAAATTTTAATCTAATTTGGATTAAAATTAATCATTTGCGACATAAGAACGAGTATATTAAGAAAATTTAAGCACAAAGTTCTGTTTCTCTTCTATCTTTATAGAAAATTAAGGTCTTTTTCATTTGTGAATTTTTATAAAAAAAGCCAACCACGAAACCCAGGAATGGTTACGCGATTGGCTTATCTAAAGTCAGAAAGGAAGCTCTATGCCTTAAGATCTAATACTTTGTCTTAGTGTAGCTCAGCTTTTTGTTGAGAATGATATCTACTTTTGTTACTTCCCCGGGGGTCACAATGATCTCCGAGTTTTCCAACTTCATTTCTTCCATAAAGCTAGCTCTGATTTCGTATTTACCCGGTTTCAAATTGGTAAACCAGAAATATCCGTCTTTGTCAGTCGTTACTTTGAAGATTTGGTTGGTAGCTACTACAGTCGGCATATAGATAGGATGCTTTTCAATCGGGTTGTCCAGGGTTTTGTAAAAAACTCTTCCTTGGATGGCACCATATCCGTCCATCGAATTGATCACATCTACATTTGTAGTTTGTTTGGGAATCACTGCCGCCGCGGTCTTGTAAATCGGGTAATTGTCCGCTCTCACTTCAATCTGATGTACTCCGGCAGGAAGTTTTTCGATTTTGATATTATAAATATCTCCCGGAACCAAAGTTCCGTTTTTCGTGATTGCTCCCCAAATTTTGGATTTTTCCGTAGTGACTGTGGATTTGTATTCTTGGTCATCCACAAGCACCTTTATCTTTCTCAGTTTGTCTTCGGCAGTTCCTTTGGAAGAACTGAGTTTGCCTTGTTTGTTCAACAAATCGTAAGGGGACTTTGAAGCCACACCTCCGTAAGATTTGTCTTTGATGATGGAAGTCCGAATCAATATATCCCCCGTCGTGATCGAAGGTACAACAGGAGGTTCTACTTCTACGATCGGAGGAATAGGAACCGTAGTGTCATTCGCAGGAACTGTTTCCGGTTCCGGAGTAACCGGTGTTTGGTTGTTGTTCGTATTTGTAGTGTTGTTATTCGTATTGTTTGTTTCAGGAGGTTTGATCGGCTCGTTGATCACAATATTCGGTGGAGGCGGAGGAGGATCTTGCGGTTTGGGAGAACCGGTTAGAAAAATCCCTGCTGCATTCCCGGATACTTGCGGGTTTTGTTGGTGATTGAACTGTTTTGCCATTTTGACAGTATCGTCTTTTGCAACAAAGAAGGCTTCGAGTGCAGTGACCACGGAGTCATTGTTCAAGTCAGCTTTGTCCAAAGCCAATCCCAGGTTGTATGTAAAAATACCATGGTTGATCGATCCGCCCACTTCGATGGAAGTTTCATCCGAATCGGAAGAAGAAATTACAGCCTTGTCTTGGAAAAAATAATCTTCCGGATTCTGGCGCACCACTCCGTCGTTGCCTTGTGCAATCGGTACATCCGAAGCACCTCGTGTATTTTTTCCTTTTTTGGCAATTCCTCCCGAATAACAACAGTCCATCACAAGAACCGTTTTGGGAGATTTGATATCGCTTAAAAATTCATTGAGTTCTTCATCCGAAACATGGGGACGATCATAACAAATCAGATAATTACGCATTCCGTTCTTGGCTTTTGCATCTTTCTGATACATACCGTGACCGGAGAAATAGATGATTACAGAATCATTTTTGCCCGCTTGTTTTCCTAAGGTGGAAATCGCATTTTTGATATTGTCTCTGGTCACCATCTGGCCCAATAGAACTTTGATATCTTTGAAATTTCCTTTTTTTTGGATCTTGTCTCGAAGGAATGTAGCATCCGCTTCACAAAGGCCTAACTCGGGGATCTTCGCGGTATTGCCCTTGTAATTGCTTCCGATGAAAAGTCCGTACCGATTTTGTGCGGAAAGGGAAGTGACGAGCAAAAACCCTATCAATAGGGATGAAAGAATACTTCTAAAAGAGAACATGAATGGGATTCCTCTCAGTTTCATTTGAGTCTTTCAATTAGAAGGTCTATAAAAGGGAAATCAATTGGATTTTTCTCTATTTTGCAAAAAACGAAAGACTTCAGGTAAAATCAAATTATGAAATTCCTCATTCACTCTGGTCTCTCCCCTGCAATCATAATGGATATTATCCACAAAAAAATCGATAGGATAACCCGAATCGGGAAAAAAGAAAGATCCCACTTCCGGATGAGTTTTTAAAAATTTACGGAGCTCGCCTAATTTGTACTGAACCTCGGGAACATTTTCTCTTTCCCGGATCCATGGCATATATACAAAACCGAACCTGATTCCTTTTTCTTTCGTGTAAGCAATCAGTTCTTCCAAAACCAGATAATCCGGTTTTTCAAAACTCGAAATATCCGTGTTATGTGAAATATTTTTAACTTCTTCTTTTGCCTGGATTCTGGCCAAGGCTACAAGCTGGGGATTCACACGATTGGAAATATTATACTTACCCAAATGACGGTCGATTTGATCTTGGATGATCAAATTGTCTTCTCTTTGGGAATGAGGAGGCATACAAAGTCCTACTTCCACGTTTTTGCAATCCTCACAAAACTTTGATTTGGTGAGATAGTCCTTGGAAAGTTTCCAATGAGAAGAACTGATCAGGTTTCGAATTCCTCCGTGAAAACGATAGGATTGGTAAAGAAGAGGAATCGCCTTGGAAATGATGAATAATCTTTCCACACCTTCGTATTGATTCCAAAGTTCGGAAATGGAAAACTGGTGAAGGTATCTATGTCCGAAAAATTCCCATAGAATTTGATCCGCATCATCCTGTTTCCCGCCGTAACGGATGATATTTTCTTTTTTAGGAGATTGGAAGATATTTTTTTCCCAACCTTCCCTCCATCTTCTGGCTATATATTGGGATATACTTTCGTTTGAAGTGACTACTTTTCCGCTGGGATCGTAAAGAGGAGGCCCGTACCCCGACGAATAGAGTTTAGGTGAAGCGGCAAACAGAACCATTTTCGGTTTTTTGTTTCCCGCTTTCAGGTATTTATCCAAAAAGAATCGATAGTACTTCGGTCCCATTGCGGGGAGGCTGTGGTTGTACACGGAGAATTCCTTGTCATTTTTAGGAGAATATCCCTCCAAAGCCATGGAACGGGAATCACCTAACACAACGATATCGGCATCGGCTTTGCCCGATTCCACGTAGTTTTTCTTCAGGTTTACGAAAAAAATCTCGGGCTGTTCGAAATAATAAACATCCGTTAATCGAACAACGATTTCGAGTATTGCGAAAAAAGATAATGCGAATAGAATTCCGATAAATTTAGAACGCAAAGTAGATCACCTCTTTTCCAAAAATACCTTTGGTCAGAATCAAAAATCCGACTACGCAGAAGATAAATGCCTGTATGAGATAATGATAATTATAAAACCAGTATCTGTCTTTTTTGAAATAAGTAATTCCATCCAAAATAAAAAGAGGAAGAGTGATTTTCAACATCTCTTGGAATAAGATCCAGGAAGATTTCACCCCGTTGGTAGGAGCAAGGCTCCAATCCCAAAAGCAAAATACCTTTTGAAAATAAAGCAACATCATACTTCCGTCGTAACTTCGAAATGCAACTCCGCTGACTGCGACCAATACATAAATCAATATACGGGACGCAGTACCGGATAGGAAGGATTTGAATGTAATTTTGTTATCCGTTTCTTCTTCCTTCTTTTTAGGAGCGAAAAAAGCCAGATAAACTACGGTATAAACCCCTTGCATGGTTCCCCAAGTGACAAATGTCCAATTGGCTCCATGCCAAAATCCGGAGACTACAAAGATGATAAACAGGTTTCTAAGTTGTTTGAATTTTCCAAAACGGCTTCCCCCGAGAGAAATATAAATATAATCCCGGAACCAACGATTCAATGTTACATGCCATCTGTTCCAAAATTCGATCGGGTTACGGGAATACTCGGGAGTTTCAAAATTGACTGTCAATGTAACACCAAGTAGGCGGGAAGTGCCGAGCGCAATGAAAGAATAACCCGCAAAGTCGCAATAGACTTGCATCAGTAAACCGAGACAAGCAACGAAGATCTGACTTCCGTCGACAGTTGTAATGAGTCCCGGATTTGCAAGATAGAGTCCCTTGCCGCCGAGAAATACCTGGTCGATGTACATTGCAAGATTGTCCGCAACATAGACCTTCATAAAATAACCCAAAAGGATATCCCAAGCTGCCAAGGGAAGTACATCCAAAGTAGGAAACTTGGGCTTTTTCAATTGAGGTAGTAAGTCGACGGCTCTTTCGATCGGACCCGCCACCAGTTGGGGAAAATAATTTACGAAAAGTGCGAAATCAAAAAAATCTTTTTCGGGTTCGATTTGACCACGATACACATCAATTGTATAAGACATGGTTTGGAAAGTATAGAAGCTGATTCCCACTGGTAGAACAAAGTTTTGCAATACCATGATGGAACTGAAGGAAAGAGGATTTCCTCCCCAAATACCAACTAACGCATTATATGACGATACAAAACTGGAAGTAAAAAAGTCGAAATACTTCATCGTAAACAAAAGCCCTAGGTTCGCTACGACGGAGAATGCTAAAAAAAGTTTTTTGCCTGTGACGGATTTGGAACGTTGAATTCCAAGCGCAGCGAAGTAGTCGATGAAAGTACTGGTAAAGATCAGAGTGAGAAAAAACCATTCCCACCATCCGTAAAAAAAATAGGATGCGGCAAGTAGCCATAGATTTTGCGCACGAAGTGCCCAAGGACGATCTTTGGCAAAGTATCCGAAAACGAGAAATACCGCATAAACTGCTATAAAGAATAGAACGAATACAAAAGTATTAAAAAGCATGAATGGTTATTACAAGTTTCAGACGGGATGGAATTATTAAAGTGAAAAAACCCCTGATTTTTAGAATCTCATTTGCTTTTTGCTGTTGATACTTTCCGGTTCCGCCGGACCGTTTCCCGAACATCCTACTTATCCGTTTAGGTGTTGACCGAAATCAGTTTGGATTTATCCTATTCCCTGTTTGGATCTTTTAACTTCACTTCATTCTCAATTTGGCTTCAGCCAGTTTCGCTCCGGTCAAAAGGAAGCGATCGAATCCGTTCTTGCCGGCAATGATACTCTTGCCATTCTTCCTACGGGAGCGGGCAAATCCCTTATCTACCAATTGCCGGCAAGTCTCCAAAAAGACAAACTAACTCTTGTTATTTCTCCTTTGATCGCACTTATGAAAGACCAGACGGAGAGCCTCCTCTCCAAAGGAATACCGGCCGCATTTTGCAATTCCACGCAAGACGAATTGGTGCAGATGAAAACGATAGCACAGGCGGTAAACGGATCTTTGCGTGTTCTTCTGATTTCCCCCGAGAGAGCGCTCTCCCCGAGTTTTCTAAAAGTATTCAAAGAAATGAATTTATTTTCTCTCGTTGTAGATGAAGCACATTGTGTTTCTCAATGGGGACATGACTTCCGTCCCGAGTACAGACAGCTTCATTTTTTAAGAGAAAGGCACCCTTCACCTAACTTTCCTATTTTGGCGCTTACTGCGACTGCAACTGAAAAAGTAAGAACCGATGTACAAGCCGCCCTGGGAATGAAATTTCCCAAAATGGTACTTTCCACTTTCTTTCGTCCCAATCTTAAATTTTCCGTGGAATATCCGAATACGGAACGTGATAAGGCAGATCGTCTTTTTGAACTTTTGGAACCTTGGAAGGATGATAAAAAATTTGCAGGACGTACAATCGTTTACTGCGCCACCCGTAAAAAAACGGACGAAGTGTTTGAATTGCTAAAAGACTTCGGGTTCACTGCGGGGAAGTACCACGCGGGACGTACGGACGGAATCCGGGAAAGAACTCAAAATGCTTACACAGGAGGAAAAGTTCCCATCCTTGTTGCGACAAACGCATTCGGAATGGGGATGGATCAACCTGACGTACGTTTGGTGGTTCATTACCAAGTTCCGGCTTCTCTCGAAGCCTACTACCAGGAAGCAGGCCGGGCAGGAAGGGATAACAAACCGGCCGACTGTGTATTGTTTTATAAAAACGCGGACGTTGCCACCCAAGCCTTTATGATCTCCAAAGAAAGCAATTTCAAAGGAGGAGATAGTTTACTCAAACATATCAAGGATTATGCCAATCAGGAAAAATGCAGACAGGTTCAACTTTGCGAATATTTCGGAGAGTCGATCGAACCTTGCGGATCCTGTGATATTTGTTCCCATTCGACAAACGGAAAAGACAGAAAGGACTTTTTGCATGCGGAAGAAATCAAACAACGCAAAAAAGAAGAGAAACGGACCTACGAATTCGACCCGAATGAAGAGGAATGGATTCTGAATTTTTTAGCGGAACATCCCGGAGTCTTCGGAAAAACCATCATAGCAAAAACGTTAGCCGGTAAAACCACGAAAGATGTACTTCGTTACCGAATGGAAAGAAACCCGTTCCACGCAAAACTAAAACATATCCCGGAAGAAGCAATCATAGCCAAATTGGAATCCTGGACGGAACAAAGGAAAATCCTGGTCGCAGGCTCCAAATACCCGAAACTCTACCTTCCCCAATTTTCTCCCGTAAAGAAAAGAATTGGGAAAGAAGGCGATTCGGAAAGCCTGGTAAAAAAAACCAAAACTCCTACTGTCAACTCACAGATATTACGTGAATTGATGAATTACCGGGACAGAAAATCCCGCCAGCTCAAATGGAAAAAGTTTATGGTCTTCCAAAACCCTGTTCTGAAACGAATTGCGGAAAGGAAACCCAGAACTCTTTCCGAACTGGAAGCGACCAAAGGAATCGGTCCGGCCAAAGTAGAAAAGTTTGGAAGCGAAATACTGGAAATCTTGGAAAAGTGGAGATGAATTTCCGGATAGAGACATAATCTCTATAACGAAGATTTTAATTTCTGATTGTACTTCTAAGAGGGGAATTAAAATGAATTTTAATTTACACTTACCAATTAAGTTTGAGATAATAATTTTGGAGTTCTCATGAACGAATGCATTCAAAAAGACCTAGAACTTGCTAAACAGTTAATTTCTGATCCAGATTATTTACGTGATGTCGTTGTTAGACTAGACAATAGCGCATCCTCTTCCAATTCAAATACCTGGAAAGAAGAAGTAAAATACTCAATAGCAAATTACAAACTTACGGACTTTTTGGATGAAAGTTCCAACTGACATTCTTACCCAAGAGGAGCTGGAAAAAGCAACCGAACGGCTTGATCTTATTTTTTCTACCTGGGATGATCTTTGCCAAAATCATACTCTAACCAGCGAATTCAAAAATTCTTTTTTTCTCTCCGTGCCGATTACAACCGAAGCCACTCTGCGATATATTTTAGATGTCAGAAGAATTAAACAATTTCATCCGGAGGAAATTGAAAATATCAATGAATACAAAATTGCCGGTTATTTAACATATTGGATTTGCAAGCTAAAACCGGTTGTTGCCAAAGAGCAGATTAAAAGATATACTCGAACACAAAATTTTCTGAATGAAGAATTAGCATTTCATATCGCCATAGCGAGAATAAACCAGGAACGAACCATTAATAACCGCAAGAGAATCAATTTTGATGAGCAAAAAAGTAGATCTTCTCAATTTTTAAACGATTTGTTCTACACACTAAAATATAGAATCACTACAGGGGACACTTTGGCTTTGATCTATAGAAATCTAGAAACTTTTTAATTTCAGTGCGCTTCGAAATATATTCCTTCCCTAACTTATTTTAAATAACTCACTCCTTAGGAACGACCAAATGGGAAAAATCGCAGGTAGAATCGTAACACATACGGAAGAATTCAAAGGCACGGTTGTTTTTGACGAAACCGCAGGGCTAATCAAAGAAGTAAAAAAATCCGTTGATCCCGATGCACGTTTGTTTGGTGATGAGTGTGTGATATTTCCGGGATTCGGTGATATTCACATTCACGCACGCGAAGATGTCAGTGGAAAACATTGTTATAAGGAAGATTTTGTCTCAGCAGGAAATGCAGGAATAAACGGAGCGGTTTTGCATGTTGCCGATATGCCGAATAATCCCGTTCCGCCGATTGATGACAAGAGTTACGAAGAGAAACTCGCGCTTACTAAAAAATCACCGATACATATCACTCTTTATGCGGGAATCGGTCCTACCACCAAACCTTTATTAAAGAAAGTTCCCTATAAAGTTTTTATGGGACCTTCCATAGGAGAATTGTTTTTTGAAGACAACATCAGTCTCGAAAATACAATTCGGCATTACCAGGGACAGGATGTGAGTTTTCATTGCGAAGATCCAGAGATACTGACGGAAAACAAAAATAAACCCACTCACGAAGAACGTAGACCGAAAGAAGCCGAAACACTTGCGACCGACTTTGCACTTTCCCTGATTGAAAAATACGATCTCAAGGGAAAACTTTGCCACTATTCCACCAAAGACGGCCTGAATAAAATCATAGATGCAAAAAAACGAGGTGTGAATGTTACCTGTGAAGTAACACCGACTCACCTTATGTTCGATACTTCCATGCTAACGGATGATAATCGAAGCTGGTTTCAAATGAACCCCCCTCTTCGCGGCAAAGAAGATAGGGAAGCAATGGTAAAAGGGATACTAGACGGTCATATCGATTTTCTCGCGACGGACCACGCTCCTCATAGTATAGAAGAAAAGAAAAAAGGAACAAGCGGAATTTCACAATTGGATACTTACGGATTATTTGTAACTTATATGATAAATGTTCTTAACATTCCTTTGCAAACGATTGCAAGAATCTGTGCAAAAAATCCTGGAGATTTTGTCAAACAGTATTTACCGGAAAAGTTCGGATCGGGCTTTGGCGAGATTAAAGAAGGTTATGCGGCAAATTTTTCCGTTTTAAATTTAAAAAAGCCTTTTGTCTTTGAGAAAAGCATGATAAAAAGTAAGTCCGGTTGGTCACCTTTTGAGGGATTCGAGTTCCCCGGATCGATCGAAGCAGTTTATTTTTTAGGCAAAGATTTGCATGCGAAATGAAGCGGAAAATACATCTAGAACATTAGAAGACTCATTATACCCTATTCTATCTCAATTTCCGAATAGTCTGCAAATTTTCAATTGGGACGGAGAGTTCATCTCCGTCACCGAACGTTTTGCACGCTCTTTAGAATATTCTCAAAAAGAAATGGTAGGAAGGAGTTTGTTCGACTTAATCCATGAAGATGACAGAGATCAATCGATAGATGCATTGACCGACCTCAGAGACAGAAAAGCCATCATCAATTTCGAACACCGCCTGAAAACGAAATCGGGTGAGGATGTATGGATCATGTGGCTCGCGATTCCTCTTTCTGAATCGCAAATCATCATCGCAATCGACAGAGATATCACCATTCAAAAAGATATCTCTTTCGAATTCATCCTACAACAGCAAAAATACAAATCCATATTCGATAATCTTCCCATGGGCATCGCCATCACCGACGCCAAAGGGAAAATAGTGGAAACCAATCGCACGGCAAGACAGTATTTTGACATACAAGACGGAGAAACTTTAAACAGGACTCTGAACTTAAGAAAGTATACATTACTACAACCTAACGGAAGCAAGATGTATCCGCGCAATTCCAGTCTGATGAGAGCTTTGAAACAAAAAGAAGTAATCCGTAATATGGAACTCGGGCTGATCAAAGATGCAAAAGTAACTTGGTTTGAAATACTAGCGACTCCGATTCCTTTGGATAATTTCGGTCTCGCAGTAGCCTTTGTCGACATCACCCAAAGAAAACAAGCGGAAGAAAAGATAGCCTATATGGCTTTCTTTGATCAACTTACCAATCTTCCGAACCGCAATTCACTCATTGATAAATTTTTTCCCATATTTGAAGAAGCAAGAAGACACGAAAACTGGGTGGGAGTTCTCGCAATCGACATTGATAATTTCAAATTCATCAATGATTCCAGGGGCCATGAGTTCGGAGACAAAGTCGTTCAACTCATGGCATACCGCCTAAGAGAAAGCGTACGATCCTATGATTTGATCTCCCGCCAAGGAGGGGATGAATTTACAATCGTTCTGCCCGACCTTATGAATGAGAGGGACGCGGGAGTCATTTGCGAAAGCATTCTCGATGCGATGAATCATCCTTTTGTCATCGAAGGAGAGCAGATATTCGTTAACGTATCCATCGGTGTCGCTTTGTACCCGAATGATGGGAAAGATTCCAATTCTCTTTTGAAAAATGCTGATAGCGCTCTAAACCTGGCAAAACAACAGGGGAAAAGTTGTTATGTATTCTTTACGGAAGAGTTACAGACGTTAGTTGTTCAAAGACTGGAAATCGAAAACCAGATGAGAATGGCTCTCGCAAAGGACCAGTTCACATTATTCTTCCAACCAAAGATCGATCTGCAAACCTACAAACCGATCGGAGTGGAAGCTCTCATCCGATGGAATCATCCGGAAAGAGGAATGATTCCCCCCGATGTTTTTATTCCTATCGCGGAAGAAACCGGAATGATTCTCTCTATCGGAGAGCTGGTTCTCAAACTTGCCATCCAGACTTTGCGACTCTGGAGAGAAGAAGGGATCGAGGGAGTCAGCATGGCGGTCAATATTTCTACCAAACAGTTCAAACATGAAAAATTGATTTCCATCATCGCTGAAAATCTACGCCTCTTCCGGGTGGATGCCAAAGACCTCGAAGTGGAAATTACGGAAAGTTCCCTTATGGAAAATGCGGACGCCGCAGTGAAAACCATGAAAGCAATTCGTGAACTGGGGGCTACGATTGCGATCGACGATTTCGGAACTGGATACAGTTCTCTCGGATATTTAAGACGTCTTCCTATCTCTTGCCTGAAAATCGACCGTTCCTTCGTTTCCGAAATTACGATCGACAAAGACTCCGATACGATCGTCCATGCGGTTGCCAATCTGGCGCATAACTTAGGTTTGAGTGTAGTCGCGGAAGGTGCGGAAACTAAGGAACAAGTGGAAAGATTGATTGTGGATGGAATCGATTCCGTTCAGGGCTTTTACTTTTCAAGACCCCTTTCCGGTCCCGATTGTATCAAATTTCTTAAGGAAAAGCTCGGAATTTCGGATTGACCCCTTCTTAATCTCTCGGTTTCCTACACTTAAGGAAACCGCTTGAAACTCTCTCTTCATTGGCTAAACGACTTTCTTCCGTTAAATTCTGTTCCTTTCGATGTTGTCATTGAAAAGATCAATACATCCGTCTGCGAGATAGACGATATTGACGAATACAAACACCACCTAAGCTCGGTTATTACTGTAAAAATTTCTTCATTATCCAAACATCCCAACGCCGAAAAACTGCAAGTCACCGAATGTACAGACGGCAAAAAAAAATACCAGATTGTGACCGGTGCCACGAATGTCAAAGAAGGCGACATCGTTCCACTTGCACTTCCGGGAACAAAGCTAGACGGCAAAGAAATTTTATCTTCCGAACTGCGAGGAGTTCCTTCCGAAGGAATGTACTGTTCTGAAAAGGAATTGGGACTTGCGGAAGTTTCCTCAGGGGTTTTGATTTTTCCAAGCTCGACGGAACTGGGAATTTCCATCCGCAAACTATTCGCTTGGGAAGACACTATTCTTACCATCGACAACAAATCCATTACACATAGACCGGATCTTTGGAGCCACTTCGGATTCGCGAGAGAACTTTCTTCCCAATTGGAAATCCCTCTTCATTTCGAACCGCTTTCTGCGAAAGAAGATTTTCAAAAAGGAAACGACGGTTTGACGGTAAAAACAAATGGGAACGCTCACTCTTATAACGTCGCGTCCATTCCCAAAATAAAAATCGCTCCTTCCCATTTAAAAATCAAATCTCGTTTGGAGAAATGCGGAATCCGATCCATCAATAATGTCGTAGACGTTTCCAACTATCTTTTGTTAGAAGTTGGTCAACCGACTCATTTCTTTGATCGAGCCAAGCTAAAATCGACCGAGTTCCAAGTTGATTTTGCAAAACAAGACGAATCCTTCCCACTTTTGGATGATTCCGATCAAAAATTAACATCCGATATACTATTAATTCGAAACGGTTCCGATCCTGTTGCCATTGCCGGTGTGATGGGAGGAAAAGACAGTGCAGTGAGCGAAAGCACTGTGGATTTGGTTTTGGAATCGGCAGTTTTCAAAAGAGAAGATGTCCGTAAATCCATTCGAAAAACTTCCATTCGTTCCGAATCCGCCGTCCGTTATGAAAAAGGTTTGGATTCTTCTACATGCCTGCCTGTAATTGCGCGCGCCTTACAATTATTACGCGAGAATGGAAATCCGGAGGCAAAAGGTTTTGAACCGCAAGGATTCAATCATACCGCTTCTAAAAAAGTAATCATAGAAACTACATTGCGTTTTCTTCATTCCAAACTTGGCAAAGACATTAGCCTTGCGGAAATCCAAAAGATTCTGGAAAGACTCGGATTTGCGGTAAAAACATCGGGAGATTCCATCGAAGTGGAAGTTCCCAAGTTCCGTCAAAATTATGATGTCACTATACCTGAAGATTTAGTGGAAGAAATCGGACGCACCATCGGATATGCTTCCATTCCGGTTCAACCTTTGGCTTTGGCAGTGGAGACTCCCATCCGAAATCCTTTGCGGGAATTGGAAAGAAGGACGAAGGCATTTTTTGCAAACAACCTTACATTCCATGAAGTATATAATTATTCTTTTTCTTCTACCCAAGAATCACAAATCGAAGGGGAAAAGGAAAAAAACATTCTGGGAATTGCAAACGAAATGCCGGAAGAATATTCCGTTCTCAGAGCTTCCCTTTTGCCGGGACTCATCAAACAAGCGGCAAGCAACCAAGATCGTTTTGATATCGTCGATTTATTTGAAATCGGTCGCACCTATCATAAGATAAACGAAAAAGACCTCGCTTCCGAAAATCGTTGGATCGGTTTTATCAGTCTTTCTTCCGCAAAACAAAACGATTATCAAACGATTGATTCCGAATTTGTATCCCTTAGACATAAAATATCTCAAATTTTCGAAGTATTGAATATAAGATCCGGTCTCTGGTCAAAGGAAAATCTTCCTTACTTACACCCGAACGCGGGGCTCTCTTATAAGCTTGAAGGCAAAACAATCATTGAGATGGGAATCTTACATTCCAGATTTGCAGACAAATACGACCTCAAGAAACGGGCGTTCGTCGGCAAAATCAATTTGTTGAATCTTTTGGAAGTTTGGGAAAAAGAAGGAAGACAAAGTCATTTCAAAGCACCTTCTTCTTTCCCTCAAGGTCAATTGGATCTTTCCATTCTATTGAATGAAACGGAATCTACGGATCATTATCTGAACCTGGTAAAAAGTCAAAACATTCCTGAAATGGAAACCGGCTGGGTACATACGATTTTTCGCGGAGGCAATTTGGGTGAAGGAAAAAAATCAGTGACATACAGGTTTCGCCTTATGTCGTATGAAAAAACTTTTACCCAGGAAAGATTCAAAGAACTTTCCGATGAGTTGGTGAAACTTGCGGAAAAATCGGGATTGACCCTTCGCTAAATTTTCTTTGACAAAGCCGAATTTATGAATTCAATCGAGAAGACTTATGTTTTCTCGATTGGTTAGGGTCATACCTTTTTTATTCATTGTTTCCTGCACCCAACTACAAATTCGAAAATATCTTAAGAACGATACATTCATTCCGCAAAAGATCGGTTATATAACGGAAACATCTTCCTTTTATAACTTGAATTATTTGGTTTCGGATTCGGATGGAAAAATTCCCTTTACTCCTGTTTTAAAAAACAATCTTGCTTTCGGATTCAGATCGGAAGCGGTTTGGCTGCGAATCGAAGCGACCAATCATTCTTCTTCCGGTAAAATTATTTTCGATTTGGGTAACGCGCATTTGGATGAAGTGATCGTTTACGAAAAAGGAAACACCATACCGATCAAACAGGGAGGAGATTTCATTCCTCATACACAGTGGGATACTTTTTCCAAATCGGTGGCTTTCGAAATGGACTGGCCTATCGGAGAACAAAAAATATTTTTCGTGAAAACAAAATCAACGTCAAATATCAGTTATACGCTTCGTTTTTTTACCAAAGAAGCGTTCTATTTGAAGGAAAATCGTGAAAATATGATTCTCGGTTTTTTCTACGGGACCATTTTCATCATGGTTCTTTACAATCTATTCATCTATTTTATTCTGAAAGAAGGGGTATATATACTCTATTCCGTTTCCATCTTTACACATCTATGTGTTCAAACCTATTTAAACGGAATCCTCAATCAATTTTTAACTTACGATCATCCTGAAATCCATAACCGAAGCGGGAGTTTCATCATTTGTTTTTCCGTCATTTTCGGATGGAGATTCGCACAACAATCGTTAAACTTAAAAGATTTCAATCCTCGTTCCCATCTGATCCTTTGGTTTCTTATATTGATAACCTTCTTATACTTACTCTTCGGATTTCCGTTTTTAGGTTTAAACTATCTGGTTCGAATTGCAAATCTGATCGCTCAAATATTCGTAGTTTCCGTATTTGGTGTTGCACTATTGAATTATAATTCGGGAAACAAACGGGCAAAATTATTTCTATTGGGATGGAGTACTTTGCTTGTAGGTATTTTGTTATACACTCTTATGCAAAACGGATTGTTGCCTGCAAATCTAATCACAATCTATTCCAATCAAATCGGTTCTACTTTGGAAGCGGGTATACTTTCCCTAGCACTGGCAAGCAAGATCAATCAATTGAAAGAGGAAAAGGTAAAAACACAAGAAGAAGCTTTGATCACGTTGGAAGAAAAGGTAAGAGAAAGAACTAAAATTCTGGATGAGTCCTTATTCAATATCCGAAAGGATTTGAATGTTGCCAAAAAAATTCAACAAACCTTCTTTTCGCAAGTTACGATCAGCGATAGTCGTATCAAATTCGGATCTTTTTATCAATCCATGAATGAAGTAGGCGGTGATTTTTACGATATGACTCAGGTAGATTCCGATCATTACCGGATTTTCATCGCGGATGCAACTGGTCATGGAATCCAAGCCGCGCTCATAACGATGGCGATCAAAGCGGAATACGAATCTTTAAAGATTATGTATGATTCTCCCAACGATCTTATCTTTCATCTGAATCAAATTTTTATCAATAAGTATCATAATGTACAAACCATATTTACCTGCGCAGTCTGCGACATTGATCTGAAAAAAAGAAAACTTTATTTTGCATCGGCAGGTCATCCGGATCAAATCCATATCCGCGCAGGTGAGAAAAAAATTCTGCCGAGAACCGGGAAAATCATCGGCCTTATGGATCATACCATTTATAAATGTACGGAATATTTTTTAGAAGAAGGGGATCGTATCTATCTCTATACGGACGGCGCGTTCGAACAATTCAATAAATCCCGTGAGATTTTCGGAGAAAACCGTCTTTATGAAATTCTACAGGAATCAGATAAACTTTCGTTAGATGAAAGTATTCGATCGGTTGTTGAACATCTGGAAGAGTTCACTATGGAGAACTCACACCAAGACGATATTACAATCGTCGGATGTGAGATTGATAGTTTTGTTTGAAATGACTAGCGGGACCCGAAGGTAGTAAGTATAATCGAATCCGTTTGTTCCCATAAAGATTCCGATTTTTCAGGGGCAGAAATTTCTATCGCAGAATCTTGGGACAGAGGACTGTAATTTTCCTCTTCAATCTCAAAATTTAAAAATTGAGAAATCCCAATAGCAAAAAAGAAAGCACTTGCGACCGCATAAATCCATTTGATAGGAAAGCCGTTATTGGCAGGCATTAATTGTTGGTCCGCCGCTTTCAAAACCCGCGAAGCGACCCTTTTCGAAAATTGCGGATCTTGGATCAATTGATCAATGGTTTGGTCTAATTTAGATTTCAAATTTTCGTTCATAAATCCAGCTCCTGTTCTTTTTGATTTTTATTCATTAATCTTGCAAGCATTTCCCGTCCCCGAGCAAGCCTTGACTTTACAGTGCCCGCGGAAACTCCCAATTGTTGGGCGATTTTATTCACTTTATGTCCCGCCAAACGATACAATGTAGTTTGACGAAACGGCTCGGGCAATTCATTGATTTGCGCCCTCACCCACTTATCCCTATTCTCGTGATCAATCTCCACTGTGGGAAACGAATACAAAGATTCTATTCCTGTAAGATCATCCGACATTTGGAACGGCAGACTTCCAGCTTTTTTATTATCTCTCCAAGCTCTTCTGCATTCATTGCGTGCGACAACATAAAGCCATTTGTGAAGTGACTCTCCCGATAACGGAGGTTTTTCTCTAAAAGCAAGATAATATCTTAAGTAAGTCTCTTGAGTCACATCTTCGACGAAAGAAAAAAGATCCTCGGGCAGATTCTTGTGAATTGCCCGAAGAACAGTCGTTTTACTCTCTTCGATAGAATGAACTAATTCGTTTTCCGTCATTTTTTAGGTTCTACACATTCCAAACGATCAGGGCCGGGAAAGGGCTCTTTTCGGGATCGCATGGTTTCCATACGTTTTTTGTTAATGGATTTTAGTGTATCTTTTTGTTCCGGATTCAATTGCGATTCAAATTCAAGCCTTCCCTGGATTTGAATCATACGGATATCCAATTGAGTGTTGCTGATTTCCTGAAGCTTTGACTTAACAACCGCTAAATCTACCTTTTCGGATTCCAAAATGGATCTTAGATCTTCATGCAGAGGTGACATTTTGTCCACTTTCTCTTTTAGAAGACTCTCTTTTTTATCCAAAGAAGACTTGATCTTTTCTTTTTTTTCTTTGGTAAGTTTCAGATCCTGCGCTAATTTTTCGAACTCCTTCCCCTCCGGATCCGGGAAAGGAAAAATGATACCGAGTGGTGGTCCCATAAAAGGTCCCGGTGGAGGCGGTTGTGGAGGCTCGGCACTCAAACTCATATAAGTGCACATGGTCACCAAAAACATCGTCTTTACGGGGAATTCTTTCATTTTTGCTCCTTACTAATGATTAAACCCAAATGAAAAGAAAAGGTTCCCAAATATTTAAAAAATTTGAAACAATTCGAAAATCACAATGGAATGACACTCATCTATGAACTATTCCGAAATTCCTGAATTCTCAGATCCGTTTATCCATCCCCAGGCAACTGCGTTTGGAATGTTAAAATTCGGCATATCCGTTTCCTTATGGCCGGGAGCCGTCTTACGCGCTGATATGAATCAAATCGCATTGGGGGATTATGTAAATATCCAAGACAATTCCACATTGCATACCGACTCTCGTTCTCCCATTTCCATCGGAGCCTGGAGTCTTGTGGGGCATAATGTAATGATCCACGGATGCACGATCGGGCGGGGTGTGCTTGTGGGTATCGGCTCCATCGTTCTCGATAAAGCAGTGATAGGTGATGGTTGTCAGATCGCAGCAGGTTGTATGATTCGGGGAGGAAAAAAAATCCCACCGAGATCTTTGGTTGTACCAAATAACGGAGATATAAAAATTTACGAAGGAAAGGCCAAACCGGAGTTAACTGTAGCAGGGTGTATTGAATATGCTCATCTAGCAGTTCGGTTTCAAAAAGGAATCTTTGTCCCTTATACCGAAGAAGAAGAAAATTTGTTCGTGGAACAAGCGAAGGGAATCATAACAAGCTTAGGAATCTAAATTAACATAATCTCCTAAATGCCTTTGCGCTGCCGAAAGCATTTTTTCTTTTTACCTTCCTTATTTTTAAGAGAAGAAGAAGTTATAAGCACATGTTAATGTTCTTTTAATTTTCCTGTGACGTATTGATGTAAAATACTAGAAACTAAAGTTTGATAAGGAACACCAACTTCAAGGGCTTTCGTTTTTAGAAGTTGAATGTCTTTACCAGCAATTCTAATATTCATTCTCTTATCTTTAAGTAGGGTATTTTTAGCAGCAGATTTCAACTTCTTAAGATAGAGATTTTTATTCTCAACGGAAACCCATTCATTCTTCTCAATTGAAGTTTCTATTCTTTTTTCATCTTCATTAAGCTTCATCTTCATTGTCTGACCTCAGGAAAGAGTATATTAGTATATTTTCTAGAAGGAAACGCCGTTTTTAAAAAAGAAGAAACTACCCATTGTTCATTTTCTACTATCTTTGATTTTCCGAGCGAGTTCTTTTGCCGTTTCTATCCTTAATTTTCCTTCTTCGTATCGGCGAATTTCCGTAGGGGTTTTCAAAATCAATTCCGGCACCGGGGCAGGTTTTTTATTTTCATCCAAAGCAACAAACGACAAATAGGCGGTTGTAGCTCGAACACTTTCCCCCGTAAACGGGTTTTCCCGATTCACTTGCACGCCGACTTCCATCGAAGTTTTTCCTACATAATTGACCATTGCTTTCAGATGAACATGATCTCCGATCTGAATGGGTGAAATAAAATTGATCCGGTCAATACTTGCAGTGACCGCCTCCCTGCCCGAATGTCTCTGTGCTGCCATAACGGCAATTAGGTCAATCCAGGACATGATCGCTCCACCGAAAGCAGTTCCATAATGATTTGCATGATCCGGCATCACTACATGACGGGTTTCGACGGCAGAATCATTCGGCGATTTGGGATGTGGGGTTTGAGACATACCTCACAGGATTTTTAAAAATGAGATGGAAGGGAATGATTTTTTAAAAAGAAAATAAGATCGAAAAAGTGACATAAGCGCTGGCCTACGTTACCGCTAGAAGTGATTTCCTTGTTTTAAAAGTAGATCACTTACTTGATTTCCGCTGCGATCGTTGGCGCGGAATGCCTTTTCCAGTAAGAGAAATACTCTCTTAATTTAAGCAAAAACCGAAGAATGGCTTTATGGATAATAATATATTCAATCAGATTGCAAACAATTATGATACAAAGGAAAGAAAAGAATTAGCGCAAATCATCGTGAATGCGATAAAACCGGAGTTAAAAGAGGGCAAAAATAAATCGCTACTGGATTACGGATGTGGCACCGGACTCGTCGGACTAGAGTTATCTCCTCTGGTTGATAAACTTTTATTCATGGACTCTTCGGAACAAATGCTGGAGATAGTGAAAACAAAGATCATTCAAAATAACATAAAGAATGCGGAAGTCATTCACTCGGATTTTACCAAAATCACCTCAAATTTGAAAGCGGATATAATCGTAGTTTCGCTCGTTCTTCTTCATGTACCGGATGTTAAGAAGATACTGGGGCATTTTTATTCGGTCTTAAATGCAAATGGAAAGTTAATCATCGTTGATTTTGATAAAAATGAAAAAATCAATCACCCGACTGTGCATAATGGATTCACACATACGGATTTAAAATCCTTACTCACTGATGCGGGATTTCATACGATAGAAATAAAAAACTTTCATCATGGCAAAAATATTTTTATGAACCAAGATGCATCTTTACTGATTTCTACAAGTTTGAAATAAGTTTAGGTGTATGTGGTTTATTGATAAATTTAGAATTTAAGACTTGAATAAGTCGTTTTTATCCGATCTTGGATTTTTTAACGAAATATAAATCTTTCTATGATGGAACAATGAACGCAGTAAACAATTACCAAATAGTTCTTAAACCGGAAATTTTATATTTTTTCATTTCTGCATCTTTCGAAATTAGGGTAAATTTTCTAGAAATACATTGCCAGATGAGCATTCGATCGAAAGGATCTCTGAGAAAATCCTCTTTTAATTTATAATAGGAAGATGCATCTTCTTGATTTAGTTCTATTATGTTAATATTTAATTTTTCAAGATATTTTGGAATATCTTCAGGTTTAAAACCGGAAAGATTAAGTTTTCCTAATTTATATTTTAGTGAAATTTCCCATAATGATATAGAACTTACAAAAATCTTATTTTCTTGGTTTTCAATGATCAGAGCGACCTTTTTACTTAGTTGTTTTGAATCACCAATAACCCAGAGTAGAGCATGGGTATCTAAAGTATAAGGCATTTAAATACTTAAGAACTCTTCCTCAGAGATAGAAAAATCTTTTGCAAATGAGATTTTAACTTTTCCATCAAGAATCCCAATCTTTCTTTTTGAATCAGTCTTTTGAGGAACGGGAACAATCATTGCAATTGTTTTTTTATTTTTCCCAAATAGTATACCTACCTTTTCTCCATTTTTAACGTATTCTAACACTTCAGAAAAATGTGATTTTAGTTCACCAACCGGGAAAGATTTCATAATACTATGAGCTTGAAGCAAGTTGTCAAGAAAAAAGAATTTTTCTTTCTTCTCAGTTATCTTTAAAATGAGATTTTTACTTCATCGCGTTATACGAAGTAGAGATAAATTATTCTTTATTCACTGAGTGATCCTATTTCCTTAATATTTTATCCATAGCCTTCCCTTTTGCCAATTCATCGATTAATTTGTCAAGGTAGCGGATATTTCGCATAAGCCCTTCTTCCATCTCTTCTATTCGATAACCGCAAATAGTACCTTTAATGAGGGAAACATTATCATTTATATGCGGTGCCTGGTCAAAAAAATCTTCAAAATTGGTTTCTTTCTTTAGCTGTGCTTCCAAGGTTTTTTTATTATATCCGGTGAGCCAAAAAATGATTTGATCCACTTCCGATTTGGTTCGGCCTTTTCTCTCAGCCTTTTGCAAATAGAGAGGATAAACACTGGCAAAGGACATTGTAAAAATTTTTGATTCTTTCATTTGACCTTCCTTTAACTGTCATGCTATTTCTTTAAAGTCTTATACCAATTTTATTGCATTGGGAATCCCGCAGCGATGTTGGTAAAGTGTTCATACATCTTTGAATTGTTTTAGGATAAGATTTACAGTAGTTTTATATAAATTCCAATCTCTCTATAATTTCTTCAGACATTAATAAGATCTTTTTGGATACGATTTAAGAAAGAGACCTTAATTTGACTTCTCTTCCTAATTAAATCAACATTTCTCTCAAGAAGTTTTTCAAGAAAGATTTGAAGGCCAGCGAAAGAATCATAATCAGGGCTTCTCAAATCCACGAAAATATCGACATCACTATTAGAATTAATTTTGTCTTTTGCAAAAGAGCCAAAAAAGCCAATTTGTAAAACACCAAAATCATGTTCCAGCTTAGGCTTTGCATCGGAAAGCTTTTGAATCAATTCTTGTTTGCTTTCTACCTTCATATGTAAATTATCGGGAATTAGTGCGAAAAGTCAATGAAATCGTGCTTCGACGGTAATGTGTCGAAGACCGAGCAAAGGGGCTGTGCATCCTTTACCGACAAAATGAATCCAACCACTGTATAACAATTGCTTTGTAATCTCAAAAGCACCTAGAGATATAATCACACTGGCAATATTAAAATCCCCTACCCTTGCTTCGCTGGTGATTCTTCGAATGAGTTAAGCTGATAATAAATTCAGTTTATCTAAGTTTTTCAATGCAGTCGATTTTAGATTGTTAGTGATTGCTTCTTGAATCTGTTTACTATTTTCTTCCCTATTGATAAAAAAGTTTTTAAGGTCCTCCAGCACATCATTGGAAAATTCCTGATCCAAAATCGATTGTCGGATTTTATCATCCGTAAGCAGATCTAAAACCAGTGTTCTTTCGAAATCAAAGATAGCATTGGCGGAGATAAGTCCATAATCATCAAATTTGTCGATATTTTCGTTTGTTAAAAGTGCATATGTGGAAGTAAGTATTTTAGCTATTTCCGTAATCGCGTTTTGTTTTTGATAATAATTCAATAAAATTCTATGTACGTAGAGTTTTCCTTCGGTATAATTATTCTTTTTTGCAATTCTGTAGGCTTCTCTGATATTCGGACTGGCTTCCGATCTTTCGTCCAAGTTATAATAACATTCGGCCTTATCCGCAAGATTCCGAACTCTTTCTCTTATATCAACAGCTTGAAGTAATTCCGAAACTTTAGTTAAACATTGAATGGAACGATGATAATCTCCTATTTTATTATAGCAGACGCTCAATAGATTGTATTTGTTTTTTTCGGACTTTGTATCCGTAGTCTTCATTGATTTAAGATTTTTAATTGCTTTATGAATTTCTCCGTTGGAATAAAGGAGCATGGAGAGAGATTCAAGTAATATCGGTTCGGAGATGGTTTTAAGACCCAAATGCAAATTGTGAAGCGCTTCCCTAAACTTTCCTTTAATTTCTTTTGCTTTTACCGTTTTGAAATATTTCTTTATTCTTATAATCGCTTTATGATTTTCTATATAATAGTTTTTAGGAATAAAGGGTTTAGGAAATAATCTGAATAACGCCTCTTTGCTTTTTTGATATCTTTGCTTGTTCGTATTGTACACGATCTCGTTGACAATAAATCCGAATAAAATGGAGATCGTAACGATGGTTGCCTCTTTCAGAAAATCGTAAAAGATAATGTAGAAAGCAATTACACTCAGCAAACCAACGACAAGTAGTATTCTAACAATATTATATTTGTTCATTTCACATTCCTTAAACTTTTTCAAGGAATGTGTAGAATCCAGGCATTTAACTGACGCTAGAAGATTACAAAGAGGACAAGAAACCGAGATTTGAAAATCACAGGATCCTTGAAACAAGTATATTACATGATAATAGTAAGCAAATCCATTTAACAAGTATTATTTCCCATCCCGGAAACACCCCGCGCTAGGGATCGAAGCGGAAATCTTTCGCGGAACGCGAAAATTGGAGCGAAGAGCCCGGTCGTTCCTGATAGGATTCCAACAATGCAGATTGATCCGAAGCGCCCACCTAACAAGGATATTTTTCGGTTTTGCATCGTAGGAAAAAATTTTCTTCGAACCGCAAAATAAGGAAATTCCCATAGATCGCGCAGGCAGTGATTGTAAAAAAGGGCTCAAATCGATCAAGATATTATGTCACATACAGTAATGAAGGGAAATCGGGGGTTTTCCTCGTGAAAAACAAATCTTAATAATAAATCCGATTTCGCCCTTGACTTCCAGATTGGTACCAAAAGTCTTCTCAAAAGACTCTTTTTTTTCCGCGATTATATATAAATTAGGTAATTTTCATGAAACGTACATACCAACCGAGCAACACGAAACGCATTAGAACTCATGGTTTCCGAACAAGAATGGCAACTCCAGGCGGAAGAAATGTGATCAGCAACCGCAGAAAGAAAGGTCGCCACAAATTGACTGTCTCCGACGAGAAAATCGGGAGAAAGTTCTAGGATAGGAGCTTCCTTCGGAGACTCTTTGCAATAAATCGAGGATCCAAGAACTCTTTCGTAGTGCCAAAAAAGTAGGTAGGTTTCCTATTAGCTTTCTTTCCCGCAAGAACGGGACGGAAAACACCTACTTTTTATTCTGTCCCGACAGGTCCCACAAATCAGCCGTAGACCGAAATCGAACGAAACGACTCTTGAAGGAACTGGTTCGTTTGCATTTGTCTGCCTTTCCCGCAGGCAATGACATTGCAATCTTAGCTCATATCGATTTTGCACGGAAACTGCCGCAGGAAAGAGAAGAAATTTTTCTTTCTATCTTTCAAAAACCTCAATGAATCGGATCGCCCTCCTACTCATATTTCTTTATCAGAAATTTGTATCTCCGATACTTCCGCCTGCTTGTCGCTTTACGCCCAGTTGTTCGGAATATGCAAAAGAAGCATTTCAAACCTATCCCTTTTTCAAAGCATTCGGAATGAGCTTAAGCAGAATTTCCAGATGTCACCCGTTACACGAAGGCGGATTCGATCCGCTCCCTAAACCAACCAACAAGAGTTAAATTATGCAAAACGATACCACAGCCAGACAAGGCAGACTTTTTCTTGCTCTATTCATCAGCCTCGCGGCATGGATGGGGATCAATTATTTCTTCTTCCCGCAAAAACCGGAAGCTCCCAAAACTCAAGTAACACCCGTTACAGCCGATCCTAAAAAAGAAACGGATCAGGCAAGTGTCAAGGAAGCCGCAAAAAACAAAGACCTTCCTCCTGCGGATGCGCAAACAAAACCTTCCGCAATCGATCCCAAAGATATCAAAACTTATAATATCAAAACGGATTCGTTTTTAGTCAGTTTTTCCAGTCTCGGCGGAAGGATCACCGAATATTACATTCGCAATCATAAGGAAGCGGACGGTTCCGATTTTATCATCGCAAAAGATCCGAAATTCGAAGTCAACTTTGACGGACAAATCGAACGTGCCGTGGAACTTTCCCGTTTCGAAGGGTTTGATTTCAATATCATAGAAGACAAAGACGGAATTCCTTATTCCAGATACAACAAAGTCAACTTTGCTTCTTCTTACGATGCTTCTACGAAAACAATTACATTCGAAGCTCCTTCTCTCGATGGAAAATATCTCATCCAGAAAAAATTTCAATTTTTCCCTACGGAAAATTATTTCAAATTCAACTTAACTCTTAAGAACCTAAGCAAAGAAACAGTGACTCTGGCTTCTTCCAGTTCAGAAGCATTTTTCCGATCCTTCGGTTCTCTCGGTCCCATTCTAAAAGGAAAAGAAGAGTTCAACGATAGAGACACTGCGCATTACTTCCGTTATTATTACCTGGACGGATCATTCAAAGACCACGTAGACGGCACTACCACGATCGGATTTTTTGATAATCTATTCGGTTCCAGCGATGGAAAAGACGAAAGATTCGAAATCAAAAAAGGGATCAACGAAAGAGTCGATTTCGTAGGAACGGGAAGTCGTTATTTCATAGCTGTTCTCGATCCGCTCACACATAAACCTGCCGGAGTTCTTTTGGACAACCGAAAAGGAAATGAAACAGGTGTTCTTTTGGCTTATGACGATTGGAAATTGGCTCCGGGCGAATCGGTCAATTTGGATTATGCAGCTTACGTAGGAGTCAGAGAGCTGGACGGGACTGCGTTTCGGGACAGCAAATTCGATCCGATCATCAATAAAGAATCTCCTTTTGCGGGACTCAGTGATTCACTCAACAAATCGTTTAATCAAGGTATTACGACTCCTCTCCGTAACGCGATCATTTGGGTTCTGAAAAAAATCTATCTTGTGATTCCAAGTTACGGTTGGGCGATCGTTATCTTTGCGATTCTATTCAAACTTGCATTCTATCCGCTGAACAAAAAACAAGCGGAGTCCATGAAAAAGATGCAGGAACTTTCTCCTCAGATCAAAGCTCTGAACGAAAAGTATGCGGATGATCCGAAACTCAAACAAGAAAAAACGATCGAACTCTACAAAAAGAACGGAACCAATCCGATGTCCGGTTGTTTGCCGATGCTGATTCAGATTCCGATTTTTATCGCCCTTTATACTGCGTTCTCGGACACTGTGGATCTTTGGAATTCTCCTTTCCTTTGGATCAAGGATTTGAGTGAGCCTGATACAGTTTTCACCACACCGAAACTGGTATTCATCGGTGCTCTTAGCATCAACGTTCTCCCTCTCATCATGGTAGCGACCCAAGTGGTTCAATCCAAGATGACTACCGTTTCCACCGACCCGAACCAAAAGATGATGATGTATATGATGCCTTTTATCATGTTATATTTCTTCTGGTCCATGCCTGCCGGTGTAACAATGTATTGGACAATGCAAAATATCCTATCGATCGCCCAACAATTTTACACGAACAAGTTCGGTAAAAAGGACGATAACAAACCGAAGCCGGCCAATCAATTGAACGAGTCTTCGAACGGTGCGATCCCCAAAAAGGGATTTAGAAACCAACAAAAACGTAAAAAGTAATCATAGTATTTAAGGAAAGATTATATGGATAATTACATATTTGAAGCAGAAGGAAAAACAAAATCAGAGGCTGAAGAATATACACTGGAAGTATTGAGGTTGGAACCAGGCGACCTCAAATTCGAAGTAGTAGATTCCGGTAAGTCCGGCTTTTTGGGGATCACTCAGAAAAAGCCTGCCGTAGTACGAGCGTTTGTTGCCAATACGGACATCCCTTCCGAAAAAATCATTCACGGAGTCATCATCACCATCCTTCGAAAAATGGGAATTCCTGCGGAAGTTGTGGGAATGGGGGATGTGGACGGAAAAATCTACGTGGAACTTGCAAGCAAGGAATCGGGACTGATCATCGGGAAAAGAGGAGGAACTTTGGACTCTCTTCAATTCCTTGCCAACCTGATGGTAGACCCTCGCACCCGTCACAATCGTAAAATCGTTTTAGACATCGAATCCTACCGCGACAAACGTGAGTTATCTCTCATTCGACTTGCAAAGTCAATCGCATCTTCGGTCATCAAAACAGGACGTTCCAAACTTTTGGATCCGATGAATCCTTTCGAAAGAAGAATCGTTCATATGGCGATCCAAGACGACGAAAGAGTATTCACTCGCTCCGAAGGAAACGGAACTTTCAAACGGGTTAGAGTGATTTCTGCGAAAGACAAACACAAATACAAAGATCTGGAAGATACCTCTAAAAAAGGTCTGCCTGTAGAAGACTTCGCAGACTCAGAAGAGCTTGATTGATACAATTGCAGCATTATCTACCGCAAGCGGACCCGGAGCGATCGGAATCCTCCGGATCTCCGGTAGAAATACAATCAAGATAGCCACAACTTTACTTTTCAAAAACAACACACCACTTACTGAATCCTACCTGATGGAAAACAAAAGATCGGCGATCTTTTGCGATTTCATCTTCGAAGGAAAACCCTTCGATCAAATCGTATTTCTATTTTTTCCAGCACCTAACTCATATACAGGCGAAGATCTGGGAGAATTCCACTTACATGGAAATCCCATCCTATTGAAAAAAGCTTTGGATGCAATCTTCCAAACGGGTGCCCGTCCCGCAGGACACGGAGAATTCACCAAACGGGCTTTTCTCAACGGAAAATTATCGCTCACAGGTGCGGAAGCCATAGGAAGACTCATTGAAGCGCGTTCCCGTTATGAATTGGAACTTTCTCAAAAGAACGTTTTCGGAGAACTCTCCAAGCTCGCATCCAAAATACGGAGTGATTTGATTTCGTTGAAGGCGGAATGCGAAGCGGAGATTGATTTTTCAACGGAAGACCTAACTTTTGAAAGCCTGGAACAAAGAAAAGAAAGGATGATCGCTTTAAGGGATTTATGTTCCTCTTTATTACAAAATTCCGAACGCGCGGAAAAACTGATATTACAATCCACAGTGGTTTTGTTCGGAGCACCAAACACGGGTAAATCGAGTTTAATGAATCTTCTCATAGGGAAAGACCGTTCCATCATTTCTGATATTCCCGGCACAACAAGGGATTATATAGCGGAAGATATTACACTCGACGGCCTTCCTATCCGCTTGGTAGATACGGCGGGTGTAAGGGAAACTTCAGATCAAATAGAAATCCTGGGAATAGAAAGGAGTGAAAGGGAAGCAGATTCGGCTAATCTTCGTTTGATTCTAATCGATGTCTCTCAAACTCTGGACAGGAAAAAATTCATCAATGCATACCGAAACCGACTTCCCGGTTCCATTCTGGTAGCAAATAAAATCGATATCCCTCATCCCGACTGGAATCGAAAGGAATGGGAAGAAGATAGCAAATCCTTATCTTTCCAAATCGCGGAAGTCTCCTGTAAAACCAAACTGGGGCTTGGCGATTTACTTTCCCTTCTAAAAGACAGACTCAGTGCCAAAGAAGCGTTGGAAGATGTGGTTCTATTGGAAGAGAGACAAAGTTTTCATATAAGAGCAATTTACAATCATTTAGCGGAAGCCGTGGGCCTCCTGGAGTCATCCGCTCCAGCGGAAATTTATATTCAAGAAATCAATTCCGCGCTACGAGAAATCGGCGAAGTAAACGGGCGCGTAGACAATGAGGAAATTTTAGGTCGTATTTTCAGCAAATTTTGTGTGGGAAAATAATCTTAAATTTTAGCAAATTTTTATATTGTCGAAAGGAAAGACAGGTCTCAAATTGAGTCCACAATCATTTCGAGGTATAAAAATGAAAAAATTTCTAGCTATTCTCACAGTTGTCTCTTTCTTCTCCTTCGGAGTTTTCGCACAAGCAACAGAAGCACCTGACGAAGAGCCTACTATGGAAACAGAAACTGTAAAACCTGAGAAAGCCGAAAAGCCATCCAAAGGTAAAAAAGAAAAAGCTGAAAAAAAGGGAAAGAAAGCTAAGAAGGCTAAAAAAGCCAAAAAAAAGAAATCTGAATAAGATTTACTGATATCTCAAAGGCCCCTGTTTTTGCAGGGGTTTTCTTTCCTGTTTTACATTCCTAAAAATTCTCATATTATAAATCAGATGAAACACAACACTTCCAAGATTTTTTCTTTCTTATTTGCACCTAGCTTATGTTTGTTGATCTTGACTTGTTTGCCCGGTCAGTGGACAAAAGAAAAAACCAAGCCGGATTCTTTTCTTTTCAATCTGAAGATAGATAACTTGCCGAAGTTACCCGGCTTGGATAAATTAGGTTTTCAAATTCGTATTTATAACTGTTCCGTCGAAGATCTGAAGGCTTACAAAACACAGCCTAAAAAAAATCTTCCCGTTTGTCTGAAAGCCCCTCTCTCCAGCTCTCATCTTTCACAAGGACTTGCGTCTTCCATTACCATTCGTCCGACTATGGAAAATTTTTCCTGGACCCATCTTTCCATTGAGCTCACCGGAATCGAACCTATCAAAGGAATGTACTCTCCCGGCCACAATCCTTTCTGGGTGACCAACGAAGAAAATACAACGGACATTTCCATCAACCATACGTTTCGTTTTGTATCCCAGGAAAATCCGATCCCTGATGAAAAACAAAAGAAATTGGCCGAAACCTTTTCTCCTATTCTGGTTTTTCATAAAGATAAAAAAGTATTACCAACTAACTTAGAAAAGTATTTCCCGAATTATTCCACGGAAGAATACCCTCTTCCGGGAAATGACATCCGTCGTTACTCCACAGGAAAAGAGTCCTGGAAGTATATGATTTTTCCGGATGAGAAAAAAAACCAAGGCGACACACATCTTTATTATCATGTTCGTTATGCGAAGTCTACTGTTTCCGGTACACAAAAAGAAGCTCTTCCGGGTTTTAGAGACAATTGGAATTATTGGTATGAAGAAGCCGACGGAGATATGGTTATCTCATACTGGATATGGTATGATTTTAACGAAGGACCAACCAGTTTCGGAAATGTCCACCAAGGAGATTTGGAATCTTATTCCATTTTGGTTTCCAAAGAAGGAAAACCGAAACGAATTCTTCTGACAGGACACGATCATGTTCTGCTTGATACTTCATTTCAAAATATCAATTCATTGAATTCCCATCCCATACTTTACATTGCCAAAGGAAACAAAGGTGCGGACGGAGGAAATCCCACATCCGCTTACGAAAATTATACGGTGAAGCTGGAAGCTGGGAACTTTTTATTCAATTGGATTTCCGATCCGGAAGATATATTCCCTGTATTTGATCCTGAAAAATCACTGATCATCATTCCTGACAATCTCGATGCGAAAAAATTGGAAAAAGTGAAAATCGGATCGGGCTTGGACAAAACAACACGCTATATAGATGCAAGAAAAATGATTTTGAAACGAATCGTAAAACTGGTTGCTTGGGAAGAACCGGGTTGGATCGGCAAAAAAGCGGATAAAGACCCGGATGGAAATCATACGGTTTCGGCGGATATAGAAAAGATTCTCAGTTTTGAAGGCAGGCTAGGCAAACACCCTCGCGGATCTCTTGTTTGGCGGGAATTAAAACAATACGGCGAATCTCCCGAAAACGCCCCATTCAAAACAAATATAGAACAACATTTTAGTTTTGAAAGTCCGCGGATCGAAAGAAATCACGAAGACAGAAAAGGGAATTACGGTCCGAAATGGACCGGGGATGAAAAAACACCTCAGACGGAGTAGAATCTAGTCTATCAGTCGATTTTCCATTTGTATTTTTCTTCCGTAGTGAAGGGTTTTTCTTCCGCCACAAAAATTTGAATCTCTTTGATTTTGGATGCATCGTTTGCATCCAAAGCTTCCTTCCAGGTTTTTCCCAAAGCCTCTTTCATGATTTTCAAACTATGTCCGTATTTTTCCCGATGCAAAATGGAATAAGCAGTGTCTCCTTCATTATTTTTAGCAAGAAGATCAACACCTAACTTAATCCATTCGATGATAAACTCGGTAGCATCACCTTCGCACGCGGAAAGCAAAGCTGTATTTCCCGCTTCGTCCCTTGCCTCCCGATCAAGACCTAAATCAGTTAACAATTGTAAAATGGAATCGAGATTTCTTTCCGCTGCCAAATGAAACGCATTTTTTCCTTCCGAATCTGTAAGAGAAAAAGTCCAGGGAGCAATTCGAATCACATCCAAAATAAAACCTTCTTCTCCGGAAACAACAGACTGCAAAAAAGCATTCCACCCTTCCTTGTTTTTCATTTCCCATAAATGGATAGGAACAGAAGGTAAAATCAAATCCCAAATGTCTTTTAGGTCGGTTTCAATAAGATAGTGTAGGATTGTATTGCCTGTTTCGCTTTGTGTCTCCCAACTCACAGGAGTATCTTTTGCTTTCGCATCTGCCAAAGCATTTCCCAAAATGGAAATGGATCTGGTGTCATTCAAAGAAATCGCTTCAAAAAAGGGAGACCCTCCCGTTCTCTGGGGATACAGAGGATCAGCACCTAACTCTAATAATATGGATAAAACTTCATGATCCTTTTTGCGGATCGACCAGGAAAGAACGGTTACTCCGAAACCGTCCAAAGAATTGAGGGAGTCAGGATCTTCTTTACATATTTCCCGGATCTTTTCTAAATCACTAACCTTTACAAAATCAAATAAGGAACTCATTTCCCTTTAATGGAATGAGTCGGCTTTCTTTTCGGCGAGCGAAATAATATGGAATCGAATTTTCTCTTCTTTTCAAATGCAAAGAAAGAAACGTTTTTTTCCTCTTTCGGTGCAATCATACTCATCGCCCTTTCCGACAAGGCGGTGATCGTCAGACTGGGATTGACACCTAAATTCACGGTGAGCATCGAAGCATCGCATATATAAAGATTTTCATAACCGTAAACTTTATTTTCATAATCAATCACTCCTTTTTCGGGAGAATCTCCCACAATGCAACCCCCCATAATATGGCCTGTCACCGGAGCGCTTAATAATGTATCATTCAAGGAACTACGTGGAATCCCCCCTGCAATCTCTGCAAGTTTTCGGGCAAACGCATTTGCAATCGGTATATAAGTAGGAGTCCTTTCTCCGGTAGAGAGTGCGGATGTCATCGTTTTTTGGAAAGGCCAAACAAACCTTCTTCGCCGAACAAGCTTTACACTGTTATCGATCGTCTGCATCACAAGTAAAATGATGGATTTTTGTGCGAAGCCGAAAGGATTATGAGCTTTCAAAAAATAAATCGGTTGGGTCAGCATAATCCAAAAAAACTTCACAGGTCTTGGGATTTTGCCTCCTCCGTCCGCCATCACACTGGCAAGTGTTCCTAACAAATCGGAACCTTTTGAATAACGTACAGGTTCGATATGAGTGTTTTCATCCGGATGAACGGAAGATGTAATGGCAATCCCTTTGGAAAAATCCGCATTTTTATCGGAGACTGTTAC
The DNA here is from genome assembly GCF_003114835.2 of Leptospira kobayashii. Lineage (NCBI taxonomy): Bacteria > Pseudomonadati > Spirochaetota > Leptospiria > Leptospirales > Leptospiraceae > Leptospira > Leptospira kobayashii. The sequence goes on along the minus strand of NZ_AP025028.1, from coordinate 251,242 downwards.
GGGAAGAACGGTCTCACTATTGGTTCTCACCGTATCACCTAGTTTAGGTGATAGACGGATCATTTTTTCCTCTTGTTCCATTTTCAAAAGAAGACCCACTGTTCCCATCACACTCGCGGAGAGAACAACTCCCTTGGCTCTGAACTTTCGTTTGGGAAAACCAAACCATCCCGTAGTGCTTTCCGTTGAAATTTCATATCCGAAATCACCGCTTGCTTCCGGATCAGCGATCCCCCGTTCGTTGAGAGGTACAAGACTTACAACTTTTGTTTCCGGTAAAATTTCAGTTCCCAACTTCTCCGCCAGATAGAGGTAGTTTTTATCCAAAGTGTTTTTGGAATTGTGTCTGCAACCGACCATACAGCCGCCGCAGAAAGTACATGAATCCCGATCAGGTCCGTCTCCGTCGAAATAAGGATCCTTTGATTCGGCTTTTTCTTTTTCACTTCCAAAATAAATCCCGACAGGCGTTTTCCTAAATGTATTTTCCTTTCCAAAAGTTTTTGCAGTTTCCAAAAGCAAACGATCTGGTTCCCAAAGTTTGGGATTTTCCGTTACACCTAACATATGCTTCGCTACTTCGTAATAAGGTAATAATTCCTTTTCTCCTCCCATTTTGGAATAAGTAGGACTATTGAAAAATTTTGCGGGAGGAACATAGAGAGTACAAGCATAGACAAGAGAGCCTCCGCCGACACCCGCACCACTCACCAATAAAAAATCATTCAATAGATTCATTCTCAAAATCCCGTAGAATCCGAGCTTTGGCATCCAAAGAAATTTACGGACGGACCAATTGGTTTTGGGAAACTCCTTGGAGGCCCAACGTTTACCGGACTCTATGACCAAAACCGAATATCCTTTTTGAGCCAACCGGAGTGCCGATACACTTCCTCCGAACCCTGATCCGATGATAATATAATCGTAGTCATACGGGATAGATTTTGGAATGGATTGATTCATGGTTCTTTTTTCCTGAAAGTAATCTTTGACGAAGATGGATAGATGGTACAGATTTCAAATTTATGTCAATCTGCTCTTAATAAGATGGTAAATTTGTTATAGTCAATATTGACCAATCTACTAAATCATTCAGAATGACTGAAATTATCTCCTCCCTTCCCCTGCATTCCGCAAAAGGAGTTCTCACAAAAGCGGGTTGGGCCCGTGCCCCCTACTGGAAATATGATCGCTCCGCCATCCAATCTCCAAAATGGAGGATCAAGGAATGGGATTATTATTCCATCCTTTCTCCGAAACAGGAGTTCGGGATCACATTTACAGCATCAGACTTGGGTTATGCGGGAATGTTCGCCATTTGTTTTATCGACTTCAAGACGGGAAAGTTCAAACAAATCGATACTCTCTCCCTTTTGCCGATGGGAAAAACGGGATTTCCCGCCACCAACAAAAACGGAGTCATCAGTTATAAAGATGATAAGCTAATGTTGGAATTCACAATGAAACCCGGAAAAAGAAAAATCAAATTCGAATCCGCTCATATGGAATGTAGTAACGGAGAAGAGGGAATCGAAGGCGAGATTCATTTGGCGGAACCAAAAGATTTGGAGTCCATGAACATCGCCACTTCCTGGAAGGAAAACAGAAAAGCATTTTATTATAATACAAAGATCAACTGTATGCCTGCTTCCGGAGGATTTTACTATGGAGGCAACGATTATAAATTTAACGATAAACAAGACTTAGGTGCTTTGGATTGGGGTCGCGGAGTCTGGACTTATAAAAACAGGTGGTATTGGAGTTCCGCTTCCGGACATCTGGGCAAAAAAACTTTCGGATTCAATTTAGGTTATGGATTCAGTGATCGCTCCCCTGCCTCCGAAAATGTACTGATATATGAAAACAAAATTCATAAACTGGATGAAGTTCTATTTCATATCAATACCGAAAACTACATGGAACCTTGGAAATTTACCAGTAACGATAATAGATTGAATCTTTCTTTCCAGCCGATTGTAGACAGATCTTCATCGATCAATTTCCTGATTATGAAATCCGTTCAACACCAAGTATTCGGTCATTTCAACGGGACGGTCGTTTTGGATTCCGGCAAAAAACTGGAACTTAAAAACTTCTTAGGTTTTGCGGAAGACGTATTGAATTGGTGGTAATTTTTTCCTCTTTGGGCTAGACAGAAAAATCTTCCGGGTTTATCCTAGAAGATTAATGAAACAGATTACACCTTACGCCCTTTGCCTCATATTCCTCCTTCTTCCGTTTTGCGGCGGACCTTATGTTAAGATTCCCGCAAATGTGGAGTTAGGAAAGGAATACCCGTTCCCTGACGAAGAAAATACAACCAAACGAACATTAGACTTAACACTCAAGTCTCTGGAAGAAAGTTACGCTTCCAACGATTTGGTAAAAAGAGATGCTCACCCCAAACACCATGGTTGTGTTGCTGCTTCTTTTACGGTAAATAAAGACATAGATCCGTCTTTGAAACTGGGAGTTTTTCAACCTGGGAAAAATTATTCCGCGCTACTTCGTTTTTCCAACGGAGCACAAAAACCGAAAACAGATAAAGAAGGAGATATCCGCGGAATCGGAATCAAACTCTTCGACGTTCCGGGAAAAAAATTATTAGCTGATGAAAGCACTGCAACTACACACGATTTTTTATTAATCAATCATCCTGTTTTACCGATCGGAGCACCTGACGAATATTTGGCGCTTTTCGAAGCGGCATTTGCGGGTAAACCCGCTTCTTATGTTTTCGGATGGAACCCCTTCGGATGGAAACTGGGAGCATTATCCAAAGTAAGAGCGATCCGCGGCAAAAAAATCTCCAGCCCATTGGAAATCAGATATTGGTCCACTACTCCTTATGCATTGGGAGAAAACAGAGCTGTTAAATATTCGGTGAAACCTTGTAAAGATACCGTATCTGAAATTCCATCCGACGCCGGAGAAAATTATCTGAGAGATACGTTGAAAAAACAACTGAAAGAATCCAGCTCTTGTTTCTCTTTCTTAGTTCAATTGCAAAAAGATCCGAAGTCGATGCCTGTCGAAGATCCGGCCGTGGAATGGGATGAAGACGAATCTCCTTTTATCAAACTCGCCGAAATTCAAATCCCAAAACAGGAATTTGATTTCAAAGAAATGGACACTCTTTGTGAAAACGCATCCTTTACCCCTTGGCATGCACTTCCCGAACATCGTCCGTTAGGTGGGATTAACAGGGTTCGTAAACCGGTCTATATCGGAATCTCCAAATATAGACACGAGCGTAACAAAACCCCTAGAAAGGAAATCGGGAAAAAAGATATCCCCGCGAAACTACTTCCTTCCTCTTAATCGATAGTAGGCGGAAAAACTCGCTGGTATGAAAATCAGCGAGCCGAAGGTTCCGAACCCAAGTCCCCAAGCAAGAGAAAGAGTCATTGGAATAAGCATCGGATCGGAACCTCCGATCGCATACGCGGTCGGAATCATCCCAGCCATAGTAGTCATCGTTGTTACAAGAATCGGTCTGAATCTTTCTGCAGAAGCAGTAACAAGCGATTCATACAATCCTTCTCCCTTTTTCTGAAACTCTTCGATCGTATCCACAAGCACGATGGATGCGTTCACAATCACCCCGGCGAGTCCGATGATTCCGATCATGGCGAGAAAGCTCAACGCCTTACCAGAAATCAAAAATCCGAATACTACTCCTATAAATCCCAAAGGAATGGATAGTATGATCAGAATAGGTTTGGTCAAACTATTGAAGATGATAGCGAGGATGGCAAAGATTCCGAACATAGCAAGTATTCCCGCTTTCGCAAGAGATACCATGGACTTCGCCGTCTCTTCCTGCTCTCCCCGGAATTTGATTTTATAACCGGGGTATTTTTTGCCGAGATTTCCGAATTGTTCGATGATCTTGGAATTTACTATATTGGAGCTGGTGATTGCTTCATCAACGTCCGCAAGAACGGTAATCGCTTTCTCATAATCGTTATGGTAAAGTGCTTCAATTCCCTGTACAATCGTCCTAGTCGTAACGGCTGTTATTGGAGTTAATAACCCGTTTTTATTTGTAATCTGAATGGCATCCAAATCTTCAATTCCATCCCGGTGATTGTCACCGTTTTGAATCACAATTTTAACTTCGTCTTTTCCCTTTCTTAAATTGGATGCTTCAATTCCTTCCATTGCAGTACGAACGTAATATGCGGTCAGTTCGGTATCAATTCCAGTCATAGCGGAAGCCGTGTCTTTGACACGAATCTGAATCTCTTCTCTACCGGGCTTGTAATCATCGCGAATATTGATCACTCCCTTTTCCTGCCGGAGAAAAGATTGCATCTCTTCCGAAATCACTTTCAAAGTTTTATATTCTTTACCTTCGATCGCAACAGTAACGGCAGCACCGATAGGAGGACCATTGACAACTAACTCTACCATTACGGTCAATGCGTTAGGCAACATCTTCAACTCCGATTCGATTTCTCCGAAAATTTCCTGTGCTGTTCTTTTCCGTTCGGTTTCAGGAACCAAAATAATCTGCGCCATCCCCAATTGTTCGCCAATCCTTGTAAGCGGGTCGGTCGGATCGGTTTGTTGAATTCCCACTTTCAAAATGATACTTTGCACTTCTTCTTTGGGAATGCGTTTCAAAATAGGTTCGAAATATTGCAATTGTTTGGCGGTTTCCTGTGCGGAATAATCGGGTGGAAACTCGGCCTTTATCATCACATAATCGATTCCTTCCTTAGGGAATAAGTTGAAATTCATGATTCCAAGCATTCCACAGGAGCTGATGAAAACCAAAAAGATCATTCCAAGCGTAAGAACAGGTCTTGCTACAACTTTTCTGATGAATCTTTCGAAAGCATTTTTACTTTTATTGAAACCATTTTCCAAGAAAGTTCGAATGGAAGTCCTGATTCCCGATTTTTTATTCTTTTTCTCTTCCACGGCAAACAAGGAATAACGCACCGGAAGCAAAAAGAAAGATTCAAACAAGGATAAAGTAAGAGCCACAATCACCATAAAAGGGATTTGCCAAATGAATTTCCCCATGATCCCGGACATAAAAGCCATTGGCAAAAATGCCGCTACGGTAGTTAAATAAGAACCGATGATCGGTACAACAAGTTCACTCGCCCCTTGGACAGCTGCAGACTTCGCATCCCAATTCTGAGACCTATATTTATAAATATTCTCAGAAATGATGATACTATTATCGACCAACATCCCGAGAGAAATAATAATCCCCAACATCGATACCAAATTGAATGACACATCAAACAATGGAAAGGCGATGATTGTTGCAAGCAGCGTCAACGGTAAGGAAAGGCTGGTTAGGATGGAATCTCTCAAATTGAAAAAAACAATCAATACGATCACTACGAGCACAAGCCCTTGCAATGAGTTTGTGATCACAACATCGAGCCGTTTGGTAGCTCGGTGTCCTTCGTTGTTCAGATCAGAAAATTGAATATTTGAAGGGATTTGTTTTTTTATTTCAACTATAGCGAGTTTGATGGCAGCTACGGTATCAATGATATCGGCACTGTCTTTTTTGATGATCTGTAAAACATAAGCATCGCTACCGTTTGAAATCGCAAGCATCCTGGGTCTTTCATACGTATCTTTTAAAGTCGCCACTTGTGAAAGTAAAATGGCATTGCCGGTTTCATTGGAACGAATAGGGATATTTTTAATATCTTCCATCTCGTTGATTTCCCCGGTCACCCGAATGTCTTGGGTAATGGGTCTTAAAAAAGATCCTGCCGGTACACTGATATTTCTTTTGGCAATGGCATTGATGATATCCGAGAAACCAAGCGTATAACGGGATTTAAGCGTAGGATCGACGCGAATCCTCCACTCCTCTTTTCTTTTTCCGAACGCATCTACTCTTCCCACTCCGGAAACTTTTCGAATTTCATCTTCAACGATTCTACCGACTTCCTGAAGTTCCTTCTCATCGACAGCGCCGTGAATAGCAAGTTCCAGAATAGGGAAGTTGGAACTTTTTTGTTCCGTTACGATCGGGCGATCTTTTACTTGAATCGGTAAATTTGTTACCCGATCGACGGCACGACGAATGTCATTTACCACTTGATCAGGATTGTCATTTTCCAAATCTATTTTGATACTAATGTCTGATTCCGTGTTTCTGGAGATGGATCTGACTGAGTCCAATCCTTCCACCTCTCGAAGTTTTTCTTCAATGGGAATCGTTACTTTTTTTTCCACGTCCACAGGACTTGCCCCGGGATAAATGGTCAAAATTCGCACCTGACGGAAATTCACCCTAGGGAATGCTTCGCGTTTCATTGATAAAACGGAGATGATGCCTGCTAAGAACAAGAATACAAATATTAAAGTTGCAACTAATGGCCGATATACGAAGTAATGTATTATTTTTTTCATAAGGAAGGAATATTAGAAACTTTTCCAACAACCAATTTTTTGACAACAAAACAAACATGAATGTTCATTCAATTTGTTATCTTTTATTTCATTTTACGAATAATTTTGTGATTACAACCGCCGTTTCCGACTTTAACCACCAAACAGCTTAAGAAACCGGGATGACCAGATTTGTACCAAGACATCAAATACTTTTTCGTATGAGCAACCGCCAGTTCACCGGCAAATTCATGGTATGTTCTTCCGATCCCGGGAACATCTGTCCCACCTCTGATAGAATTGTTTCCGTCTTTGTGCATACATGCATGAGTGGCACCTACCAATCCTATTTTCCAATCGCTTTCCGGAGCGGTAAAACAATCCATCTGGTCATTGATGGATTCATGAGAATAAGGATACATTCCCGATTGTAAATTTTTGATATAAGAAACATTTCTCATATCTTCTACCGGGGCAAGTATGGGAAGAGGAGCTACCATCTCCGCCCAATTGCTATGAGAATAAAAATCCTGAATCACATGCATCCCTCTTCCGACTCGGATCAAAGTAGGATCTCCACTGAGCTGTTTTCCTTCATTGACTATCTTTTCCAGATTTTCACTACAACCTTGGAAGTTCGAATTATCACAATGAAACTCCGTTCGATCGGGAAAAAGTTTATCACCTTGCAGATTCCCTTGCATGATGAGCTCGGCACAAGGTGCGGCGATTTCGAATTTTGTATCGTCTGCAAATTGCTCCATCGCTTGAAAAGTGATCTCCCTATGTGTATAAGGGCCGAAAGAACTGAATCCTTTCAGCGGAAAAATCGTAAATTGGTTCAAAAATAAAATCAGGATCGTTAATCCGAAAAATCTAAGCATCTATTATTTATGACTAACTGGTCATTAATAATAGCAAAACAATACTGACTATTTGGTCAATGTTTACAAAAACATTACAAATAGCACTACGTGGTATCCTGTAAGAATTTTTACTACAAATTATTCTTCATCTGGCAACAAGGGGAGTATGAAATAGGCAATAAAATCCAGTTTTCCGCGAGTTCCCGATTTCTGATAAACGGAATAGGCCTGCGTTTCTATCGTTCTCAGGCTGGTTCCCCTCGTACCTGCTATCTGTTGGTTGGAAAATCCCCTGAGTAAGTAGGTAGCGATTTCGGATTCCGTCTCGGTATAATTCCATTTTCGAAATTGTTCTTTTACCCCGTTCCAAAATTCTTCCCGATTCGATTTGCTCAAAAGATTTTTGTGACTCAGTGTTTCGATCAATTGTTTGGATTCCCGGATTTCCTTTTTTAAGGTCATGGATTCGGTAAATACAAAATAGACGCCTAACAAAGATAAAACACCTATTCCCATTTCCAAATATACTGCAAACTCGGAAATAAGAGTGGCGAGTTTGGATTCGGAAAAAACTTCAATCGATTCTAAACTCATCCAAAATAAAACCACTAAGACATATATAAGAAAGAATTTGGATCTTTTCGGTAATAATAAATGAAAACTCATACGTACTCCCCGCAACTACGGTATTCTCGTATATATACAACGATAAAATAAGGATAAACTCTTCGTCATAGCCAAGACAAGGAGAATTAATTTTTGAAACTAACAATCAAATTCATTTCCATCAGTATCCTTTGTATTTTAAGCATTCCCGTTCATTCACAGTCAAAGTCGAAACAAAGCCTATTAAAGGAAGAAAGGCCATCTTCTGATTCCTTTACTCCTGCCAAAGAGGAAGAAAACACGAGCGAAACCAAAAAAGAACATTCGGAAGGAGGAGAACACAACGATCACCCGGTAGAAGTAAAACTGGAATTTGCAACGGATTATATACGAAGAGGTTGGGCTCTTGGAACGGAAGACGTTTCCAGGATGAACAATACTCCTTATAAATCCTTTCAACCTGTCTGGGCTTTTCAACCTACGATCGAGTTCCCTACTCCGATCAAACATTTATACGGAGAAGTATTTCTGAACTTATGGATGTCCAATCGCGGAGACAAAGACAACGAACAACGTATTCTGCAAAGCCAATCGGGAGGGCCCGAACTCTTTCCCAGATACCAACACGATTTACAAACAGGAAACTTTTGTCCTAGCCCTTCTTCCTGTTATAATCCTCTGACTGTTGAAAAATATGTAAATCAAAACGGTATGGCGCGAAACAGCGCGGGAGAATTCACCTTATTTTACGATTTCGAAAAATCAAAATACGGAAGATTCAAAGTAGGAGCGTTTCGATACGCTATTTTTCCGACATCGGGAAGTGGAGGACTTGCCAAGACACAAACATTTGTCAGTTGGGAAATTCCGTTTTTAACTTTTTTAAATCCTAAGTTATCCGTTTATAAAACTGTCAATTTCCAAAACCAAGGAACTCCTGCAACCGGACTCAACAGAAGCAATCTTTATATTCCTCTCGAATTAAGCCATGTTTTTAGAGAAGGCGAATTTTTCAAAGTCACTCTTGGAACTAATATCGGTTATATGTACCAAGCAAATCCTAAAAATAAAACTTCCGGATTTTCCGATATTTCCAGTTTCGTGAAACTGCATTTCGGCGATTTTTTTGTGACAGGTAACCATGTAAACCGTCCCGATGTGCATCTTTATGATAACAATAATTATTTCGATGGCGCGACGAGATTAACTTACGACGGACATGTGCAGGATCCTTCCAAGTTGTACGGTTATGACAATACCTTTATCTATGATAGGATTAACTCATTTACTTCAGACACGCTATTAAGACAGTATTTGAAAGAAACTTACAACCAACAGAGAATCGTTACGAACTTCTTTTACTTTAGCTTAGGTTATTCCCGTCACTTTTAATTATGAAAACATATACTAACAAACTAACTCATTTCATCCATAAACATTTTTTTTACTTCATCATCGGATCTTACATTGCCGGGGGTCTCTTTCCCCGATTCGGATTATTCATCAGAGATACTCACTTCGGGACATTTACGTTTTTTGACGGAAGCAAAGTAAAACTGTCACTGGCTCTCATTATGCTTTCAATCCTACTCTTTAATGCGGGATTGGGAATTATAAAATCGGAATTAACCAACTTATTCAAACAGCCAAAGTTACTATTGGTCGGACTCGTTGCCAACCTCTCCATCCCGATCGTATTTACTGTTTTCATTTCGATTACAATGACTCTATGGCACAACCCGGATGAAGTACAAAATATTTTGGTAGGCCTTGCACTGATTGCATCCATGCCGATCGCCGCATCATCCACCGCATGGGTGCAAAAAACAAACGGAAATCTGGCATTGAGTCTGGGTCTTGTTATTTTTTCAACTATGTTCAGTCCGATCACTACTCCACTTGGCTTGCATTCCATAGGGTTTATTACTGTAGGAGATTATTCGGAAAAATTACATGCATTAGCCGGGGAAGGAACGGGAGCTTTTTTATTTATCTCCGTACTATTGCCAAGCCTTCTTGGAATCGGTTTGCACTTTGTTTTTAAACCTTCCGTGATTATAAAAACAAAAGAACCGATCAAAGATATCAATTTGGTGAATTTGATTTTGCTTAATTATGCAAATGCATCCGTTGCTTTGCCGCAAGTATTCACTCATCCTGATTGGGATTTTTTATTAGTCATTGGAATCATCACTTGCGGTCTATGTATCTTTGCTTTCTTTTCAGGGAATCTCATTGCGAGAGTCTTTAAAAGTTCGGAATCCGAAAAGGTATCTTTGATGTTCGGACTTGCCATGAACAATAACGGAACCGGGCTTGTACTTGCTTCTTTGAGTCTGGCAGGACACCCTTCGGTGATGCTACCTATTATTTTTTATAACTTAATCCAACATATGATTGCAGGAATCGCGGAAAAACGATTTTATTCTACCGGGAAAAATACAACTTCCGATTGAATATAGAATATAAGCTTCACAAAAAAGGGAGTCATCATAATGGAAAATTGGATTTTATTTTCAATCCTTTCGATGTTTTTTGCGGGAATCACTTCCATATTGGCAAAGTTCGGGCTGGAGAGAGTATCCGCAGAAACAGGTTTAGGTGTTCGAACGGTGATTATCTTTTTAATTATTTCTATTATCTGCTTGAAAAACGATACGATTAAGGAAATCCAAACTCTTTCCAAATCTCAATTCGGGTTTTTGGTCTTATCCGGAATCACAACTAGTCTCAGTTGGATCTTTTATTATAAAGCAATCAAGGAAGGATTTGTCTCTTATGTTTCCGCTATTGACAAAGGCAGCATAGTCATTACAATCCTTCTTTCTTTTTGGTTGTTAGGTGAGCCTATATCCTTAAAGATCCTATCGGGAACCTGTTTCATCACGATAGGAATGATCATTCTTGTTTGGAAATAAGATAAGCATCGAATTCTATGCTCCTTCCTCTTCCCTTAGGATCGTTTCCACTACTTCCACAAAGATTTCCGGATTTTGAGCTCCACTCACTGCGTATTTTCCCTGGAAAATATAATAAGGAACACCGCTAATTCCATTTTGATGATAGTAAGCGATCTCCTGACGGATATCGTTTGTTCCCATTCCTTTATCCCAAACATCATTGAAGATGGATTCATCCGAGATAAATTGTTTTACTATGCCATGTACAACTTCCCGATTCGTAAGGTCAGCGCCCGAGATAAAATGAGACTGAAAGAAAAGATCCGCCATTTTGTCCTGTTTGGCCGGATCGGTGAGAAGACTAAGAAATGTATGTAACTTCAACGTATTGGGAGCTCTTTCGATTTTTTCAAAATGAAAAGGAATTCCTATATCGATTCCTATTTTCATAATTCTTTCCCAAGCAGCATCTAACCCTCGTTCGTTTCCAAATTTTGCAACCAGATGTTCCCGGTAGGGAACGCCTTCTTCAGGCAATTCAGGATTCAATTGGAAAGGTCTCCATTTGATTTCCGGGACCACTCGATTTCCCAATTGTTCCAGAGCGATTTCCAATTTTCTTTTGCCTACGTAACACCAAGGGCACACTACGTCGGAAACAATATCAATTTTGAGTGGAGAGGAAGAAGTAAGCATCGTAATTTAGACTTTATAAAGGGTAAAAAGGGGACTATCAAATTTCATGAATCATTCGTTTTTTTCACGTAAAAAATTCATTTCCAAAGTTTTTCAAACAAGCGCCATTTTTTCCCTATCTCCTGTTCTGGGAAAGTTATATGCCTACGGAAAAGAAGAATCTTTGATGTTCCGGCAAGATCCTTTTCTATATGCGGAAAGTCTTGGTTTGAAAAAAACCTTAGAAAAAATCATTCTTACCGCAACACTTTCACCTAACTCACATAACACGCAACCATGGAAGATCAAAATAGAATCCGATTCCTCGTTTTTACTTTATGGAGATGAAAATAGAACCCTCCCTGCAATTGATCCTATCAATAGACAATTTTATCATACCCAAGGAACTTATTTGGGATTGGCGAAATTGGCGGCCGCCGCTCAAGGATATGATTCTAAAATTTCATTATTCCCCAAAGGAATTCCTTCCACCAAACAAATGAATGTTTTGCCGGTAGCAAGATTTCAAATTTCCCCTAGGAAACAACAGACTCAAGATCCTTTGTTTTCCTTTCTTCCCAAAAGGCAAATGAACCGAAGCGAATATTCCGGCGATTGGATTACGGAAGATGAATCAAAAGAACTGGAAAGCCTGACAAGTCCCAGCTCAATTCAACTCAAATTCATTTTAGGCGAAGATAGGATACAACCTTATCTTCCTTTTTTAATAAACTCATTTGCGATGGAAACAAATCTAAAAGCGCAGAATGAAGTAACAAGAGTTTGGTTTAGAAAGGAAAGCGAAGACGTCTATTCGAAAAGAGACGGGCTCAGTTTGGAAGGAAACGGAATCTCGGGGCTTAAAGCCTGGGTTGCCAAAAAGTTCTTTTTGGATTTAAGTTATGAAGGCTGGCATTCGGAAGCATCCAAAAACGCATCCATCGACCTCTTTAAGTCACAGGCAAAATCAAGCAAAGGTTTGGTGTTCTTTATCACAAAAGGAAACGATGATGCAAAAGAATGGATACAAACGGGAATGGATTTTATGCGATTCACTCTTGCCGCTGCCGGCAAAGACCTTGCTTTTCATACGATGAACCAAGCTTTGGAAGATTACCCGGAAAGTTCGGTTTTTTATAATGAAATAAAATCCAAACTCGGACTTCAGAAAAAAGAAAGGATCCAACTACTGGGAAGATTGGGACGAAGCGATTATCATTACGAATCTCCCAGAAGGGATTTGAAAGAGATCTTAATCTGAAATCTACGGTTTATAACTTCGGAAACTTGGAAAAGAAATACCAAGTAACAACAACTAGTTGGGAAATACCGGCGATTCTGAGAATGACATAAGGTTCCACTTTGACTGCTTTCAAAGAGCCGACTCTTGCACCGAAAAAACCACCGATAGTTCCGACAAGTGCAAGATCCAGATAAAGTTTTCCTTGAAAATAAAATAGGATCGTTGTTCCCAAAGATGTCAGAAAAATACCTAAGAAAGAAGTGGCAACCGCTTCCACAGGCTCCATTCGAAAATAATAAACAAAAAGAGGAACTGCGAGAAAACCTCCGCCTATCCCCAGTAAGGAGGAGAATGCCCCGAAAAAGAAGCCGGTAATCAGTAGAACGATCAGTGTTTTTTGTCTGGAGGGAAGTCCGGTTTTTCCGCTATCAGGAAATTCGGAAGGATTGGACTTTTTCAATTCGGAAGCTTTTTTCTTTTTAACGGAAGAAATTAAATTATAAATTCCTAATATACTCATTGCAAATGTAAAAACAAACAGATATACGAATTCGGAAACCGGCATTCCGTAATACAATTTTCTTCCCAGTTCCGTATCTTCAAATCTTCCGAATTTCCAAGCAACATACTGGGCCGAAGGAATCGATGTAATCAATAGAAGGAAACCTTCTTTCCAGCGGATTTTATCGTTTTTCCAATAAACAAATAGTCCCGACAATGCAGATACGGGCATTTGTGCCAGAGATGTGGCTACCGCCTGAACCGCCGTTAGATGGAAAAAGGAATGAAAGAAAGGAGTATAAACAAATCCTCCTCCGATCCCTAAGAAAGAAGCGATATATCCTACAAGAAATCCGACCACCAAGACAGTCAAAATCCCCGGATAAAAACCCAGGGCAAATTGATTGAATATCTCAAAATCCAAATGAAAACTTCAGCTTTTAAAAATGGGATTTGGCATCTTCGAAAAATTGATTGGTAACTCTTTCGAATACTTCTTTTTCCGTTGCGCTGTCCAAATTCACCCAAACAAGCAAGCTCAAGAGAATCCATTGCGTGTAATTGCGAAACACATGGTATTCGTACACTTGAACGAGCTTTCCATTCTTATAAAGATGATATTGGATATCGTAACCGTCTTGTTTCGACCAAGCAGGAAGTAAGGTTGCCGTCAAAGTGGATAAAGTAATAAAAGCAAGCGCCGGAGTGGAAGGGCTTCTATAATTCACTTTGACGTTCACCAAATACCCGTTTCTCGGAATATCATTTCCTTCGGTTGTCTTTTTAAAAGGAGACTTTGAGTCGAAGTATGTTTTTAACGCTTCTCTTCCTCCCAAATTGAATTGGGGAAAAGTAGGAAGTCCGTAAACAAATTCCGAATCATATTGTTTCTCCTGCGCAGGAACAGGAGGAATCTTATCGTAGTCCCTGTAGCTAATCAAACAATTGGAAATGCTGAATACAAATAATAATAAACCTAAAACTCTGAATAACATCTATTTCTCCTTAATTCTGGCTATGATCATGAAGACCTTCTTCATCGTGACGTTTTTCCAGTTCATCGTATAACTCTTGTTGGTCTTCATCGAAAAACAATTCATATCCGATACGCAAACATACCGAATCTTCTCCATCTTCTCTTTCTCCGGCTAGAATCACATTCATTGCAAAAAAAGTGTCGGCTTCCGCTTCATCCAGGAAAGTATCAGTAGCTTCCCATTCTCCGAAATCAGGTACGTCTTTTTTACGAAACGGTTCCAAGATCTCATCGAACTCTTCCGTAATATAATTAAATTCGCCCGATTCGCTATCTATAATGAATTGTACATGATGACAGCCGGGGCCATCGTCTTCGAGCGGGGACAATACTTGAGTTCCGCATGCCGGGCAATGAATACGCGGATCTATGGCTCCGTTCGGCCAAGTGATATTAACAGTTTCAATCATAATCTTTCCCTCCATGAGAGATGATATAATATCCTTCCAAGGATCGTTCTATATGAAAAGAAGATTCCTTTTTTTTCTTCCCGACTTTCGTCATGGCTTTCGGTTATCTCTGTGTCCCAAGCAAAAAAGAAAACGAAAACTGTCCTATTTTTAGCGAATTTCCACCTCCGGAAGTGGAGATAAAGGCGATATTTTCGGTTTGCTTTAAAGAAAGCATACAAACTTTATAAAAAAACAAATGAGTGTAGACCAAAATTTCGGGCAGGCATTTCGTTCTTCCTTCCGCGAATTTTTCGGAGAAGAAGGAGAATCCGATTGGGAAATTTACGATCTGATTTCCAACGAAGAATTGATTGGAAATACTTGGATGACATTTACGGTTCGCAATCCCCTCGCGGGAAGAGCCCTTGTATTTCGCTACGATACCACCGAACATAGATTTTATGCTTTTCTAAAAGTCCAAGTCATTCCGGGAGAAGAAGATTGGAATCTTGATCAGTTGTTTAAAAAGAAAGGTTATACTGAACTAGATTCGGCGGAAGTGATAAATGAAAGCGGGGAATGGCTTTTTCATTCCCTGGCGCGTCATTATTTTTCGATTATACTTTCGTTTTGTCCTAGGATTTTAGAACCGGATTTCGTATTGGATTGATGCGTATTTTTAAGGATTTTATCTTTTAATCGCTAATCTTCGTATTTGATTTTTTTCTTCGGCTTTTTCACAAGATCAAAATTACTGATTCGATTCCAAACGGCACCCCAAAGAAAAAAGGTGGCATTCATATAAGCAAATATCATCAATACAACCATTTTCGAAAGCAGATCATAAGCAAAAGAGTAATTTACCGTAGCATCTTTGAACTGCAAATAAGATTGATAACCAAGTGTAACAGGCACCCATAATGAAGCGGCAAGAATCGCTCCGGGCAAGCTGTCTTTGAATAAAGTTCTTTTTTTGGAAACATAAGAGTAAAAAAACGTAAACAAACTAACAATGATTAAAAATGCGATGACGGGTAAAAAAATCTCGGGATATTTTCTAAATACGAACACCTTCCAATTTTTGAATAAATACTTTTCGAAATGCAATAGTCCGTAACTGATATAAAAATACAAAATCAGCAATCCCGCAGCCACAAGCATTAGGCGCAAATTGATCCATTGATTTCTGAAAAATCCGATTTTGGAATCGTCGTCATTGATGAATCGTAAAGCTTTTCCGATCGCACCGAAAATAGCAAGGCTGGAAAAAAAAGAAAAAACAAGACTGAGAGTAAGGATCTTAATACTCTTAACTTTTGTTAAGTTTTCGATGCTTTTGTCAATCGGCTGAAAGATAGGTTGCGGAAGTACTTTTCCCACCTGGTCGGTTAACATATTGATTGTTTTCGGATCTTGTGCAATTCCTAAAAGGGAAACAAACACAACTAGTAACGGAAATAAGGTGAGAAGGAACGTAAATGAAATCTCGGAGGCCAAACCGTGGATGTCATAATCGTAGAGATGTTTAAAAAAAAAGCGGATTCGTTTCAACAACTTGATTCTAAAATCGCTCTTTCTTTTGGCAAACCAGTTTTATCCCTAAAATTTGCAGTGCCAAACACTCGCGGAGCGGCAAAACTCAGGCAAAATGCTTCCAATACAGTTCCTATACAAAGATTATTTCTTGCCTGGGACCCGAGTACAACAATCCTGGAAGAATCTTAGTGACGTACCTAAAAGGGGAAAACTTCCATGGCTGAAGAAAAAGAAAAGAAAAACAAGAAGATATCCAAAATGACCATCGACGAGATCGATGCTGCCATTAAAAAATCCGCAGAGTCAATGAACGGGCAATCCAGCCAGTACATCAAACACCTTCGTGAAAGAAAAGAGGAACTATTAGCCAAAAAATAAGGTTAATCCTCCAAAAATTAAACCCGTGTCATAGCGGGTTTCTCCCCGCCTCCCTTGATCCAATTTATACAAATCCACCAACACTACGGACCCAAAGTTTTATTTGAGGGCTTCAGCTGGCATATCAAACCGGGCTGTCGAGTTGCGCTTGTGGGACCGAACGGGTCCGGCAAAACCACTCTTTTCCAAATGGCTTCCGGGAAAACCAAACCTGAGTCAGGCGAAGTTATCCGATCTAAAAACACGGTCCATTCCTTATTTCAGCAAATCCCGGAATTCAACCCGGATGCAAAAGTAGTCGAAACCGTTTTATCCGAAAACAAACTCTACAACGACTATCTTGGAAAACGAAACGATATAGAACATCGTTTTGAAACGACGGATCCCGATTCGGACGCCTTCGAATCCTTGTTACACGATCAAAGCGATCTGGAAGAATTTGCCCATACTCATGACCTGCACGGTTTGGAATCCAGAGCAAAAAAAATTCTATCCGGACTCGGTTTCGGCCAAAACGACTTTGAACGCAAAACCAAAGAATTTTCTCCCGGTTATCATCATAGAATCGGACTCGCAATTGCGCTTCTCAATCCTCATAACTTGCTTCTTTTGGATGAGCCAACAAACCATCTGGATGACAAAACCAAAAACTGGTTAGCTGATTATCTGATCGATCAAAACCAGGCATTTGTACTGGTCACTCATGATCCTGAATTTTTAAATAAAACGGTTTCTACGATTGTAGAAATCAATCCTCAAGGTGTTTTCGAATTTGAAGGAAGTCTGGAAGAATTTTTCGAAGCAAAAAATGAAATTCAAGAAAAATTGAAAGTACAATTCGAAAAGGAAGAATCCTATCTCAAAACCAGAATGGAATGGGTGGAACGGTTTCGTGCCCAGGCAACTAAGGCACGTCAGGTGCAATCGGTTATCAAAAGGTTGAACAAAAGAGACAAAGTTGAAAATCCCGAAGAATCCTTTTGGAACCAAAAGCCCGATTACCAATTTCAATTTGTTCCTTCCAGCAATATCATCCTCCGAATGGAAAAAGGAGTTTTTTCTTTTCCCGATAAAATCACAGGGCAGAAAAAACTTATCTTCGACGGTGCGGAAATGGAAATTTCGGCCACGGATAAAATCGCTCTCGTAGGACCGAATGGCGCCGGTAAGTCGACCATCATGCGAACCTTGTTGCAACAATACAAACTGGATTCCGGTTCCATTTACTACGGCCCGAAAACTCAATTGGGCTATTTTTCCCAAACCCACGGAGAGGATTTGGACGAATCTCTCAACCTGGTTCAGACGGTAATGAAAAAATACCCGGAATTGAACGAGGAAAAAGCAAGAACCCTGCTCGGTCATTTTGCTTTCCCGGGAGACGGAGTTTTCAAGTCCGTAAAACACTTATCAGGTGGAGAACAAAGCCGCCTCCGGTTGTCCCTTCTTATCCAACAGCCGACAAATTGCCTTTTTTTAGACGAGCCGACAAATCACCTTGATATTGTTATTCGGGAAGCTTTGAAACGGGCTCTTTATGATTATCCCGGCTCTCTTCTGATCATTAGTCATGATCCCGATTTTTTGAAAGGACTCTGCAATCGCACTTTCCAATTGTCCGGTGGCAGACTACAAAATCTCAACTGCTCCTTTGACGATTATCTGAAATTTCATAAAGAAGACCAGGACGAGCCTATTTGGCCTGCGAATAAGGAAAAGAAAGAACTTAAGAAAGATACGTCCGTAGCCAGCAAAAACAAACGCAAAAAACTGGAAAAAGAAATTCTGGAAATAGAAACTAAGTTGGAACGCTTGGAAAAGAACCGAAAGGATAAAGAAGAGTTACTTCAAAACCCGGAGTTCTATAAAAACAGAAGTTTTCAAATGGAAATGGATACATATAACGAAATTAAAAATGAGATTGCGAGTCTAACTAGTAAGTGGGAGCTTGCAACTCAAGAGCTAGATGAGATTGGGGGTGCCGTATGAGTGTGGGAGTTCCTGAAATTGATGTAAAATCCTTTAAGGCTCGCTTAGATGCGAGAGCCCAAGGAAAAGATGACTTTTTTGTTTTAGATGTTCGCAATCCGAACGAACAACAAATCGCACTTGTTCCGGGCACGGACAAACTCATTCCCGTAGGGGAATTGGCTGCTCGAATCGACGAACTAAAAGATCAAAAAGAAAAAGAGATTCTCGTATATTGCCGGTCAGGTGGTCGTTCGGGGATGGCCTGTGGGATCTTGGGACAAGCAGGGTTTAAATCTTTTAAAAATGTTGTGGGTGGAGTATTGGCTTACTCCGATCTAGTCGATCCGACGATGCAAAAATACTAGTCCAAATACTTCAAATAGAATGAAAAAAACAGATAATTTAAGAATCCTCGAAGAGCACAGCCTTATCCCAGCTTCCGTGATCATGGAAGAGCTACCTTTGACTGACAGAGCCGCCGAAGTGGTAACCAAAGCCAGAAAGGAAATTTCCGATTTGATCCACGGCCGTGACAACAAACGACTATTAGTTGTCGTCGGACCTTGTTCCGTTCATGATACGGCAGCCGTTATGGAATATGCGGGTCTTCTTCGGCCCATGATTGAAAAATTCAAAGAAGAACTTGTAATTGTGATGAGAGTCTATTTTGAAAAACCGCGTACTACCGTAGGTTGGAAGGGACTCATCAACGATCCCAATTTGGACGGATCATTTCATATCAACAAAGGTTTACAAACAGCACGCAAACTTTTACTCGATCTCAATAACTTAGGCATTCCTTGCGGTACGGAATTTTTGGATGTGATCTCACCTCAATACGTTGCCGATTTGGTTTCTTGGGGAGCGATCGGTGCCAGAACCACGGAGAGCCAAGTGCATAGAGAACTTGCTTCCGGGCTTTCCGCTCCCATCGGTTTCAAAAACGGAACGGATGGAAATGTGCAGATTGCAATCGATGCACTTCGTTCCGCCGGCTCTTCCCATCATTTTTTATCCGTTACGAACCAAGGTAGTTCCGCTATTTTCAAAACTGCGGGAAATCCCGACACACATGTAATCTTACGAGGCGGCAACAAAGGCCCGAATTACGACGAACAGTCAATCGGCGAACTGGGCGCACAAATTGAAAAAAGCAATCTTCCTGCCCGGGTAATGATTGATTGTTCCCATGGGAACAGCCAAAAAGATTACAGAAGACAACCGATCGTACTTGAATCGGTCGGCAATCAATTTGCGGCCGGATCCAAATACATCTTAGGTGTGATGGTGGAAAGTCACTTAAAAGAAGGCAATCAATCCATCGACGCCAAACCTTTGGTATACGGCCAATCGATTACGGATGCTTGTGTTTCCTGGGAAACGACCGTCCCTATGTTGGAAAAACTGGCTGAGTCGGTCAGAAAAAGAAAAATTTAATCAAAATATTTTCCGGGGATCATTCCAATCCTCGGAGTTCACTTCTTTAAAAAACGCTAATCCTTAAAACCGTTCTCTTCTCCGGGGAATAGATGTTTCACGACATCGTCATGATAATCCCCAACGGCTTTTTTTATATCATCTGCAAAGTTTGCATATTTTTTCAAAAACTTGGGATGGAATTCATCATTCATCCCCAAGAGATCCTGCATTACCAAAACCTGACCGGAAGTGTATCTTCCTGCTCCGATTCCAATGGTAGGCACGGAAATGGATTCGGTGATTTCCTTGCCCAAAGACTCAGGAATCATTTCAAAAAGAACGGCAAAAGCACCCGCATCTACAAGTTCCTTTGACTTCTGTATCATTCTGGCGCGGGACTCGGGAGTTTTCCCTTGCACTTTATACCCTCCCAAGGTGTTAAACGACTGAGGAGTGAGCCCCAGATGAGACATCACAGGAACTCCTATTTCATTCAACCTTTGAGTAAGTTCGATCACAAGATCCGAGTCCCCTTCCAATTTGACACAATCCGCTTTGGTTTCTTTCATTATCGTACCTGCGGCACGAATCCCGTCGGAAACTGAGGTTTGGTAAGATAAAAAAGGCATATCGGCAATGATGGTTTTGTTCGAAGCACCTCTGCAAACTGCATTCGTATGGTAGATGATATCGTCCAGAGTGACAGGCATTGTTGATCCGTGACCTTGGATCACATTGCCCATAGAGTCACCGACTAAAATGGAATCTACTTCCGTTTGAGCGAACAGTTTTGCAAAACTATAATCATAACAAGTGATAACGGAGATGGGGGTGTTTGTTTCTTTCTTTTTTTTAAACTCTAGAATGATATTTTTCATTATAGACATCCTGAAATACAGTATATAAATCCGATTCACCCATTTCATTTAATATCTGTTTAATGAAAGGACGGGTGAACAGGGAATGATGCGGAAGAGTTAGAAAATCCGTATTCATCACTACGGATTCATAAGTTAAAATATCTATGTCGATTTCTCTCGGGCCTTTCCAAGAGCGGTGTTGTCTTCCCAACTTCTGTTCGATACTTTGCAAAGTTTCCAAAAGACATGGCAAAGTAAAGGAAGGTACGATTCTGATTTTGACGATTTGATTTAGGAAACTGGGTTGGTTCGTATTTTCCAAAGGTAAAGTTTCGAGAGGTTTTGACTGAGATAGGATTGTGATTGCAGGTAATAAGGAAATTTCCCAAACCGCTTGCTCTAAATAATGGAAACGATCACCTAAGTTCGATCCGAGAGAGAGAAAAGCGATACTTGAGTATTTCACTTCAAACCCTCTCCGGTGTGAACTTCATCCTATAATCAGGACATTTCAACTGGATCTCTTTGGTCATCTCCATCAAACGGGAGTAGATTCTTCCTTGACCTCTCTCCCTCCATTCATCCAAAGGATGATTGGAAGTAAGAAGAGTGATCTTTTCCTGTTCATAGCGACTATCTATGAGGTCGTATAATTTTCGATTGTTGAACTCGGATTCTTTTTGAACTCCGAAATCATCAATGACAAGTACATCTACGTTGGCAAATTCGCGTTCAATGAATCTTTCCTGTCCGTGAGTTTCACTGTCCGTCTGGTAGGTATCCCGAATGGCAGATAGGAAGTCTTTATTGACTTTAGCATATTTGCATTTAACGCCGTAGCGAAAAATAAGTTCGTTCAAAATCACACAGGCGAGAAGTGTTTTACCCGAACCTGTACCTCCCCAAAGATAAAAACCTTGGGGAACAAAAGAAGGATCGGCCCAACTATGAACCAATTCATTGGCCCAATCATGTGCCACAATAAAGGAAAGATCGGGGTCGTGATTGCTCTCCCCCAAATCAATCGTAGATAAAAACTGAAATCTATAACGGGCAGGGATGTTTGCATTCTCCACCAATTGCTCCAAATTACGAACGGATAAACGGGCGTTATGGCAAACACACGGAAGCATCCTGTTTTGTGACTGATCAAAAACCAAATAAGGCGCCTGACCTTTCGACTCACATTTGTTACAGTCGGAACCAACGCAAAAACAGAGCGATAAAGCCCCCGAACGGGAACCTCGGACATTCTCCACAAGGGTAAAACCGACCCCCCCGCAGTTTTTGCACTGTGGGCTACCCTCTCGAATGGCTGTTGCTTCAGAAAGATTCATCTTCGTAGCAGTCTTCCCAACCATTCTCGCATGTCAAGAAATGAGATTCAGAAGGGAAATATCGACTTATGTCTCTTATTTAGACATTCCGGTCTCATTTTTCTAAAAGAAAAAGGTTTTTTTCCAGGTTAAATCGTTATTATTGACTAATTGGTTTCCGATACTTTCTTTGAAGAAATAGAATTATTCCTTTCTTCAAAATATTGAAAGAGACAAAAGGGTCACACGACTATGAAGATTTTTAAATATCTCCTCATTCTCCAGTTAGTGTTAGGATCTAGCGCGATGTTCGCGCAAGATGCAAATGCTCAAGACGGCCAAGCGGCAAAAGATCAAGTCGACGAACTTCTCAAAGGTGAACTCGTTCCTGAAAATGATGACGCTGAGCTAACTGAAGATCAGAAAAAAAGAAAAGCAACTGTGATGGAACACGAATCCATCTGGAAAAACCCCGACTACAAGGGTTACAATAAAACTTTCCAAGAGTTGCACCAACTTTCCAAAACTTTCGCAAACAACCAATTCCGATTGGCTCTTTCCAACTACCAATCAGGTGTGAATACCACTCTGAAAAACAGAGAATGGGTAGAACAATACCGAAAGGAAGAAGCTGAGAAAAAACGCTTAGATGAAAAATGGTACTGGCAAAAAGTAGATCGCCGTGCCCGAGAAGAAAGAGTTGTTTACCGCGAAAAAATGAAAGCGAAACAAGATGCTCTTAACTACTTCTCTAAAGCAATCAATCATTTAGATGAAATCAAAAACCCTGATCTAAGAGAAAGACCTGAGTTCAAAAGACTTTTGAGCGACGTATATCGTTCTTGGATTCTTGTAGAGTATGATTTGCAAAATCTACCGCAATGTATCCCGATCTTAGAGCTTTACTTGGAAATTGATGACAACGAAAAAGAATACCCTGCTCACAAATACCTTGCGAGTGCATATTCTTTCGAAGAAAACATGATCAAAAAGTCCAAAGGACCGGATGATATGTTATTCAAATATCGTTACAAGAAAAACGTTCACCTTCTTCGTGCAACTGAATTGAAATATGGAAAAGATTCTCCTGAATACAAACATATAGTAAATATCATCAACAGAGATGAGGTGATTTCGGTAGCACAATAATCCCGAATACATCTCTTTCAATGAAAAAGCCTGGTTGTGGAAACCAGGCTTTTTTTGTTTTATCTTACTTCTTTTAACAAAGTCTTCGGCGGCAAACGGAAGAGTGCTACCAATCCGGAAGCATATAATAATAGAGTAATACATACCACCGTTGCAAATACTACGGTAAGAGATCCCCAAGGTATCACACTTGTTAATTCCAAAACAAACCGGTTCAATATTTCGTTGGAAACAAGCGAATAAACCAACCCGATCAAAAACGAAACGGTAGCGATCAGGATTCCTTCTCTTGCAAAATGCAAAGACAGATAACGACTACGTGCCCCGATCACACGCAATAATGCAAATTCCTTTTTTCGTTCCAGCTGACTGGAATACAACGAAGTCAAAACAAGCAAAAGAGAAGATGCTAAAATAAACCCGGTCATCAATCGGATCATCTGGGTCACTTTTTCCAAAATCCCCATAAACGCCTGAACCGTTTTTTCTGTATCGATGACAGTTACGTTCGGGTATTTTGAAACTACCTCTTTTTGCAATTTGTACCGATCAGCGTTCTCTTCCAAAAGCAAGGAAGAGATATAAAAACGAGGAGCCTTCTCCAAAGTTCCTTTGGAAAAAATCACAACAAAATTCGGTTTCATATCAGACCAATTCACAGAACGAAGATTAGTGATTTTTCCCAAAACCTCCACACCTTGCACGTTGAAAGTCAAAGTATCTCCCACTCCCGCCTTCAAATATCCCGAAAAATCCTTTTCTACCGAGATTTCATTGATCTTGGAAGAATCCCACCATTCCCCCGATGTCACTTTCTCCGTTTCATAAAGTTCCTCTCTGTAAGATAAAAAGTATTCACGGGTTCGGGCAGTGGCTCTCCAATTTCGTTCCATCGCGTTACGAATCGTATCTTCTTTTTTAACAGGCTCACCGTTCACCTTGGCAAGTCTTGCTCCGATGATGGGAGATACGAATTTCTTTTGAATCGGGTACTTGGCAAAAATGGTTTCTATGTTTTCTCTTTGGTCTTCTTTGATATCCAAAAGAAATACATTCGGCCTTCTTTCTATCTCACGTGCACCGCTGAGTTCCATAAGACTTTCCTGCAATACAAGAGAGAGGCAAAGAATGAATAACGCGGACCCAAGTCCAAGAATAGATAAACGCATGGAACCGGATTTGCGGATAATTTTTTTGGTAACAAGACTCCATTCTTTGGAGACGAGTCCCCATTTGGTAAATCGAATCATCAAAAGTCCGAACAATTTGAATAATCCGAAAACAAGCAACGGCAAACTAACAAGAACTAATGCAAATACGGATCCTTTCAGGAAAGAATCGGTTTCATAAGTTGCCAGAATGAAAAACAAAAGATAAATTCCCAAAGAAGAAAATATGACTAACCTTTTATCTCCCGCAGATTGTTCTCTGGATTCCACTTCTTTCAAGGCAAGCAGAGGTTTGATCCTTCCTGCTTCGATTACCAAAGGCAACGCCACAAGAAGGGGAACGAAAATCCCAAGCAACAAACTCCAAAAGAGTGATGAAAAACTAATCCCGGGAGTGATGGTTCCCAGAAATTCCGATCCGGTAAAACTGGGAAGTAGCACTTGAATCTCATATCCGATCCAAAGCCCTATCCCTGTTCCAATTAGTGACACGATAAAAATTTCACTGATCACAAGTCCTAAGATGATTTTTGGTTCCGCTCCCAAACATTTCATCACAGCGATTTCATTTTTCTTTTCGCGAAGCCTAGTTCGAATCGTAGTATAAACGGAAATGGCTCCCAAAAAAAATCCGGCAAGCGCCAGTAAGGACATATAGTCGAAAGTATTGGTTAAAAACTGTTGGGAACCCGAATTGACCTCAGTGTTGTGATAAATAGTCAGATCGTTTTTGATCAATTCTTCAAAATGTTTCTCTTTCCAGTCCAAAGAATCTATGTTAGTCGGTATTTTTGCAAAGATGGTAAACCGAATCCTACTTCCTCTTTGGATGAGACCTGTAGCCTTAGCAGTTTCCTGTAAAATCACCGAAGTCGGAGCCGATCCCACAAAAGATCCTACCGCCCCCGGCTCTTTCAATATCCATCCGGAAACACGAAGTAAACTTTCGCCCAAGCGAACGGAATCTCCCAACTTTACCTTAAGGTTTTCGCCTAGATTTTTCTCTAGAAGGATCTCTTTTGAGGAAAGTTTGTGATAAGCGTCTTTTGGCTCTGTTTCAAATTGCCCGTAAAACGGGTAATTTGTCTCCACTGCTTTGATATAACTGAGGGAATTCTCCTCATTATTTGCGGAAATCACCATAGATAAAAATTGAATGGAAGAAGATGTCTCCGATCCGGAAGGCAATGTCCGATCGACCAAGGATCTGGCCTCTTCCGTAACTTCTTGAGGAGACTGCAAGGCAAGATCCGCCCCCATCAGGTTCTTGGCTTCTTTCTGAATGGCGGATTTGATATTGTCCTTATAAGAATGGATTCCGATTACGGATCCGACTCCCAAGGCAATGGACAGTAGAATCAAAAAGGAAAATTCCCATCTGGAAAACAGTTCCCGCTTTAAGTAAAATTTGAATAATCCGAGGTTCATTTTTTCTTCTTCTTAGCAGGCTTTGCTTTTTTTACCGATTTTGTTTGGGAAGGAGAAATGATTTCTCCGTCTCTCATTTCAAGAACCCTGTCTGCAAGTTTTGCCACTGCAGGATCGTGTGTTACAATAACAAGTGTTGTGTTTTGTTTCTTGTTTCTATCGAGAAGCAAATCCAAAACCACTTTGCTATTTTTAGAATCGAGGTTGGCAGTCGGCTCATCCGCAAAAATAATCTTCGGTTCATTGATAAAGGCTCGTGCAATTGCAATTCTTTGTTCTTCACCACCTGACAATTGTTTGGGAAAACTGCTTGCTCTATGTTCCATAGAAACGGATTTCAATAGAGTCATCGACTTTTCCAAAATTTCCTTCTCGCTCAAACGGGTTTTTAAGTAAAGAGGTAACCCGACATTCTCCAAAGCATTCATTCCGGGCAATAACTGAAAGTTCTGAAATATAAATCCTATTCTCTCCGCACGTAAAGAAGCGAGATTTGTTTCTGTTTCTTTAGTTAAGTCTACATCGTCCAGTACTACATTACCTACATCCGGTTGATCAAGTCCGGCAGCTATACCCAAAAGTGTGGATTTACCTGAACCGGACGGTCCCATTATTGCTACAAATTCACCAGATTTGACTCTAAATGATATTTTTTTGAGCACTTCAATGGGTTCAGGCTCGGATGGGAAAGACTTTGATACGTTTAAAAACTCTAACATTAGGGCTTTTCCTTACAATTTATTTCGTTTAACAGATAATCGATGACTAATCACGGGCAGTTATTCAATTTTAAAGTCGCATAACACTGAAAATGTTGAATTTTCGATAACAATTGATTTTTTTTCTTTTTGCAGAATCGTTCCAAAACTACCTTTCCTATTTAAAAAAAATCTCATAAAAAAAATCCACTCTTTGCACACAGTAAGCTAATTTTTTTTGACCCGTAGGCGATGATTTTATATAAAGTAACTTCATCGTAGTGTTCTCCCTAAACGTTCTCTAAGCCAGTTTAGAAAGTTATGAACAGCACTGTCGATAAGCGTTGATGTTTTAGGTAAAAAAAGAATGCTGGAATGCGATACAGAAATAGAAAAAGTGAATGAGATCAATTTAAATTTTAATACCCCGAAGGCGTGCGCAGAATGTGGCAATGTTTCTATCCTTTTCCAGAACGATCTTTGTAAAGTTTGCCTATCCAGGAGTTTCAAAAAGCTTGTAAAAATCATTGATTCCGTGAGAAAGTAATAAAAGCAACTTTTCTCCCGTTAGTCGATGAATTACCCCTTCCAAGATATTGAACCAAAATGGCAAACCCATTGGGCAGAAGAGAATACCTTCCGTACCAATCCCCATTCTACCAAACCAAAATACTATTGTTTAGACATGTTTCCGTACCCAAGTGGTGCAGGATTACATGTAGGCCATCCTGAAGGCTATACAGCGACCGATATTATCTCTCGATTGAAGAGAATGCAAGGATTTGAAGTTCTCCACCCTATGGGTTGGGATGCATTCGGGCTTCCGGCGGAAAGATACGCCATGACGACCGGTGTTCACCCCAAAGAAACCACCAAAAAGAACATCGATACCTTCCGCCGACAGATCAAAATGTTGGGGCTTTCCTACGATTGGGAAAGGGAGATTTCCACTACAGATCCCGAATATTACCGATGGACCCAGTGGATTTTCCTTCAAATTTATAATTCCTACTTTGACCGGAAGGAAAAAAAAGCCAAACCGATCGACGGACTGATTTCTCTTTTTGAAAAAGAAGGTTCCTCTTTCTTTGAAGGGAAAGAACTCCCCAAAGGAGTGAGTTTTTCCGCAGCTGACTGGAAAACGAAGTCCCGTAAAGAAAAAGAAGACATTTTATCTTATTTCAGACTGGTTTACGAAGCGAGCATTCCGGTTAACTGGTGTGAGGCGCTCGGAACGGTTCTTGCCAATGAAGAAGTGGAGGAATGGACTTCCAAAGGTTATTCCGTAGAAAGAAGGCCGATGCGTCAGTATATGATGCGTATCACTTCCTATGCAGAAAGATTATTGGAAGATTTATCTCTTTGCGAATGGCCGGTTTCCACTTTGGAAATGCAAAGGAACTGGATTGGAAAGTCGGAAGGATTGGAAATCGAATTTCCTTTGGAATCGGGAAAGGGAAACATTCTGGTTTATACAACCCGCCCTGATACTATCTTCGGTGCTACTTATATGGTACTTTCGCCGGAACATCCTTTGGTCCCTGAAATTACCACTGCGGAACAAAAATCTGCGATCGAAACTTATCAAAAAGACTGCTCTCTCAAAAGTGATTTGGAAAGAACAGAGTTGAATAAAGACAAAACCGGGGTCTTTACCGGAGCATATGCCACTCTTCCTACCAACTCTTCCCAAAAAATTCCGGTTTATATTTCCGATTACGTTTTGTACGGATATGGAACCGGTGCCATTATGGCGGTTCCCGCACACGACCAACGTGATTATGATTTCGCGGTAAAATTCAATCTTCCTATCATTCCTGTCATCCGGGGAGAAATCTCAGAAGGCAAAGCATTCGACTCGAAAGAATCGGTATGCATCAATTCCAAATCCGACTCGATTTCTTTGGACGGACTAGCCTACAAACAAGCGTTTGCCGCTATTTCCGATTGGGCCGAGTCAAAAGGTGTCGGAAAAAGAAAAACCCAATTCAAACTCAGGGATTGGCTTTTTGCCAGACAAAGATATTGGGGAGAACCGATTCCACTCGTTCATTTTGAAGATGGAACTCCACAAGCTTTGACCGATGCGGAACTTCCTCTTGTACTTCCCGACTTGAAAGAATTCAAACCTTCCGGCACAGGTGAATCTCCTCTCGCTTTGGCGAAAGACTGGCTTGTTTATAAAGACCCGAAGACGGGCGAGATTGCGAAAAGAGAAACCAATACTATGCCACAATGGGCAGGATCATGTTGGTATTACCTGCGTTATATTGATCCTAAGAATGACAAAAAGCTGATCGATCCTGAATTGGAAAAAAAATGGATGCCTGTGGAAGCCTACGTGGGCGGTGCGGAGCATGCCGTATTGCATTTGTTATACTCTCGTTTCTGGCACAAAATCCTTTTTGATCTGGGCCATGTTTCCACTCCGGAACCTTTTCAAAAATTAGTCCACCAAGGACTGATTCTGGGAGAAGACAAAGGAAAAATGTCCAAATCCAGAGGGAACGTAGTCAATCCGGACGATGTAGTTGCTGAATTCGGCGCGGACACTCTTCGCCTTTTTGAAATGTTTATGGGCCCTTTTGAAATGGCCAAACCTTGGAGCAAAAACGGAGTCGATGGAGTATTTCGTTTTTTAAATCGGGTGTGGAGATTGTTTCATTCCGGCGCAGACGAATCCTTCCTGATCCAAGATATAGAACCTACGGAAGCGGAATTAAAAACACTTCATCGCACTCTTAAAAAAGTAAAAGAAGATATCGACGGGTTTGCTTTCAATACGGCGATTTCCCAGATGATGATATTCGTGAACGAAATGACCTCATCCGGCAGAAAACCAAGAGCGGTCTTTGAACCGTTTCTATTGGCACTTTCTCCTTTCGCTCCCCACCTAGCAGAAGAAATATGGAGTAAATTGGGTCATAAAAAATCTTTAGCTTACGAACCTTATCCTTCTTGGAATGAAAAATATCTCTTGGATGCAACGATTACGATTGTTGTACAAGTGAATGGAAAGATGAGAGGCGAATTTTCTGCTGCCAGAGATGTAAATCAAGCCGATGCGATTTCACTGGCCAAAAAAGTGGAAAAAGTCCTTCCCTTTATCGAAGGGAAGGAAATCAAAAAAGAAATCTATGTTCCCGGCAAATTGGTAAACTTAGTGGTTATAGGATAACCATTACAAAAATAAGAAAACCGATCAGAATAATCGCAGCAAAAATCCCTATCAAAGTATAAAGAGTTCCGCCACCGCTGGATTCTTGTTTTTTCTTGGCTCCACCTGACTTTTGTTTTGTGGAAGATGCCGCACCTGCAATTTTGGGAATCGCAACTTTTACGGGATGTTCTTCGATAGAATGAAAAAGATAATTGTTCGGGCCTTCGGCAAAAATATGGTATTCATTTTTAGAAGACGCAATTCCTAAAAATTTACCTACGATCGGTGCCTTGGCAACATTTCCATCTTCATCGATCAACCCGAGCAGATTTGCATTGGTCATACCTTCGGCAGTATCCAAAGGAACACGAAATAAAATTTCCTGACCTTCCATTAGATCATCAAAATCAACTCCACTGATGGGAGAAATGACCGTCTTCATTCGAAGCTCTTTTCCAAACCCTGCCCGGAATTGCTCCATCTGACGATCGATAGGTGTCATGTCTCCGGAACGAACCGCTCCAGCTGGAACAGCGGTCGGGTCGACAGCTTCCGGGGCTGCAGGAGGTGCGTCGTCTTCAGGTTTGGCAACAGGATTGATTGTTCCCTTCATCGGGTTTTCATAACGAAATTTAGCACTGGAAAGTTTGTCAATCTCCGCTTGGATTTTGACTCTTGTAGCTTTAGTAGCATTGATAATGGCAGGTTCGATCAGATCGGGAAGCCTGGAAGGATCTTTCTTTTGCCAAAGAGGAAGGAATTCATCCAAAGTTTCCTTTGTAAAAATGCGATGCAATGCCCGTCCCACATTTTCAGAAAGAGCGAGATCCATCCCGCCGCTTTTTCCAATATCAGCTAAGTCCTGGGATATTTGTACATAATCGGCGAAAGTACGGATCCTTCTGAAAATCTGCGAAGTACCTACCACGGAATAAATTTCCATGATATGTTTTCTGATGGAAGATACCAGAATGAGTAACATCCCGTTTTTATTATCTATATCTAACTTAAGTTTTATAAGATACGAGTCTGTGATCTTACCCTGAAGAACTTCTTTGGCTTGTTCATCGGTAAAAACCGCGTCCATGGTCAGACCCATCATATCCGCTTGGCGTTTTAATAATTCAGTTTTAGGTTGTGTATCAGACATTATTCTACGAACAGTTGCTGTTCCCCATTTCGAGAAGTACTCATTATTTCCAAAGGAACTTCGACACGTGCAATCGTTTCCTTTTTTCTTTCGGAAGAATAGATGGAAAACAATCTCCTATCAAAACCAGATTGAGATAAAAGAATTTCCACCATCGTGATTCCCATCCCTGCTCCTTCCGTGTTATCACCATGTTCCATAAAGAACTCGAAAAGATTATCATATTTTTTCGCATTCAAAAACTTTTCTCTGATTCGTTCCGCCTCAATAGGAATTAAAGGAAAATTATTTCGAATTTCCAAATCCACTTTATCCGGTTTGTAGATACAGGAAATCTTAACTTGATAACCGTATTCTCTCATTTTCTTTTTATAAGCGGGGAACTTTCTTTCGTTCAGATTCGATTTGAAAAACTTCATTCCTTTTTCATAATCTTCTAAATTTTGAATATTCAACTTCATCTCTTCAAAAATCATTCTTTTGATAGCGGCTTTCGTTGAATTCACTATCAACTCTTTTGCAGAAGTGTAAAAGAGTTCCATCAAATCCGGTCTTCCTACATGATCCAGGACGGAAGATAGGACATACTTTAGGATCGCTTCGCCGGAATCACCTAGTACGTAGGTAACAATGGAGATCTTCTTTCCAAGAAGAATGCCCTTGTCTATGGCATCGCGAAAGTTGGGTGGCAGAAGAATTTCCATATTTATGAATGTTGTTCAACTTAAGGAATTTGCCACAAATGAAATGTTTTGTCTACCTATTTATAGTGATCTAGTTTTTTCCCTAAAATTTCCATCACACTGCCGAGATTTGCCGGGCAGGAAATAATGGAATTACTTAGTCTTTCATCAGTTCCGGGGATCTTCCTTTCATGATAATTGACTTTGAATTCAGTGAACTTTAACCCGTTGGCAGTGGAAATTACGACGACCTGATCCCCTTTTTTTATGTCTCCCTTTTCCTTCGCCTTAAGCATTGCAGCAAGTGCAACCCCGGTATGAGGGTCATTATAAAGGCCGTAAAGATCTCCCCTTGCCGCAGCATCAGATAGTTCTTCTTCGGTTGCAACTTCCACAATCCCGTCGAATTTCTTTAGAATACGAATTGCCTTTTTCACGGAAACAGGATCTCCGATCTGAATCGCAGAAGCTAAAGTTTTTTGCGCCGTCACGGATTTGAAATTTGCAAAACCGGTTTGGAAAGAATCATAAAGCGGACTTGCATTCTTTGCTTGCGCCAAAAGAATTCTTGGCAAACGATCGATGAGTCCAAGCTCTTTCATCATTTCAAATCCCATTCCAAGCGCGGAAACATTTCCCAAATTGCCTCCGGGAATAACGATCCAATCCGGAACATTCCAGTTCAATTGCTGTGTAATTTCGATTGCGATTGTTTTTTGTCCTTCGATCCGAAGGGAATTCATCGAGTTGGCAAGATAAATGGATTTTTCCTGAGTCACTTGTTTTACAATCGCCATACAACCGTCGAAGTCGGTGTCCAAAGCCAGAACCAATGCTCCGTTGGAAACAGGCTGAATCAATTGTGCCGTAGATACTTTGTTAGCTGGTAAAAATATAATAGCAGGAATACCTGCTTTTGCCGCATAAGAAGCAAGTGCGGCGGATGTATCTCCTGTGGAAGCACAAGCCACCGCATCGATCGGAACACCATCCGCTATCATCTGTTTGACTTGACTGACAAGTACAGTCATACCTAGGTCTTTGAAAGAACCAGTGTGGGAGATACCACATTGTTTGATAAAAAGTCCGCCGAGACCAAGGTCTTTTGCCCAACGATCGGCATCATAAAGATGGCTTGTTCCTTCTCCCGAGGTCACTATATTTTCCACTTTGATCTCAGGTAGAACCCATTCCTTTTTCCCCCAAACTCCTGAGGTAAACGGAAATTCCCTGGAACGGTATCTGGAATCAAATAGATCCTTCCATTCCTTTGCGGAAATTTTCTTCAATTGGTCAAGGTCATGCTCTACGGAGAGAAGTTCCCCGTCCCTTTCGCAGGAATAAATTACCTGTCCTAAAGAGTAAGTTTTCCCACAGGTCTCGTGGGTGCAGCGAAACTGCGCGCGGAAATCATTTTTTGTAAGTGACATAGAAATTCTAATCCAATCTGATTTAGGTTAAGTTCCTTTTCCACGATAGGGAAGGGAGTAAAAATCACGAATGATTTTTATTTTAGAAACGACCCATGGATAAAGAAAGAGAAATCATTCCTTTGAAAAAAAAGATAAAACGTTACCTGAAACGCATTTTGGGACTTTTGCTTTTTTGCGGGATTTTACTTTTAACCCGGATCTTTCTGTTTCAGGTTTATTCCATTCAGGGCAATTCCATGTATCCGACCCTGGAAAACGGCTCCATTGCCTTCGTATGGAAAGCCGGATTTGCCGTTTCGGCCAAATTTTTCGGTACTCCCTGGGCCTATCGGGAACCGAATATTGAAAAACTGGATCTGGTTCTGTTTGCCAATCAGGAAGGCGAACTCATTGTAAAAAGAGTGATCGGTTTGCCTAACGAGTTTTATTCCATAGAAGCAGGAAGGGTAGTGATCGACTCACAGATGTTACTCGAAAATTATTTACCTCAGGGAAGTTTTACGAGCGAGCCGGACAATTCCATATTTTTAAATCTTAAAAATTCACCCTTTTTGGCAATGAACTCTCAGGGAAGGATTCCTCCGGGATACTATCTTCTATTAGGTGACAATCGGGAATATTCGACCGATTCCAGAAGTATGGGCTTGGTACCTGTGGAAAAAATCAAAGGTAAAGTCATTTTCTATTTTTAACAATGAACGAAAGCAAACTCAGACTTCGCTATATATTCTACTTAATACTCGGTCTTTTTTTCATTCTTTTTATCAGAGTTATCTATCTTACCTACTTTAACGACAATATCATCAATTTAAAAGCCGGCAAACTGGTTCAAAGGGGTACGATTTACGACAGAAGGGGAATCGAGCTCGCCTTATCCCAAGAATCTTCCACGATCGGAATTGACCCGCCTAACATATATGACCCGGAGCTGACTTCTCAAGAATTGGCACCGATCTTGGGAACCTCTCCCGAAAAACTGTTCAATACGATTCGGGAAAAGCAGAATTACTTTTTATTGAAACGCGAAATCGAGCAGAAAAAAGCGAATCAAATCAAAGCGCTCGCATTGCCGGGAGTTCGTGTAGAAAAAGAATTCAAGAGAATTTACCCGCAAGGATCTCTTGCTTCGAGCCTCATCGGCTTCACCGGTTACGATGATGACAAAGCGCTCTCCGGACTAGAAACTATCTACAATCTCGAGCTGTTATCCGCAGCCGACGCAGACTCCGCCAAAGGAAACAATGTCCATCTAACGATAGATAGTATCATTCAATATCGTTTGGAAAAATCATTGGGCAAAGCATTCTTGGAAACCCAATCCAAAAAAGGAATAGGAATCATAATGGATGCGGAAACAGGTAAAATCCTGGCTATGGCTTCCTATCCTAATTTCGATCCGAATCATTTTCAGGACTTTCCTCCCGAGGCACAAACCAATTGGGGGATCCGCCATGTATATGAGCCCGGTTCCACCATGAAGATATTTATCGCATTGATGTTGTTAAATGAAGGGGCCATTCTGCCTCACGAAAAATTTTACTGTCCGGGATTTATTGAAGTGGGAAAAAACATCATTCGATGCAATGAACAGCACGGACCCGTTGACTTGGAAGAAATTTTACAATACTCTTGCAACGTAGGGATCATAAAAGCGTCCCAAAAAATTTCAGATGTTACTTTCCACCGTTATCTGGATCAGTTTCATTTCGGTAAACGGACGAATTTTTCCTTACACGAAGCCCGAGGTTATCTTTCTCCTCTTTCCAAATGGAATAAAAGCACACCTTTTTTCTATTCCATCGGGCAAGGTTTGTCCGTGACACCGATACAACTCATCACATCCGCTGCGGCAGTCATCAACGGTGGTATCATGTACGAGCCTTCGGTCGTTTCCCATATAACAAATTCATACGGTGAATTGGTTCACGAGTTCACTCCCAGAAGCGAACCTTTGGGAGTGAAAAAAGGTGCCGCAGAAAAAGTGGTGGAAGCGATGAGTAAAGCGGTCACATCCGGAACTGGAAAAAAGGCATATTTGGAAAATTATTTTATCGCGGGTAAAACGGGAACAGCGCAAAAATCAACCGCAGGCCAAGGGTACAGCCAAGGTTTGTTTACAGCTTCCTTTTTGGGCTTTTTTCCCGCCGACAAACCGAAGTATGTCGGTCTGATTCTTTTCGACGAACCCGGCGGAACCGCACATACCGGAGGCGGGATCGCTGCACCTGTGTTTCGGGAAGTGGTGGAAAGTATCATTCCCATCGTGGAAAGAAGTGAAAAACCGCAAAACTATGTTTTGCGAACGAAAAAAGACAAACAATTCAAACTGGATCCGAAGATCGTACCTGATTTCACAGGAGTTACCATTTCGGAAAGTTTGGTTATTTTGAAAAAGTTAGGGCTACCTTATCAGATTACCGGATCGGGCTTTGTGATGAAACAGGAACCCAGCCCGGGAACATCGACAAAATCTATAACAGAGATTAAATTGTTTTTAGAGAACTAGTTCCATTTCGATGAATCAAGATCTTTTAGAAAAAAATTTAAAATCGGTTTCCGATGATTTTGCAAAGGAAATCAGGGAAAGCGAAATCCCTTCCGATTTGCAAAAAACAAAATCCGGGGATTGGACGATCGAACTCGACGGTATCTTCCTTCATAGTAAACATGATCCCAAAAAAGAAGCGAACCGATTGGTTGCAGAACTTCCCGATGATAACGAAAAGAGAGTTTATCTTCTGTTTGGTGCAGGTCTCGGGTATATTCTACCTTACATATTGGAAAAATCAAATATAGACGTAGTTTGGATGGAACCCCATCCTTTTTTAGTCAAAGCGGCGTTTTCCTTATTTGATTTTTCTTCCGCACTTGATTCGGAAAAATTGATTTTGGTTTTACATTCGACTAACGAAGATGAAATGAATTTTGCTTTCAAAGGAAAAGCAACCACCCCTATTACATTTGTCCCTCATAGAAGTTCCTGGGCTTGGAAAGAATCGGAATATGCCCGGCTTCGTGCGATCGCAGAACAAACCTTTCATAAGAAAGACGTAAACCTAGCCACACTCACCCGATTTGAAAAAATCTGGGCGAAAAATATCTGTTTTAATCTTTTCGATCTCATTCGAATGAAACCGGTTTCTTTATTATTCGGTTTGGCCAAGGATACGAAGGTATTGGTTGTTTGTGCAGGACCCAGTCTTTATGAAAGTATCGAAGAAATCATCCAATACCGGGATCATTATGTAATGATTGCAGTGGATACCGCCTTACCTATATTAGATCATTTTAGGATAGAACCCGACTTGGTTTATTCCGTTGATCCCCAAGCTTTGAACAGCCAGTATTTGGAAAGTCATACTGGAAATTCGATTCTTATATTTGATCCGACTTCCACTTACTTGAGTTTACGATTGGAATCTGGTCCTAAAAAAGGATTCTTTGCTTCTTCTCCATTTCCTATGGTCAAAGTTTTGGAAGAAGTTGCGGAAAAAGAAATCGGTCATGTTCCTTTCGGCGGCTCCGTTTCTACAAATGCAGCAAGCCTAGCAACACTCATGGAATCGAAGGAAACTTTTTTAGTCGGACAGGATTTATCTTTTACAAAAGGTTGGGCTCATTCCA
Source organism: Leptospira kobayashii (assembly GCF_003114835.2). Taxonomy (NCBI): domain Bacteria; kingdom Pseudomonadati; phylum Spirochaetota; class Leptospiria; order Leptospirales; family Leptospiraceae; genus Leptospira; species Leptospira kobayashii. Next base: position 214,677 of record NZ_AP025028.1, on the reverse strand, counting down.
AAGGCGCAATTATGGAAGAACGTTTGAACTATAAAGAATCGCGTCGGTTCAGAAGGGAGCTTCATAATTACCGCCAATTGTCCGCGCTGCCTCCCAAAAAAGTAAAAGGTAAAAACGGAGAAGATCATCTAACAAATGAAAAGATGCTGATTTTTAAAAAATGGTTCGAATCCAATGCAAAGGAAAACAATTGGATCAATTTGACCAAAAATGGTGCTGACTTGGAAGGAATTCCTAACAGAGCGTTTAATAGTAGTTTTACGGACTCCGATCGATTGCAAGCGGATCTTGTCCGTAAAAAAATTCGCACACTCGCGGGTGAAAAATCCGATTATATTCCCGCAGACTCTCTTCTAAACAAATTGGATGAAATCATAAAACATCTGAACGAATTTTCCATTCCCGTGAAAAGAGGATTGGAACTTTCTAAAAAACTATATTCTCAAATCAAAACCAATCAAATTCATCCGCAAAGATTCCAGGAAGATCTCAATAAAATGGATTCTATCGATGAAATGGTATCTCAGAAAAAAGGATTGAACGAAATCTTAAGCCTGGGAATCCAAAGAACGATTTTGACGATTACGGAAGGATACGAAGACCAATTGAGTTTGGAAGAAAGAGAAAACGCCCAACTGGGTATTGCAAAAAAATCAGTGCTTTTGTATGAGGGACTTTTTGAATCCCTCACCACAACAAAAAAGAATCTTAAAAAAACCTTATATCGTTTGACGGAAGAGACTTCAGTCTAAGGTTTTTTTTCCTTTGACACATCAACACCTAATACGGAAAAGTCGACCCGTCTGTTTTGAATCCTTCCTGCTTCGGTATAGTTCGTATCTATATTTGTAGTCTCTCCGAACCCTCTGTAATCCAATTGGGAAGAACTCACTCCGTTTTTTTCCAATTCGTCTTTGATGAATTTCGCACGTTCATCGGATAAAATTTTGTTTTCATCCAGTTCCCCGATGAAACAAGTATGCCCTTTGATTCTTACATTGATTTCAGGATATTCTTTCAATGCGGAAGCAAGAGTTGCAATTTGATCGGGAGCATCCGAAGAAAGTGTTAAGGATTGTTTGATAAAACGAATTTTCAAGTCGTTGATATACCGAATCGCTTCCCCCCGGGTTTTGAATCGGGAAGTAACTTTTCCAGCTTCCACTTCCGTTCGATTCAAATCAATCTTAGGAGTAGTGTTAGAATTTGATGAATTAATGCTTGTTTGCTTGGAAGCCTTGTTCTTTGAAGGAGCGCAAGAACAGTTTCTTGCGAAGTAAGCAATGGCAACAACTGCGATAACAATCAAACCAATTAAGATCAATTTTCTATAAGATTTGGATTGTTTCTTTTCGTAATTATTCAGTTCTACCAACTCATCGTATTCCGGAGTAGGAGCGATCTCATCTTCTTCGGATTCATCGTAAGAATGAAAATAAGAGGTTGAATCCTCTTCTTCGAAAATTTGATTTCTAGTCTTTGATCTTGTGTTGGATGATTTTGATTTTTTAGAAGCCGCTTTTTTGGCAGAAGGTTTTTTAACTGCGACGGAAATTTTAGCAGCCCATTTTCGAATCTCTGTTCTTAAGTATTCGTCCGCTTCTTCCGAGAAACTAAAATTCTCCCGAATGTATTTTACGGTTCTTTTTTCCGTCTCGGTATAATCGTTTCCATCTTTGATGGCTTCAAAAAGGTTCTTAGCAACATTTTTGTTTAAAGGGGATTTTGTACGTTTCGTAGCCTTCTCGACGATTTCGAGTAACTCCCGATCATATTGTTTGCCTTTTATGGTTCGGTAATAACTATCAGCCACGTAAACACCCCATATGTTTTATATCGACCCCGGGGCGCTCCGAATCGAGCCATTTTCCAAATTAGATGACCCTTAGGAGTTGTATCCGATAAGAAATTGGTTGTTTTTGATCTTATATTGGAGAGCACCTCGGCTAATCCCTAGAAGTTTTGCGGCTTCCTCCTGAGTGGAAACCCTTTGGAATGCTTCCTTGATCCAGACCGCCTCCAGTCTTTCGGTAGCAATTTTCAAAGATAGATTTTCGCTGGGGGTCAGAATGTCCGGGGGAATTGACAAATTCGAACCTGCCATTTGGCTCACCGGCAAATCCGACTCCAATTTTCCCAAAGAACTTTGAGCAAAAGAAGTGGCCACCAATTCCGTTTCAGGCGCAACTAACACAGAATATTGAACCGCACTTTGTAATTGTCTTACATTTCCTCCCCAAGGCATGATAGCCAATGCGCGCAAAGCCTCGGTAGTCAGAGTTTTGTTTTTTCCATATTGGCGATTGTAGATATAAATGAAATGATTCGCAAGGAGAGGAATGTCCCCTCTTCTTTCTCGAAGGGGCGGTACTCTAAGCGGAACTTCTGCTAGGCGATAATACAAATCCATGGAAAACTTTCCATTTTGAATTTCGTCCAATAGATCCCGTTTACTTCCGGTAAATACCCTTAGATTTAAAACACTACCTTCGTCCGCGGTCGGATTGGGAATCTTTTTCTCTCTTAAAGTGACAAGTAATCGTTCTTGCAAATCGAAAGGAAGATCTCCGATTGATTCGATATAAATCGATCCGCCATTTGCCTGTTCCAATTTTCCCGAGTTGAAAATTTTACCTGAGTAAGAGCCGAATAATTCCGCTTCCAATAATTCGTGGCTGAGCCCAGCGCAATCCACAGTCAGAAAGGCCTTGTTTTTTCTTTGAGAAACGAAGTGAAGGGATTTTGAAACTAATTTTTTGCCGGCACCTTCTTCTCCTATGATCATTACGGAAGTATCGGAAGGACCTACTTGACGAATTCTATTTTTCAAAAATAAAATCAGAGGATCGTAACCCAAAATCTCTTCTACAGGATCTTCTTCCCGTTTCGATTTTTCAACGGCCTCTTTGGCTATTCTTTCTTCTAGTATAACAATTGTTAGCTGGGATGCGAATAAATTGGCCTGGTTGATGATCGCAGGTTGGAAAAAATCCACCTTGTCCGACTCTAGGTTCAAAACTCCGATCGTCGTATCACGGGTCACAAGCGGGATCGCAAGCTCCGATCTTACGGATTCAATCAATTTGATATAATTGGCATCTTTGGTAACATCGGGCGCATAAACGATTTCCCTGGAAGATGCGGCTCTACCGGTTACCCCCAGATTGAAAGGTAATTTTACCGCGATTTTTTTCTCCCAATCCATGCCCTTTGCGGCAACGATCGTAAGAACATTTTCTTCCTGATCGGTAATGGAAATACTTCCGGTAGTAGCGCCAAACAAAGCCAAGGTGGCTTCGAGGATATAATTTAGCCTATCGGAAATATTCGGGAGAATATGGATCTCTTTCTGGATCTTTCGAATCGTGCTCGAAATATCCTGAGACTGTGCCATTTACGCCTTCACACCGAATTTTAAATTTGTTACATATTTCAAAAATGCAATGATGAAACCTTCCAAATCTCCGTCCATTACGGCATGCACGTTTCCTGTTTCAAAGTCGGTACGATGATCTTTTACAAGATTATAAGGATGAAACACATAACTTCGAATTTGCGAGCCCCAGGAGATATCTCTTTTTTCTCCGGCTTTTTTTTCATTTTCCTCGGCCGCTTTTTGTTTTTCCATTTCATATAGTCTTGCCTTCAGCATTTTCATGGCGGTATCTCTGTTTTTAATCTGAGATCTTTCATTTTGACAAGCGACCACAATACCGGAAGGAACATGAGTGATTCGAACTGCAGAGTCCGTAGTGTTCACGTGCTGACCACCCGCTCCGGAAGAACGATACACATCGATCCGCAGATCTTTTTCTTCAATATTGATTTTGATATCATCATCCACTTCGGGAGTTACGTAAACCGAAGCAAAGGAAGTATGCCTTCTTTTATTGGAATCGAAAGGTGAAATCCGAACCAATCTGTGTACACCGGATTCGCATTTTAAATATCCGAAAGGATGATCACCATGCACATATAAAGTGGCATTTTTAATACCTGCCGCTTCTCCTTCCTGATAATCAACAAGAGAAACCTGGTATCCTTTTTTTTCACAATAACGAGTGTACATTCGAAGCAACATGTCAGCCCAATCCTGGGATTCGGTACCACCCGCTCCGGGATGAATATTGATGAATGCAGGTTTATTATCGTCGTTGCCGGAAAGGGCATCTAACATCTGCAAGTCTTCAAACTTGTCGTATAATTTTTCATAATCGGAATTGAGACTCGGCAAACCTTCTTCGCCCAATTCTTCGCTGGTAAGCTCGATCAAATCCGGCAATTCCAATAATTCCTTTTGCAATTCCAACCAAGGGTCCAATTTCATCTGCAACTCGTTTCTTTTCTGAGTCACAGTCTTTGCGTGGTCTGCATTGTCCCAAAGTTTAGGATCATTTGCCTTTTCCACCAAAGATTGCAAACGGTCGAAATCTTCCTGAAAGTTATGAAGATCCCAATATTCTTTAAACCTAACGATTGTTTCTTGGGTTTGTTTTTTAAGTTCTTTGAGCGAACGATCCATGTGGTTACAAAATCAAAATAATTAGGAGAGAGATAATTAAAAGCGAAAATCGAAACTAAAAGAGGGAGTCTTTGCGAATTCTCTCTTCTTCCCATTGGAATACGGTTTCGCGCAATTGGGGGGTATTGCCTTCTACAGTGGAAATGAGAGAAAATCGGCTTTCCTGCCCATATGTGTCAGGTAATTTTTTTAAAATGAATTTCCCGGCTTTGATGAGTTCAATCACATGAACCAAAAACGGATCTCTTTCCTGTTTACTCATTTCTTCCATGGAATAATAGAAAGTGGAAAGACCTTTATAGAACCAATCGATGTATTCGTTTTTGCCCTTCGGCCAAATTTGTTCGATTTCGATTTCGGATTCCTGGACAAGAGACTTTCCTAGAAAAGGTTTTTGCAAAAGTCTGCACTGAAAATAGATTTCGAAATTCAAATCCCGATCTCCCCCTTTTTCAAAATCCACTCCCATCCAACGGATCCAGGATTTTTTTTCTTTGATGGAAAGAGAGGGGATCAACGCGAATAAATAACCTTGGTCCCGAAAAATCCTTTCATGAGATAGATACTCCAGAATTTCCAACGGAATCATATAATGACCTTTTTTCCATTGAACCACATAGGGAATGGATTCGATCTGCATATATTCCAATGGAGTTTCCGTGCGAGTAACATCGCCAAACTGAGTTAATACGAAGATAAAGGATAATAATTCCTGACGACTGAGCCCGCTAAGCACATCGACAGAACCACCCAACTGTTGTAAGGCGCGCCGAATCATGATATGCTGCTGCAAATGGGGCTGGTTTTCGGACAGAATAATTCCTAGGTGTTTTTCAAAATTGCGAAGACTGCCTTTTTCGAAATTTTTTACATGACCTGAAATTGCAAAAGACATTATAGAGCCCGTTTTCCTATATCACGACGGTAAAAAGTATTCGGCGCCGAAATTTTGGAAAGAAAATTATAACACTGATCCAATGTTTCTTTCAAACTTTCGGATACGGATGTGATTCCCAAAATTCTTCCTCCGCTAGAGATCAATTTGCCGGATTCGTCTTTTTTGGTTCCAGCATGAAATACCAAAACCGAATCCGTAGGAGATGGGATTTCCAACTCCATTCCTTTCATCGGAGCATCGGGATAACCTTTTGCGGCAAGAACGACAACAGCACTTGCTCCCGACTTTAATTTCAAATCTCTGGATTCCAATGTGCCGGTAGAGGCCTGATAAAAAATCGGAAGAATGTCTTCATCAATCAAACGAAGCACACATTGGGTTTCCGGATCACCAAACCGACAATTGAATTCGACTACATTCGGCTTTTGGTCTTTGGAAATCATAAGACCTACATAGAGAAGTCCTTTGTAAGGAAATTTTCTATTGCGAAATTCGGCGAGAATCGGTTCGATGATAGCCTTTTTTACTTCTTTCAAAACCGCATCAGTAACAATCGGTGCGGGTGCATAAGCACCCATTCCACCCGTATTCGGGCCTACATCACCATCAAACGCTCGTTTGTGGTCCTGCGCAGCGGGAAGGCAGGTATAGTTTTTGCCGTCGGTGATGACAAATAAGGATGCCTCGTTTCCTTCCAGAAAAGATTCGATCACAACCTTTGCACCGCTCGCTCCGAATTTTTGTTCTATGAATATATCATTTAATGCTTGTTTTACTTCTTCGATGGTAAGTGCAACCGTTACACCTTTTCCTGCGGCAAGACCGTCCGCTTTGACAACCAAAGGAAGCATCTGTTTTTGAGAATAAGACCAAGCGGAATGAAAGTCTTCGAAAACAGCAAAGGAAGCAGTCGGAATATAAGCATCCTTCATCATTTCCTTTGCGAAATGTTTCGATCCTTCTATTTGTGCGCAATACGCTGAGGGCCCGAAACAAGGAATTTGGATTTCGTCACACCAATCCGCAAGTCCCGCAACCAAAGGATCTTCGGGCCCGACCACGACCAAGTCCGTATTTGAATTCTTAATATATGCAAGAAATTTGTTTTTATCGGTTATCGAAATTTCATCCGGATTTAAAATCAAACGGGAATCAAAACCGCCATTTCCGGGAAAAACTTTTAATTCTTCTAGATGGGAAGACTGAAGTATGGAATGTGCAAGAGCATGTTCCCTACCCCCACCGCCGATTAACAAAACTTTAAGTTTATTTTTCAATTTTCTCTAACGCTCGTAATGTGCTTTCCAGTTTTTCTTTCCAGGTAGCATGTTTTTCTTTTTCTTTTTCCACTACCTCGGGTTTTGCTTTTTCCACAAAAGCCGGGTTATGAATCTTCGCTTCCAATTTTTCCATTTCGGAAATGATTTGTTTTTTCTCTTTTTCCAGTCTTTGTTTTTCTTTTTCGAAATCAAAAATTCCCGCAAGAGGAAGAATGATTTCTCCAATGGAGAAAGAGCCGACGGAATCGGTATTTGCCAAAGTGTAATCATTATCGAACAGAATGGAATCCGCTTTAGCAAGCTGAAGCATGGATTTGTTTTCTTTTTCGATGATCAAGGAAACGGTTTTGTCCTGTGATTTGATGATCACTTGGCATTTTTTTTCCGGCTTCACACCGAGTTCAGCACGCATGTTTCTAACCTTTGTTACAATCTCCTGAAGGAGTTCCATTTTTTTAACCGCAGGATTGTCCGAAGAAATTCCGAACGGTTTTGGAAATTCCGATCTGGTTAATAATTCGTCTTTCAAAAAGGAATGGATCTCTTCCGTAAGAAAAGGCATAAACGGATGCAAAAGTCCGAGTGCCTTCAGAAGTATATTCACGAGAACTTGTCTCGCGGTATCTTGAGATTCGGGTGTTAAGTTTCCGTAAATTCTCGCCTTGCAAAGTTCAATGTACCAATCGCAAAAAGAACCCCAGATAAAATCGTAAACAAGATTTGCCATTTCAAAAAAATGATAATCGGAATACGCTTTTTCATAAGAGGCCAGAGTCTTATCGAATTCATGCAAGATCCAAAGATCTTGTTCTTCCAATCTGTTTAGATCGAGATCTTTGATTTGAAAATCCGGAGGAAGATTCATGAAAATGAATCGGCTTGAATTCCAGATCTTATTGCAAAAAGAGCGATAGCCATCTAACCTAGATTCGTCGAAAAGTATATCCTTCCCTTCCGGTAAAACCGCTGCGAGAAAAAATCGAAACGAGTCCGTTCCGTACTTCGACATCATATCCAAAGGATCCACTACATTGCCTACGGATTTACTGAATTTTTTACCTTCTTTGTCCCTTACAAGTCCATGAATCAAAACTTTATGGAAAGGAACTTCTCCCATAAATTTAAGTCCGTTCATAATCATCCGGGCTACCCAAAAGAAAATGATATCGAATCCGGTTACTAGAACCGCCGTAGGATAATATTTTCGTATATCATCTGTTTGATTAGGCCATCCGAAAACGGAAAAAGGCCAAAGTCCGGAAGAAAACCAAGTATCCAATACGTCTTCATCCTGTTTGATTTCGGAAGCGGTTACTTGTTTGCCTGATTTTTGAAAAAGCTCGATCGCTTCTTCCAAGGATTCCGCAACTACCATGGAACCGTCGGTAAGATAATAAGCAGGAATACGATGACCCCACCAAAGCTGACGGGAAATACACCAATCCCGGATGTTTTCCATCCATTCGAAATAAGTCTTTTCCCACATCTTCGGTTGAAACTGGATTTTGCCGGATCTCACCACTTCTAACGCAGGTTTTGCGAGACTTTCAATTTTAACAAACCATTGAGTCGATAGGAGTGGTTCGATGACTGCGCCGCCTCTTTGATTGTGACCGACACTGTGAGTATGATTTTCTATTTTATCAATGTAACCGAGAGATTCCAATTCCTCGACTACTTTCTTTCTCGCTTCGAAACGATCCATTCCGGAATACTTGCCGGTATTTTCGTTGAGAGTTCCGTCCAGATTTAGGATCATCAAAGGTTTGAGGCCGAGCCTAAGTCCCGCCTCATAGTCGTTAGGATCGTGGGCCGGAGTGATTTTTACAAGACCGGAACCGAATTCTTTGTCTACGAAGGAATCAAAAAGAATGGGAATCTCTTTATTAACAAGAGGAAGTACAACGAACTTTCCTTTTAAAGATTGGTAACGAATATCATCCGGGTTGGCGCAAACGGCAACGTCACCGAACATAGTTTCGGGTCTTGTGGTAGCTACCACAATGTAATCATCCTTGGTAAGGGATTTGATATCCTTTTTCGTTTTTAAAGCATCAACTTTAGGATAACGAATATGATAAAGTTTTCCTAATTTTTCCTTATACTCTACTTCTATATCGGAGATTGCCGTTTTGGTGGCAGGGCACCAATTGATGATCCTTTCTCCGCGGTAAATCAAACCTTCTTCGTATAACTTTTTGAATACGACCGTTACCGCTTTTGAAAGTCCTTCGTCAAAAGTAAAACGTTCCCGACTCCAATCGACGGACTCGCCGAGTAGTCTTTGTTGTTTGGCAATGATGCCTCCGGAATGAGCTTTCCATTCCCAAACTTTTTCATTGAACTCTTCTCTGGTAAAATCGGTTCGCTTTTTTCCCTCTTTAGCTAACTCTCGTTCAACGACAACCTGGGTAGCGATTCCGGCATGATCCATGCCGGGGATCCAAACTACATTTTTCCCTTTTTTTCGTTCAATTCGAATGATTATGTCTTGAATCGTATGATTGAGAGCATGGCCGATGTGCAAATTTCCCGTAACATTGGGAGGGGGGATGACAATGGAAAAACTTTCTTTCGCATTTTCATCGGGCAAGAACGCTTTGGTTTCCTGCCATTTCAGAATCCATTTCGATTCTACGGATTCTGGCTCATAACGATCGGAGAGTTGTTTATTCATAGGGATAAAAATTTCTTGGACTTACTATGTTTCTCCCGTCCGTTACTGGTCAAGGAATCTGTGGATGTACGTTGACAGAAAATATCTTAAAAACAGGATGACAGGCATGAACGCAAAAACAGCAAAAATTTTGGGAAAATTCGCTACTTTCAAAGGAGTTTCCGAAAAACAACTTAAAAGAGAATGGCAAGGTCTTTCTCAATTCGATAAAGATAAAAAAAGACAAGAAATCCTCAAAGAGCTAGTTAAAAAATAAGGAGAGCCTTGGCTTCTCGCATTTTAACTTTACTTATACTCGCCTACTCCCTTTTTCTTTTAAGGGAGTCTTATCGTTCTTATACCAAATTCCAGAAATTTTATAAAAAGCATTCCGAGATTGTTGCGGCGGAGTTTCCTCCGAATCGATCAGCAAATTCGATTCTTCGTGAATTTGCAGGATTCAAGCTGGATCCGTCGAAATGTCCTGAATCTTTTATTTTAATTCCGGAGACCACAAGCCCGAACCAAGTACTGATTCACCAAGTCATTGAATATGGTTTTACACCTTGTGTTGTAATTAGAAAAGAAGAAGGTCTGCCACCTAACATAAATTTGCCGTCTCTGGTTTTGGCATCTAAGGATAAGATTCAAAATCGGCATTCGACGGATATTGTAATACGAACTTCCCAAAATTACAGTTTGTTTCAGATGAAACCATGAACGTTTTTATTCTTAGCTTCTACATACTTTCGATTGTATCTTATTTTTTAATTTTGATCTTGCCGGCCCAAAATCGATTTTTATTCAGCACTCTGATTCTTTGCGCTATTTTCTTTCTGATTTATCATCTGGTTTATAAAAATTTCCGTTCTATACTTACCACTGTTCGAAGCATTCCTTTTTCTTATTTTCTAATTTTGATTATCTATGTAGCCATCGGCGTCTATGGAATGTATTTACGTTGGATTGCAGAACCATATGGAATGTGGGATGCCTGGGCCATATGGAATTTAAAAGCTAAATCGATAGCAAACGAATTTCTATTCGGAAATCAGGTAAATTTTGCCAATGAATATTGGCCGCATAAGGATTATCCATTAGGTCTTCCTTTGGTTCATTCTTCCATTGCGATTCTGGTTGGGGGGTGGAGTGAATGGATTTCCTACGGGATTCAAATTGTTTTTTTTGTTGCTATCGGGTTTGTGTTTTTACTTCATTCTCATTCTAAAAAATTACATTATATTTATCTAATACTCCCTTTATTGATTTTGGCAATGAATTCGCAAGTGCTGACAATTGCTTCCGATCTTTGTGCGGAAATGGCATTAAGTTGCTTTTTGATTATAATTTACTATTCTCTTATTAGAGAATCCGAAACAGATTTAAAAAATGATTCTTATTCCGGAGCTGTGAATTATGGATTGATTTTTGCGGCTCCACTTATAGTAAAAAATGAAGGAATCATTTATGTAGGCGGGATTTTATTTTTATATTCGATTTTTTATATTCTGAGCGGAAAATTTACGGACAGAACTAAATCGATGCGAATCAAAAATCTTTTATATACATTGTTACCGACTCTGGTTCTCGCTTTATTATTAGTTTACTGGAAATACAAGGGAAACCAATTGATTCCCGAGGATTTTAATCAAGATAAAGCTGTGGGAAAACTTACTTGGGAATTAATTCTTGGTAAGTTGTCTTTTATTAATATTTATTTTTCTACTTTTCAATTTTCAATGATGAATGGTATATTTTTTATTGCGATTTCATTAGGCTTATTTATAAGAAAACGAGCTTTTGTAAGCGTTGCCCTTCATTTGTTTTTTATTTTGATGATTTATCATTTTCTTTTTATCATTTCAAATAAAGATATTTCTTGGCATCTGAATACGGCATATATTCGAATTCATTCTTCACTGATTGCACCGGCTATTTTTCTCGGCTGGAGTTCGATTATAATGTTATTGACCCGGAAAAAGGAAGCCAAGGTCAAGAGGTCAGAGACATGAAAACTCAGTTCGAATTTATTAACTTAACGAATATTAAACTATTTTTTGTTATGATTTTTTTTGTTTCCTGTACGCGGCAGCAAACATCTGCTATTTCCTTATACGAAAACTCTCTTCGTTATGCGGAAAAAGAGAATAAAAATTTAATCGTTCTGTTCGGTGCGGATTGGTGCCCCGATTGCAAGGCCCTGGATCGAATGTTGGTTACCCAGGAAATCAAAAGTTTAATTCAGAAAAATTATATTATTTTGAAAGTCGATGTAGGCCGATTTGATAAGAATCTTGATCTGGATGAAAAACTAGGGCATCCTATTGGTAAAGGAATTCCTGCTCTAGTGATTCTATCACCTAACCCTCTGAAAATTGTAGCCTCAACGGAAGGTGGGGAATTTTCGAATGCTAGTCAAATGTCTCAAGATCAGGTCTTTGCTTATCTAAAAAAATTTGGAACCAACTGACCTAAACGCAAACCTTCTCTTCCAAGATGGAAGAACATATCATTGATTTTAGCGATTTTAAAAATTGGGAATTTGTCCACAAACGTTTGGCGATCGAAAAATCCCAAGAAATTCATTATCACCTCAATCCTGAGGCAACTTCAAGCACATCCTTTTTAATTCCAAACCATCTGGTAGATCGATTGGTGGTTTCGAAAAATCGATATTTTACTATTTCCGGGCGCATACGTAGCTTGTTGGAAGAATCCGCTTACTTGATTTACCAAGCTTTAATTGTGAAGAAGCGAGAAAGGCTCACTCGAACTTACCAAGAGGAAGGTTTGGATTTAAAAAAAGTCAGCTGTAGGATTGGGGATAAAGAACTAATTGAAATGGATATAATGTCCCATGGTTTGGGAATCTCGAGGTCAAGATTGCTGGTGATGATATTGGAATTGGCTGAGCTCGGTTGGTTGAAGGTAGTGCGTGAGTTGGGGTTGGTAAGAGGTACCACATCCCTCCGCTCAATCCACTCTCACCAATACCTCGACACCCCATCCCGAGCCTATAAAATAGAAATTTACCATTTAGCAGATTCCCATTCGAACGCCCCCGAACTATGGCGGTGGCCCCAAAATAGGTAATTATTGACAAATTCGAGCTCTTTCTAAGTCTTTTTTGGCAAATATTGCAAATAATTCTTGAAACACCGTTCCTTTTTGAGTAAAATTCTCATCTTAGAGAATCAATATATGACTTTACCAAGAGTTTGCGTAATCGGTGCCGGATCGTCCGGCATAACAGTAATTAAATCTTTAAAAGAAAATGGAATTCCATTTGATTGTTACGAAAAAGGCAGTGATGTCGGAGGAAATTGGCGCTATAAAAATGATAACGGGTTAAGCAATATCTATAAATCCCTGCACATCAACACCCATAGAGATCGAATGGAATATCGAGACTATCCAATGCCGACGGATTATGCTGATTATCCAAACCATGAACCGATTCAAAAATACTTTGGTAATTTTGTTGATCACTTCGGACTGAGAAAACACATACAGTTCAAAAATGGAGTTAAAAAAGCGGAACGAACTCCGGAAGGAATTTGGAAAATCACTCCTGAAAAAGGTCCTGTAAAATACTATGACGTGTTAGTTGTCGCAAACGGACACCATTGGAGTGAAAAATGGCCTGATCCGGCTTTCCCGGGAAAGTTTACAGGCGAGACGATTCATTCTCATTCTTACGTTGACCCAAAAACACCAGTTAATTGCGAAGGAAAAAATGTCGTTATTCTTGGGATGGGAAACAGTGCGATGGATATCTCAGTCGAACTTTCCAGACCAGGCGTCTCTAAAAAAGTATTTCTTTCTTCCCGACGTGGGGCTTATGTAATTCCGAATTACCTATTTGGAAAACCGTTGGATAAGTTAACGGCAAATATTCCTCCATGGGTTCCCTTTTGGATTCAACAAACTCTCGGCAATCTACTCATTCGTTACGGCGTAGGAAAAATGGAAGATTTCGGGCTTCCGAAGCCTGATCATAAATTTGGTTCAGCGCATCCGACCGTTTCCCAAGACCTCCTTGTGAGATTGGGGAGAGGGGATATAAAGCACAAAGCAGTGATCAAAGAACTAAAAGGAAAAAAAATCCAGTTTGCTGACGGATCCGAAGAAAATGCAGATGTGCTTATCTATTGCACGGGTTATGCTATAAAATTCCCATTCTTCGATGAAAATTTTCTTTCAGCGCCAAATAATTATATTCCGCTTTTTTTCAAAATGATCAAACCGGAAATCAATAATCTTATGTTTGTCGGTCTGATGCAACCGCTCGGTGCAATTATGCCCCTCGCGGAAATGCAAGGAAAATGGATCGCTCAGTATCTCTCAGGCAATTACAAACTACCTTCCGAAAAAGAAATGAATAAGTGGATTAAAAATGATGAAACTGCAATGCGAAAAAGATATGTGTCCAGTGCAAGACATACAATTCAAGTAGACTTTGATAGTTTTCTATACCAAATGAAAAAGGAAATGAAATCTGGCAAAAAACGGGCTGACGCAGAAAACCATGTTTATCCAATTCCAGCTAGAGCGGAAGATTTTGAAAAATCCATTTCCAAAGCAAATACTAAGGAAACTTCTAAGCCTAAAAAGTCTTCGGCAAGAGCAAGGGCTTAAATACAATCCGCGCGGATTTTTTAAATCCGCGCGCACACGAAAGTCTCAAAAATCAACATTAGCCATTTTAATCTTAACTCTTTGTCTCCTAACCCAATGCCAATCTCCGAAAGGACTTGGGTACCAAGGAAACCCGCTCTTCGCTTGGCTAGGCGGCGGGACAGCGGAAAAAAAAGCAGATCCTGTTTCCATTTACCAACGTTATCCGCAATTTTTTGTAGACTCTTATGAATTTCCCGTAGGAGGAAAATTCGGGGAAGGCTTTTATATTGCTCAGAAATTCGGTGTGGAGAACCCTAAATTCGGTTATCGATTTCACCTGGGAGAAGATTGGAATTATATAGGAGGGGGAGACTCCGATTTCGGTTCACCTATTTACTCTATTGCTAATGGAATTGTCAGTCTAACAGCTGATTATGGAGGAGGATGGGGGAAAATAGTACGAATTGTTCACAAACATCCAAGTCCCGAAAAAGGTCAGTTCTTCTTTATTGAATCCCTTTACGCACACCTATACACTATAGAAGTCGAACCGGGTCAAATGGTTAGAAAAGGAGAATGGATAGGAACAATCGGAGATGCAGGAGGAAGTTACCCGTCTCACCTGCACTTTGAAATCAGGGCAGGTTTTGGATCGGCATTAGGTGGAGGTTATTCCTTTGGAACGGACGGCTTTTTTTCTCCTACAAAGTTTTTAATAGCGCAAGTTTCGAAAGAAAAACTAATGAACGAAGATCAATTTGCTCCGGCTCTGGAAAAATCTTTGGCGCCTTAAAAACTTTTTATAAAGCCCAAAACCTCATCTTCTTTTTCCGCATTCGTATCATAAAAATTGCAATGCAATTCATACAACTTTTCACCTTCCGATTTGGTGCATTTCAGTACCTTCACTAAAAAATCAACCGATCCGGTCAAAGAAATCATCTTTAAAGATACTTTAACAATCGCAGAAACATCAAAAGGGGTCGGGTGAATAAAGGTAATGCCCCTTGCGCTGATGTGTTTGTGAATATCGTAATCTGCCAAAACCTCTAGGTTCAAAGTGAAATTGGCGGGAATTTCTGTGTAATGATTTGGTTTCATAGGCTTTAAGTACTTTGTAGCTAACATAGATTCAGTAGAACATCACTCAATTACTATTTTATGACAGGAGAGTAAAACTTTTTTAATTAATTTCCAGCTTCATTAAACCTTCGTTTGTCGGTTTTTAAGAAAGGATGACTTATGATTCTCAGAAAGATTACACTCAAAACAAATTTTTCACGATTTCGACCCAAATGGAACCGCAGAGCCTAAGTAGTAAAAAAATTTCTCCCTCGATTTCCCCGTCCTTCCGATAGAAAAATAGAACGAACTGTTTTGCGGTTTCGGAAAAAGACTTTCCGAATTATGTCACATTGCTAATTTCGTTCCGAACTGGAGGCACCATGTTTTATCTCCTTTTAGCACTTCTTCATGAGGACTTCTCCTCAGGCAGGATCGATTTTAAATCCTATTTTGATAATATTGTCCTTTTGGCAGAAGACCACGAAAGAATTAAAGATACTCTTAAAGTTTCTAAGGCAGCCTAAGGGTTATTCGCCATAAATTTAATATTTTTGTAGCAATTTAGCAGTTGCGATTATTATGGAAATGCGTTCCGAAGGTGGCATTTCCTTATGTTTCAGTTGCTAGTGACAATCTGTTTAGCTGCCTCCTTTATCTTCTGCCTTTTCCAATGCCAAATCAAAGACAAAAAGTCCGACAAAAATGCAACTCTTTGGCTCAACCAACTAGTTCTCTCCAATAAAAGCACAGCTCCTTACTCCCCTGAAACTTGCAGCCCTATCACTGCCCCAAATGACAGTTTGTTTTCCTATCAATGGCATCTGAAGAATACCGGCCAAGCCATGTACTCCTCACTTCATCCTGCGGGCGTTTCCGGTAACGATATAAATGTGGTACCTACCTGGTCTCTGGGCCTCAGTGGCAAAGGAACCCTTGTTTCCATAGTGGATGATGGTGCCGTTCTGGAACACGAAGACCTACAACCGAATGCGACCGGTTCCAGCGTCAATTTTTTACACGGAACAAACGGGCTCGCGTCCAATGACCCAGGAGGAAATCTCGCCAACCATGGAACCTCAGTCGCGGGGATCATCTCCGCAAGGGGAGGAAATAACTTAGGAATTACCGGAGTCGCCCCTTGTTCCGAGTTCTTAGTTTATAATTATCTCTCTAAAAGTAATGATTCTAATATGACCCGATCGCTTACCGAAAACAAATCCGTATTCGTCTCCAATAACAGTTGGGGCAGCGCAGACGGATCGGGCAATTACCAAAAAGCACCTAATTCGTTTTATACGGCAATCGAATCCGGGATTGCAAATAACCGGAACGGAAAAGGTACTGTTTATGTTTGGGCCGCCGGTAACGGCGCAGGTACGTTAGGAGAACCGGTAGGAACGGAAGTGGACAATTCCAATTATGACGGTTATACAAGTCACTATGGAACCATTGCGGTGGCCGGTGCATTAAATACAGGTGTCCGAGCGGCCTTTTCCGAAAAAGGTGCCAATCTATGGCTAACTGCTTATACGGGAAGGGACGGAAGCAATAACACAGGCATCACCACCACGGACAATCTGGGTGCAAATTCGGAATGGGGCTACAATCCCGGAGGAGGAGATACCTCCTACCCGGACACTTCAAGTTTTAATTATACGAATAGGAAATATACATCCACATTCAACGGAACATCTGCAGCAGCTCCTATGGTGACCGGAGTCGTATCCCTTCTCTTGGAAAAATATCCGAACTTCACTTGGCGGGATGTTAAAAAAATCTTAGCCTTATCCGCAAAAAAAATAGATTCATCTAATACCAGTTGGGTGACAACGAGTCCCGGAATCGATTTCAGTACCATATACGGATTCGGCGCGGTAGATGCGGAAAAAACACTCCAAACCGCTGCTAGTTGGACAACCCTAGGCGGTTCCTCGAGCCTCAAGACTTGGTCCACGGAAGGAACAATCAGCCTTGCGATCGACCAGTCCGGAAGTTTCAGTACCCAATCCGTTCCCATTTCCGGCTCGGGAATCACAAAAATCGAATTCATCAAACTGATTCTGACTTCCGATCATCCAAATCCTGGAGAGATTCGCATTCAAATCCAATCTCCAACAAGTCCTGTTGTTCGCATATTGGAAATCCATGAACCACATCTCTGTTATTCGGGAGAAAAAAAAACATTACCAACAAAAGATTGTTTGGCGATGACCGATCAGATTTTCGGCATTTCCGGTTATCTGGATTTTCCTGCGGACGGGACTTGGAAAATTCTGATCAAAGACGAAAACAACGGAACCCCGACAGGCAATCTGACCTATTATAAAATCATATTTTACGGTTCCTAACCGCTAATCTTAGGAAGAATTTTCTCCTTGTTCAGGGAAGGCTTTTTTCTAGGGTAACAGAAAACTACATCTCAGGAAAATATAATGACTACTCCGAAACTTCTCTCTAGTTTTTCCTCTCAATCTCAGAAATTTTTTTTGCAGTTTGGAGGACAAGGCTCACCTTATTTAAAGGAGCTTGCCAAACTATACCAAGAACCTGAATTAAAAGAATTTTTTGACGTATCTTTCCGAACTACCGACGAAATCGCAGCACGCGATGGAAAAAGCCCTTTCCTCAATGAAGGTTTCAATTTCAAAGCTTGGTTGGAAAATCCGGATTCGGCTCCTTCGGAAGATTATCTGGCACGCGCACCGATCTCCGTTCCCGGAATTTTCATGACCCAAATTGCAAACTATGTTTTAGTTACAAAAAAAGGTTATCCTACTGCTGATCTTATCAAAACGACAGGAGGAATCAGCGGACATAGTCAAGGTGTCATCGCAGGTGCGTTAGTTGGTCTAGGAAAAGAAGGAAGCGATTTTTTAAAAGCATACAGCGATTTTTTGAAATTTGTTTTTTATCTTGGATTTAACGGACAAAAAGTTTATCCTGATTTCACAATCTCTGCGGAAATTGCACAAGGAAACGAAGCCAACGGGGACAAAAATCCTGCTCCCATGGCAGCAGTCATCGGTTATTCCAAAGACGAATTGGAAGACAGAGTGAAACAAACCAACGAATCACTCGGACTCACCGGTCAAAATACAATCTATATCTCTTTGTACAATACTCCTGATTCTATGATTCTTTCCGCACTTCCTTCTTCCTTGCTTGCCTTCCGTTCCAAATGGAAAGCGGAAATGGATGAGAAAAAATTCAAATTCGTTTATCTGAAAACTACAGCACCTTTTCACTGCCCGTTTATGAATTCTTCTCTTCCAGGATTTGTGAAAGAAGATGCTGAAGTGGTTCCATTCCCTTACAACGGAAGCGATTTGAAAGTTCCGGTTTATAGCATCTTCGACGGCCACAACTTACAAAAAGACGGAAACCTTCGCGATATCCTGTTCAAAATGGTCTTGATTGAGCCGCTTTACTGGGATTTGGCGATCGCTCCTATCTGGAACGATGCAAGCATCCAAGCAATCATCGACTTCGGACCAAGTGTTGTTTCCCAAAGATTGACCGGCGGTCATTTGAAAGCAAAAAACATCGAAAAACAATCGCTATGTGCATCGAATGCAAAGGAACTAAAAGCGATTTTAGAAGTTTAATTTGAACCCAGCAACGCTTCGTGCCGCATCCAAACTCAATTTAATCAGGATTCTTTCCGTACACCCTGACGGATTGAGTTTGGAAGACTTGCAAAAGATCACCGGTCATAAATCCATCGGTGATCTCAAACGAGAATTAGGCGAACTTTTCATGATAGAAATGTACCCCTATTCTCCACAGGATTGTGTTGAAGTAGATTACGACGGCGAAAAAGTAAAAATCAAACTTCCCATCGCCTTGGACAAGGCACTTCCTCTTTCTCCCGACGAATGGATTTTACTCCGAGATATCCTATCTAACAAAGACGAATCCGTCGCCGCAACGAACTCCGACCAAAAACAAATTTCAGAATCGATTTTAAACAAAATCAATTCGGTAATTCCTTCCGGAACATGGGAACCTCACTCAATCATTCGCAAAAAAATTTCAGACAACATTCAAAACGCGAAAATCATTCGATTGGAATATTGGAAAAGAAATACAAAGGATAAAGAAACAAGAACAGTACATCCTTGGATTCTTTGGGAAGAAAATGATTCCTATCTTTTGGGATTTGATTTGGAAAAACAGGATTTCAGAGCATTTCGATTGGACTGTATTTTGGAAGTCACGGAAACAAACCAGGAAACAAAATCATTACCGGATGGCGCCAAAGACTGGTTAAATGGATTTGTTCAACTCCTCACATCAAAAGAATCTGTAAACGAAGCCACTGCTTTGATTTACTGCACGGATTCCGCAGCATTTCACTTGGGACAAAAATTACCTTTAAAGCCGATTTCGGAATCCAAACAATTTTTTGACCGGAATTATGATGCTTATGAAGTTCCCATCCGGGAAGAAAACTGGTTTGTAAATACAATCTTGGGTTATGGAAATAGTATTATCCTAAAATCACCCGGAAATCTCCGAAAAAGAATCCTCCAAAGCTTGGAAAAAGCTAACTCCATCTTCGTATCATAAATTAGAATTTCCATAATGACGATCTCTCCCGCAAAAATCAATTTAGGTTTAGAGATTCCTTTCAAAAGAGAAGATGGTTATCATGAGATCAGAAGTATTTTCCTTAGAACAAACTTCGGAGACGACTTCCAAGTAGAAACCTTTCCTCTTTCCAACCTTCAAATACCGGAATTTCAGCTTGTTTCCGAAAACCAGCTCCCACAAACAAAACAAGCGCTATTCGAAGCAGTATCCGAACGTGGAAACCTAACAAAAAATATACTATACAAATCCTATTTTACCGTTTTTCCCCACCTCAAAGAACCCGAAGGCATCCGGGTCCGTTTGACAAAACGAATTCCTCCCGAAGGTGGCGTGGGAGGAGGAAGCTCCAACGCAGGCAGCTTACTCAAATTCCTATTTTCCAAAACCTCCCTGAACCAAGACGAACAAATCGCGCTCGCCAAATCAATCGGCGCCGATGTTCCCTTTTTTTTGCAGGAAAACCACTGCATTGTCACGGGAATTGGTGAGAATTTAGAGTCCGTTCAGGTCGCAAAAGGGCATGGAGTTCTTGCCATCCCCTCCTATTCTTTATCTACCAAATCAATGTACGACGGACTTCAAAGAAGTTTACAAAATACCCACGATTCAAAAGTATGGAAAACTCTGACAGAGGATGTGGTTAGAAGTCTTCGAGTCGGGGATTGGACAAGCCTAAACGGCAAACTAGAGAATGATTTTGAAAAAATCGCTTTCCAGGTTCATCCCGATTTAAAGGAATTGAAATCAGGAATTTTACAAGAGGGAGCGGTTTACTCTTCTCTTTCCGGTTCTGGTTCTTGCTTTTTCGGCTTAGTTGCAGAAGAACGAGATCAGTTGCCATTGTTAAACTCACTGAAATCCCGATTTCCAGAAATGGATTTCCGATCCTTCTCTTTTTAGAAACTGGCCTGTAGCCAAGCGGTAAGGCAGCGGTTTTTGGTATCGCCATTCCCTAGGTTCGAATCCTAGCAGGCCAGCCAGTTTTTATTTTCCGAATTTCGCATGTATGAACAATGAAACGACTGTAACTGCTGTTATATTGGCGGCGGGGAAAGGCACTCGAATGAAGAGTGAGCTCCCCAAGGTTGCGGTTGTACTGAACGAATCTCCACTTTTAATCCACGTTCTACAAAATATAGAAAATGCCAACATCCGACGTAAAGTTGTAGTGGTTGGTTATCGCAAAGATATAGTTACCTCCATCGCCGAAAAATTTCCCGGCGTCGAATTTGCGGAGCAAACGGAACAATTAGGAACGGGTCACGCTGTAATTTCAGCGGAAAAAAATCTACAACCTCACAAGGGTTATATTCTGGTTGCTTGCGGTGATGCACCCCTGATTTCCGCATCTTCCTTTAAAGAACTCATCCAACTTCATAAAGATAATCATTATTCTGCGACTGTCCTTTCCGCCAAAATGGAAGATCCTACGGGATACGGAAGGATCATTCGTTCTTCCGATGACGGTTCCCTACTCCGAATTGTAGAACAGAAAGACGCCACGCCGGAAGAAAAGGCGGTAAATGAAGTCAACACAGGAACCTACTGTTTTACAGCAGAACATTTGTTTGATGCCCTAAAAAGTATAGGCAATGACAATGCTCAAAAAGAATATTATCTCACCGATGTGATTAAGATTTTCCGTTCCCAAGGCAAAAAAGTGGGCGCACTCACTCTTAAGAATGCTTTGGAAAGTCACGGAATCAATTCCCCGGAAGATTTAGAAAAAGCAAAACAATATATAGATAAAGGTTTAGTTGGTGTATGAATCCAAGTGAAGTTGCAGTATTTTCCGGAAATGCGAACCGCCCCTTAGCGGAAGAGATCTGTCAAAATTTAGGAATTCCTAACGGACAAATCACCGTAAAAAGATTTTCCGACGGAGAAAGCGCCGTCAAAATCGAAGAAAACGTTCGAGGCAGGGACGTATTTGTCGTTCAGTCCATCAGTTATCCGGCAAACGACAGTTTAATGGAACTTTTACTTATCATCGATGCACTTCGTCGCGCTTCGGCACGCCGGATTACAGCTGTTTTGCCTTATTACGGATACGGACGCCAGGATAGAAAAGTGGAACCAAGGGTTCCCATTTCAGCCCGTGTTGTTGCGGATTTGATCGAAACAGTCGGTCCCAATCGTATTCTTACTATGGACTTGCATGCAGATCAAATCCAAGGATTCTTTCATATTCCGGTAGACCATCTTTACTTTTCTCCCGTACTTGCGGAATACATCAATTCCTTGAAACTGGACGATTTGGTAATTGTCTCGCCGGATTCAGGTGGTGCGGAAAGAGCTCGTAACTTTGGAAAAAAAGTGAACGGGTCTCTCGCGATCATAGACAAGCGACGCCCCAAAGCCAATGAGTCCGTCGTAATGAATGTGATAGGCGACATAAAAGACAAACATTGTCTGATCTTGGATGATATGATCGATACTGGGGGAACCATTGCAAAAGCGGCAAATGCTCTTTATGATAATGGTGCAAAATCCGTAATGTGTTGTGCCACTCATGCGGTTCTTTCCGGAGAGGCTCCGGAAAAGCTCAACGGAGCGAAATTCGAACAGATTGTTTTATCAAATTCCATTGCGGTACCCGAGACAAAGAAAATAAATCACTTGAAAACGCTCTCTATCGCCCCACTCTTTGCTAAAGCAATCGAAAGGATTCACAATGAGGAATCCATCTCTAGTCTGTTTTCATAATAATAAGGAACATAATCATGGAAAAATATAGCATTAAAGTACAACCAAGAACTCTTACTGGCAAAGGTCCTGCAAGACGCCTTCGTACAGCAGGTTTAGTACCAGCAAATATCATCGGAAGTGGACAAGCAACTTCAGGCACTGTAGTTGAAAAAGAAATCCAAAAATTGATCGATTCTGGGATCAGAAAAGCAACCCTCATCGAACTTGACTTAGATGGTAAAACCGAAAAAGTATTTGTTAAAGAAGTACAAAGATTTCCTCACACTGGAAAAATCCGTCATATTGATTTTTTCAAAGTGACTCCTGGTAAAAAAATCATTACCACTGTTGCGATTCAAACAACAGGAGTTGCAAAAGGTTCAAAATCGGGCGGTCAATTCGAACATTTGATTCATGAAATCAAAGTTAAGTCGACTCCGGAAGACCTAACAGATGTTCTTACGGTAGATGTGACTGATCTTGATGTTGGGATGGCGATTAAAGTGTCCAACCTTCCTTATCCGAAATCTTGGGATATTTTGATCAACGGCGATCCGATTGTAACTTCCTGCAATAAGACGAAAGCGATTCTTGCTGCAGAAAGAGCGGAAAAAGCGGAAGCTGATGCCGGCGGTAAAAAACCCGCAGCAAAAAAAGCCGCTAAGAAGTAGTTTTTTCCAAAACCAATGAAGCTGATAGTAGGCCTGGGCAATCCAGGAGATAAATACAATAACAATCGTTCTAACATTGGTTTTAAGATTCTCGATGTCATAGCCAACAACATTGGCCTCGAAATCAAAACGAAGAAGAAAAAATCTCTGATCGGAAGGGGTGATTTTGAGGGGGACGAAGTGGTTCTCCTCAAACCTCAGACTTTCAGTGACCTTTCCGGCGAATCCGTACTTTACATTGCCTCTTTTCTCAAAATCCAAGTAAAAGACATAGTTCTGATCCATGAGGATCTTGACCTGGAATTGGGGCAAATTGTGGTCACAAAAGGCGGAGAAAGCGTCGGCCACCCCGGTGTGGATTCGGTTTCCGTTTCCCTCCGGTCCCCCAATTTCATTCGAATTCGTATTGGGGTGCGCAATTCCAAATACAATCCGAAAAAAAGAGAAGAATTTTTACGTGATGATTTTGAGCCTCTTGAGAACTTAAGTCTGATTCAGATCATCAATGACGCGGAGGCCGCGATTCGATCGATTTCCATGGGGGATATCGACGAAGTGATTCAAAAATATCACCTCTGATTTTAGTCTAATAAGGGAGACAATCTTCCATGAATAAAAACATCAAAAATGTATTTCTGTTCTTACTTGTAATACTATTAGTATTAGCTGTCTGGTACAGACCGGACTCCCTTGGATCTCGTCCTGACGAGATCAGTTACTCCGAATTCCTCAATATGGTAGAACCGGTTGAAGGTAAAAAACAAATCGGAAAAATAACTTCGAAAGACGGGAAAGATATCACCAACAAATCTCAGATCACGATTGATCGTGAATTGATTGAAGGTTGGTATATCCCTTCCGATTCGAAAGACAACAAACCGAAAGCTTTCAAAACTAACATCGCACCGGTGAACGAGGATTTGATTACCAAACTTCGTAAACAAAGATTATCCTTTACTGCGAAGTCCACCGAAGAGAATAAATTCTGGAGTGTTGTTTCCAGTATCATTCCTTGGATCTTTGCCCTTGGTATCATCTGGTTCATCATGATGAGACAACTGCAAGCTACAGGAAACAAAGCATTCACATTCGGTAAGTCCAAAGCCAAAATGAATGTTGATCCTAAAATCAAAATTACATTCAACGATGTGGCCGGTTGTGATGAAGCAAAAGTAGAATTGCAAGAGATCATTGAATTTTTAAAAGACCCTAAAAAGTTCCATGCCATTGGCGCTAGAATTCCTAAAGGTGTACTACTTGTCGGTCCTCCGGGAACAGGTAAAACCTTACTTGCGAAAGCAGTTTCAGGAGAAGCGGGAGTTCCTTTCTTCTCAATCTCCGGTTCCGATTTCGTGGAAATGTTCGTGGGTGTAGGTGCTTCCCGAGTACGCGATTTATTCGACCAAGGAAAAAAGAACGCACCTTGTATCATCTTTATCGATGAGATCGACGCAGTAGGAAGACTTCGTGGTGCAGGACTTGGCGGCGGTCACGATGAAAGAGAACAAACTCTCAATCAAATGTTAGTCGAGATGGACGGATTTGAAATGAACGAAGGTGTTATAGTGATGGCAGCAACTAACCGTGCTGATGTGCTTGACCCTGCTTTGCTTCGTCCGGGCCGATTTGACAGACAAGTCATCGTGGATTTACCCGACCTGCGAGGACGGGAAGAAATTCTGCAAGTTCATGCCAAAAAAGTTCCTATGGTATCCGATATTTCCGTCAATTCGATTGCACGTGGAACCCCTGGTTTTACAGGAGCGGATCTTGCCAACTTGATCAACGAAGCCGCGTTACTTGCTGCTCGTAGAAACAAAAAAAGAGTCACTCAGGAAGAACTGGAAGAAGCTCGCGATAAAGTGATGATGGGACCGGAACGCAAATCAATGCTGATTTCCGACAAGGAAAAGGAAATGACCGCTTATCATGAAGCAGGTCACGCACTTCTCGGAACACTCCTTCCTTATACGGAACCTGTACATAAAGTAACAATCATTCCTAGAGGGAGATCTTTGGGTTTAACTCAGTCTTTACCGGTAGAAGATCGTCATTCTTACAAAAAACAATACTGTTTGGATCGAATCGTAATGTCTATGGGTGGTTATATCGCCGAAGAACTTATATTTGGCGATCCATCGAATGGTTCCAGCAATGACATCCAACAAGCAACCAATATCGCCCGCAGAATGGTCTGTGAATGGGGAATGTCTGAAAAACTAGGAACAATTAATTACGGTGGACCGGAAAACTCTCCGTTTATCGGAAGAGATTACGGTCATAGCAGCAAACCGTATTCGGAAGAATTTGCAGCGATGATTGACCAGGAAGTTCGCAGAATTGTACAAACTTCTTTGGACAAAGGAAGAGACTTGGTTCGCAAAAACGTGAAGAAACTGGATGCAATCGCCAAAGCTCTGCTTGCAAAAGAAACAATAGATAGTCAGGAATTGATGGCCATCGTTCATCCTTCCGGTGAAAAAATAGAAGAGGAAAAAAAGAAATCAGTATCTTCTTCTAAAAAAACAAAAGGCGCAACTTCTACAAAACCAGCTTATTCAGCTTAGAAGATGAAGTATTGGCTTTTTAAAACAGAACCCGATGTTTTTTCCATAGACGACCTGGAAAGAGAGAAAATCTCTTTCTGGGAAGGTGTTCGCAATTACCAAGCACGCAATTATTTAAGAGACGAAGTCAAAAAAGGTGACTTGGTTTTATTTTATCACAGCAGCACTGATCCGACAGGGATCGTAGGAGTTGCAGAGATAGTTGAATCGCAAATCCCCGATCCTTTTCAATTTGATCCGAATAGCAAATACTTTGATCCTAAAAGTAAAAAAGAAGATCCTCGTTGGTTTGGTGTTAGGCTAAAATTATCGAAACGATTTAAAAACTTTTTGTCTTTAGCCGAATTGAAAACCGTAAAGAGTTTGAGCAAAATGGTTTTGGTTCAGAAAGGTTCGCGACTTTCCATCCAGCCGGTTCAAAAATCCGAATTTGATACGATCACCAAACTCGGAAATTAAATTTCTAGAAACGACCCTTTTCCCTTCCCTTCTATGTTTTCCCGGACCGAGGAGAGAATGTTTAAAATTGCAATTTAAGGTTTTGAAGAGAAAACTTGTACAGCCTTTACCTTGTCCATATTCTGAAATTTCGCATCCTGATAATAATAAACTCCACCGCCCATATAACTAAAGTCAGGGTTTAGAATATTTCTTCTATGAGGAGGAGAGTTCATCCAGGACTCCACCAAAGAATCAGCTAGGCTTAGATAAGTATGGTTGGGAATCGGAGGGCCTTTTTTCTGGTAGCTGAAAAACTTTCCTTCGTTTTGTTCCGGGTTATAAACAGGAGTCCCGGGTTTATAATCAATGGCAAAGGAATTGATTATATTTTCACCGGATGTAGGATTGATGATTCCCACAAGTTCCAATCTATCCTTCAAATTTTCTTTTCCCGAAACCTTGCTTGTATGTGAATAAAAATTAAGATTCACCATATCTTGGGCGTGACCGAAGGCAGCCTGTTCACATAACGCAGAATAACGAAACGGTTTTAAACCCAATTTTCTTCGTTCCTTGCTGGTCTCAAAAAACAAAGCTGCGTTTAAAAGCGGATAATCTATATTTGCAAAATCGATTCTCTCTTTTGCGGGCGCGTAAGAGCTGAAAGACTGATCGTTCAATTCTTCGTATTGTTCCGGTTTCCATTTGCTGGAAGAAGGAAGTTTTCTTCCGTCTTCGATCGCTTCCAGAAATGCCAGTTGCCCTTTGTCGGCTACCGAATTGCCCACAGTCGTGGTTTCTTTTTTTTCTTCTTTAACAACTGCTTGTTTTTTAGCCGGGGTGGTGCAGGAAATTAAAAATGCAACCGACGAAATAAAAATTATGCTAAACTTTTTCATCTTATTTTCTCCTTAAAGATAACGATTATAGTCCTGGATCATGTTGTTGATCATATTACGTTCTTTATTGTATTGAATGATCTTTGCCTCTTCGATTCCGGACTCCCAAATAAAAAAGAAAGGAATACCGAAAAGAGTAGAGTGTTTTTGTCTGTATTTTTCCCGACCAACTAACTTCTCTTCAACGTAAAAATCGGCGTGCAAAACCCTTTCTTGCGAATAAATGGACGGTAAAATACCGACGGTCAAAATCATAAACAAACTGGAAACGGAAGAAACCCAGAAATGTTCGTATTCATTTACTTCGGAAGTATAAATATCTATATGATGCGAGCTGCGGATTCCTTCATTGACCACTCTTCCGAAATAACCGGTATCATTGATGTACTTGGTATATAGTGTGGTAATATGTTTTCTGGAACGTTCCGACTCCGGGCTTGAAACTTTTATAGTGAGAAGGGAAATCCTTTGTTTCAATTCGGGACGAACTATGATAGGTACATCTTCACTGAGATAATTATAACAATTGGTAAATAATAAAATACTTACCAGAAATAATGAAATGCGGCTAAATAACATCTTCCGCTTGTATGCTACCGATAAACTTATCTAAGAAAAGCATTTTTTGTAGTAATTAATGCGAAAAATCCACCCATCCGGCAAAGTGTAAAATTCCTCCG
This sequence comes from Leptospira kobayashii, assembly GCF_003114835.2. Lineage (NCBI taxonomy): Bacteria > Pseudomonadati > Spirochaetota > Leptospiria > Leptospirales > Leptospiraceae > Leptospira > Leptospira kobayashii. The sequence goes on along the minus strand of NZ_AP025028.1, from coordinate 187,097 downwards.
CCTACAGCCAAAAAAACGATCAAAGCAAGTATGGAAATGATTCCTCCTATCTTTGCCATCTCTATACTCTTGATTCCACCGTAACTAAATGCCAAAGCATTGGGAGGAGTGGAAACCGGAAAAGGCATAGCAAGAGAAGCGCCGATTGTCGCTCCAAGTGCGGCGGGAAGAATGACTTCCGTAGGCAAACCCATTGTAATGGGAAGCATCAGATTGGCAACGGATGTATTGGACAAAAAACAAGATAAACCAAGAGACATAATGGAAAATATGCAAAATAAAGAGAAAGAAGAGTTGTCACCTAATAAAAGTAAATCGATAAACTGTTTTGCAAGCCCCGTTTCTTCCATCGCTTTTCCAAGGGCGATTCCCCCTCCCATCAAAATCAAAACATCCCATGAAAGAGATCGAAAATGATTTAAGTCCAAAAGTTTTAATCCGAAGAAAGCAATGATCGGAACCAATGCGACCGTTCCATTGGAAATCTTATGAAGATCCGATGTCATCCAACCGAGGATAGTGATACCGATAATCAAATAACTTAAGTTATACTTCAAACTTGTTTTTGAAATTTCATCTTTCAAAGGCGTAAATAGTTTCGGACTTTCCTCTTCCCTGTCTTTCAAAAAACTCCAATACAAAAGTCCGCACAAAAGCATGACTGAAATGAGAAACACCGGCATGCCGAAAGCCATCCATGGCAAAAAACCGATATCGACTCCTTTCTCCTTCATATATCCGATTCCGATTACATTCGGTAAAGTTCCCACAGGAGTCCCAATCCCGCCCAAATTGGCGGAAAAAGGAATCACGAACAAAACCGACTTTCTCAAATGAGACTCCAAACTCAGGTTTTTCATCATGGGAGCGACAAGACCGAGCATCATAGCTGCCGTTGCGGTATTGTTCATCCAGCAGGATAAAAAGCCGGTAGAGAGCCCAAGACCGATCAGCAAGTATAAAGAAGAACCTTTTGTGTTTTTGATCACAAATCTGGCGAGAGTTTCATCTAACCTATAATGCGCAATCGCCTCCGAGATGACAAAACCGCCTAAGAACAGTAATATGGTTTCGGAAAAATAACAGGATAAAAATACGATCGGTTTGGGAGCAGGTCCTCCCCAATTGGGCAATAACCAAATCAGCTCCAGAAACAGGATTAAAAAACCAGTTACATAAAGAGGTATGGCTTCCGAGACCCAAAGATATGCCGCAAGCAGTCCAATTGCCAGATTGATTTCCTGGGAGGGAGTCAACCCGAACCAAGACTGGTAAAAACCAAAACCAGCGGGAAGAAGTAGAATTAAACTGATTAGAAATGAAATGATTGGCATTGTCGCTTGACGATTTCCTTCGGTATTGGCAGTTTTATATAAAATAGAGAGGGCTTTCAAGAAAAAGAAAGTTCCCAGGAGAGTTTCTAAGATGTTGAGAAAAATACTTTTTCATACGATCGGCTTTGGTTTGATTTTGGGGGGATGGTTTATTTGCGTCATCAACGTGGGATTGGATAGAGGAGCTACACCTTTTAAGTTTTTTTCCATCCCGAATATGATCGGTCTCGTTCTTATTTTAATCGGCGCGTATTTTCCTGAGATAGCGATCCGACTTTTTGTTAAAAAAGAAAACTAGTTTTAAAAGTACAAGTATATGTCTATCGCCTATCACGACTTAAGACAAGCCGTATTAGGAAGCGGACCGATGGGATTGATAGTTTCCACATTGGTAGCGCAAAAATACGATGAAGTCACTCTATGGATCCCCGATAAAGAATTAGCCGAGTCTTTAAAGAAACGGCGCCAAACAGAAATTATGGGGATGACTTTGGAAATACCCCAACATATCGAAATAGTTTCCGGTCTGGATCAATTCGGACGGGATGATTGGGCCTTCCATATCGCAGTTCCATCCCGCTCCTTTATGGACAATTTGCATTCTCTCATAGATACTCTTGATCCGAAAAACGATTATGTATTTTCTTTTTTCACAAAAGGAATCTTAGAAAGCAAATACAGAAAGAAACACGGGTTTGTTACTTATAGCCAATATCTGGATCATGTTCTAAAAGAAAAAAATTTCACTTCTTCCACTATCGCAGTAGTGAACGGACCATCCATGGTGGCGGAACTTATGGAAGAAAAATATACATTCTTCAATATAGGTTCGGAAATAAAAAAGACAGCTGACTATTTGGCCGAATTATTTTTATCCAATTACGTTCATACTTCCACAACGGATGACATTCATGGGATGGAGATCATCGGCGTTGCAAAAAATCCTATGGCGATCGCCGCAGGAATCGTTTCTCTTATGCCGAATTACGGAACGAATCTATTAGGCGAAATTATGTCTGTCGGTTTCCAAGAAGTAAGAGATCTTGCAATGAAATACGGAGCAAGGCCTGATACGGTTATGGGCAGGTCGGGACTTGCCGATTTCATTGCAACTGCAACAAGCAATCGAAGCAGAAATAAAAAATTCGGACAAAAAATCGCAGGAGAGTTGTTAAGCGGTCAGGAAAAACTGAGTATACTGGATAAAGTAGAGATCTTTTTTTCACCGAAACAATTCATCGAAAGAGAATCCAATAAATGGCATGATAATGTGGAAGGCACTTATGCTTTGAGTATTTTAATCGAGCTTGCCAACGATATACGTTTGCCTTTCAGTTTTCATCGTACATTGTTTGATGTGCTGACTAGAAAACAGCCTCCTGATTCGCTTCTTCATCTCATCCGAGGAACAAAAACTTCCTCGGCACCGAGCCAACTGATTGTTCCCAAAAAACAAGGGTTAAATCTTACATCCGGTATCGATTTTCAAAGCCTTTTGGTGGATCGCATCGTAAAACACATCAATAACTCCTCCGGCACAACTTCGCGAATAAAAAAACAATCTGCGGCAATCGTTGAAACAACTCAAAAAAGACTGAGTAAAGCCAAACGAAAAAAACAAAATCTGGATATCGAAAAATTCTCACAGGAATTGGAAGTTTGGCAGAGGTTCCATGTTTCCAATAAAGATGAGGAATCAACTCTGATCAAAGAACTGATCCGTTTTTATGTAAGAGAAATCGCGGATAATTACAGCCCGACAGTTCGTGAATCGTTATTGCGGTTCATAGCCCCCATCCGGTTGTTTTCCGGCGGTTTTATGCGTGGGTCGATGATTCCACATATCGGCGGTAAAACGGAAGTTGTAAAAGCACTCTCCAGCAAATACAACATACTATATGCACCAACACATAGATCCCATTTGGATTCGGTGGAAGTCGCCTACTCATTATTTCATTTGGGACTACCTGTTCCTCGTTATGCGGCCGGTATCAACTTGATGTCCAATCCTTTTTGGGAATGGATGCTCAAATCACTTGGTGCTTATGCAGTCGATCGGGAAAGAACCAGAAATAGTTTGTATTTGGAATGTCTGACTTTATATTCACAGGTAATGTTGGAACAAGGAATCCCATCTTTGGTTTATCCCGAAGGCACTCGCTCCAGAACGGGAGGGGTAGTTCCGGTCAAAACGGGATTACTCACAACCGCTGTGAACGCGTTCCGAAGTTCAGGGACTGAGATTGTTATCGTTCCGATGGCACTGTCCTATGAAACGGTTCCAGAAGACAATCAGTTCTGCGATATTCCGGAAGACCTGGGCATGGCGGGATTTTTGGCGAAACGATCCAATGTGTATGTCGAGTTTTGCGATCCTATACCTATATCAGAATATGCTCATACGGATGATCCTACTTTGGAACTGTCCTATCGTATTTCCAAGGGCTGGAAACAGTATCATAAACTTTTACCAAATCAGATAGTGGCGAAGATTTTGTCGGAGAACGAACATAATGTGGAAGTCAGCCAGGCCACATCTCTCGTAGAGGACTTTATCACACGGCATAACGGCAATTATCTGACCCGCGACCCCGAGGAAATCTGGGAAAAAGGAAAAAAGGTTTTGGAAAAAAGAAAACTGGTCGAAGAATCGAATCGGGTTCTGCGTTCTAAAGTGGAATCTCTTGTCAATTACTACGGCAATATGATTCCGGAAGACGCAGATCAGAAGTACTAACCGAAGCGATTAATTTTGAAGAGGCAATTTGCCTCTTCTTCGCACATAGACAACTTTTTCCACACGAGCGATTGCCTCGCCTTCCGTATCTTTGACATCTGCATAAAAAACAAAGTCCGCTTTTTTCTTTTTTACCACTTCCTCTTTGATGCGTGCAATTTCCTCATCCGGGATATAAAACTCCGCAAATACTTTGCCTGTTCCCGGCTTTAGAAATTGCATATTGCCGGCTTTGTCCCAAACAATATAATCCGTTCCCAGCTTTTCCAAAAGGATCAACATAAAAAACGGATCACACATGGCATACAAAGAACCGCCAAAATGAACTCCCACATAATTCTTATTATAGAAAGTGAGATTCATTTCCGTTCTAAATTTGGAAAAATCAGGAGCAATATGAGTGATCCTGATTCCCGCTCCCAAATAAGGAGGGTAAAAATTAAATAACCAAACTCTTAATCTAGTTTTCCACGAGACTTTCAATTGCTACATCTTTCCTTTTCGAATTAATAAGATATACTGCAAGAATCGCCAAACCACCACCGATTAACACCGGTAATTGGATCGGTTCGTCGACGATAAAAACACTGCTCAAAAAAGCGGATAAAGGTACGATAAAAATAAAAGAGCTGGCGATTTGAGAACCAAGTCTTGCCGCCGCATAAAAATAAACAGTGGTTCCGAATGTTGTAGAGACGATGGAAAGATAAGCGATAGATAACCAAAAATCCCAACCGAATTCGAATACCTGCAAAATTGCAGGGTCACGGAAAGCGAATAAAAATTCGATCACAGATCCCACCAAATACACGTAAAGACTATAAACAATAGGGGACATCGACTCACCGGTTCTCTGGCTATTCAAAGATAAGGTCGCCCAAGTGAATGCACATAATAGAAAAAATAAGTTTCCCGACTGAATGAGAGACCCAACGCTGAATTGCCAAACTTTCAAAATTACAAGTCCCCCGATTAACCCGAAGAATAAACCGAGTGACTGTCGTTTGCTGACCCTTTTTTTCTGAATCGAAGCTACGATAAAAAATGTAATAATAGGATTTAGAGTCGTAACCAAGACTCCTCCCGCACCGGGCAAACCGTTCACCAATCCCAAAAAGAAAAACTGACCGTACAATGTATATATGATCCCTCCGATTAGCACATTCATGTAATCACGACCGGACTTAAGTAAAAACGGAATCTTTAAAAAATAAAGCAATGGAATTACCGAGAGGAAAGTTACCAAAAATCTCCAAAACACCAATACATGGACAGGTAGTAAATTGGCGACCAATTTGGCAATCGGCCAGGAAATCCCCCAAGATACCATTGCAAGTATCAATAATAATAAAAATTTTATATTCATGTGATTCCTCGGATTATGTTCAACACAATCCATGTAGTTCCGAAAGAAAGAGGGATTCCAACACCTAACATAAGACCTGCGAGATGTGGGTTTAAATGTTTTTCCATTGCGATGATGGTGGAAGTTACCATAGGTGCCATCGATGCTTCCAAAACAATCGTTTCAAACATCATCCGGTCCGGCGTGATTTTAGCATAAATAAAGTAGATGAGTACCGGAATGAAGGCGAGTTTGAATCCTAATCCCAATAGAAGAGTTTTTTTATGCCCTCCCAAAGTCCTTAGATTCAAAAGGAAACCCACTGATACCAAAGCCAATGGAGTCAGAGTATCACCTAATCTAAGTAAAACGATTTTTGCCCATTCCGGATAAGGAAAAGAGCGAAGCAAAAAAGCAAGTATCAATGCTTGCACAGGGGCAAAACCGATTACTTTGACAAACAAAGGTTTGAATTTCCAAGATCCTTGTTCCGCCAAGGAAGCAAGTATGATACCGGGAAAACTCAAAGCAAGAAAAGTTCCCAATTGATCGGCAACAATTCCGTAACCTAAGGATTCTTTTCCTAAATACGCCTCAAGCAAAGGAAATCCGACAAAGGAAGTATTTCCAAATCCGGCAGTCAGAATCAGACAAACCGCAGTTTTAAATTCGATCTTTTTAAATTTGTGCAGGCTTAAAAAAAATCCTGCGGCAACCAGAAACACAATCCATGGCATGATCGCCGGTAAAAGAATAGCGCTCGTTATTTGAAGTTCGTGAATATGATACAATACGAGCGCAGGAAGGGAAACATGCAAAATAAATCCGTTCAGTACTTGAGTCGTACTTTCCGGAAAACGTCCCGACCTGCGAAAGAGAAGCCCTAATCCAAAACAAATTCCAAGCAAAAGGAGATTGGACATTAATATTGGACAATCGCCTCCAAAGATTCGGGATTCAAGAACACTCCATCTCTCTTTCTGGGAGAATCGATGCCGTTTGAAAATAACTCCGCGTATCCGTTCGCAAAATCAGTATAAACTGACTTGGAGCCTTTTTTAAGATCATACGCAGCTTGTTCCAAAAATTCGGCCAAAGCAGTCACACCATAAGTGAGGTCGGCGATATAAACCCGATTGATTTCTCTCCAGTCCTTCGTTTCCTTTTCCAGAATATCCTTTATCTCTTGGAATTTTTCTTCCAGAATATCGTAAGCATATTTCAATTCGGATTTTCCTTTCGCGTCTTTTCGCAAAACTTCGATTAGATTAGAAAAAGCCGTGAAAACTTTCGGTTTTTGTAATGCATGCAAACAATGATCCGTTACGATCAGATGAGTTCCTTCCCAAGTTTCATTGATGATGGAATCGTTATGGAGTCGAGGAAGAGGAGAAAAATCTCCTACAATTCCATTTCCTCCCAAACACAAAATCGCTTGTTGCGTTACCCAACTTGCCTGGGAAGAGGATTTGTATTTCAAAAGAGGAATCAATACTTCGGAAGCGGTATCTTCTTTTTCCACAAGATCCACCGAACGAAAATTTACAAATGTCATGGCAGTTTGTAAAATTTGCATTTCCGCGAGATTGCGGGCGTAAGAACTGAATTGATTTACTTTTTTGCCGTAAGCTGTTCTCCATTTAGCATATTCGATGGCTTCCATCACACCACGGCGTGCATTCCCGCAAGCACCGAACCCCACATGGATGCGGGAAATCTTGATGATGTATTTGATTAAGTTTACGATTCCATGTCCGGGCCTTCCGAATTCTTCCGCTTCCACGTCTTCATAGATGATTTCAACAGTGAGTTTTCCGCGAGAACCGATGATGTCTTTTTTGCGGAGGATATGATGACCGTTGAGTTCTCCGTTTTCTTTGATCCTGGGAACAAGAAACATTCCTATCGTATTTGTTCCTTCTATCTTGGCAGTAGTTACCCAAAGATCGCCGGGATTGGAGCAAAACCACTTTTCTCCATTTAACAACCATTTGCCGTTGTCTAGTTTTTTAGCAATGGTCCGGTTTGCCAGTACATTGCTTCCGCCTACTCTTTCCGTAACATACTGACCTGCCATAAAATGAGATTCACTTTTTTCGCCCGCAGTAAGAGCCAGGTATTTTTCCTTTTGTTTATCCGTTCCGATTTGTTTCAGGGCATTGATCATCCCGTCGGTCATAGCCAAAGGACAGGCAACACCGCCTTCACCATTAAGATTCATCAGATAAGTGAGCGCATAACGATGAATATATGGAAATCCGAATTTCCAATTCGAATGAAAATCCAGATTCACCACACCGTAATCGTAAGATATTTTGCGGGAGAGGGTTTGTTCGGGAGAATAAACGATTTGGTCGATTCTTTTGCCAGTACGATCGTATTTGACAAGCTCGCCGTATTTACCTTCTTTGTGGGACTTCTCCGTAAGCTCGTCTAAAATCCCGCCAACCAGTTCCCCATACCCTTTGATATGATCGACCATAGCTTTTTTATGATCGGGAGCGAACTTTTCGCTGTATCGTTCCACAACTCTTTGCAGAGCCTTGTCTTTCTCGTAAAAATTCTGTCCCCGAAGTCCTTTATAATCGGAAATATCATAGGGATCAAGAGATGGATGTTTCAAAGTCGGATAAGTCATAATTCCAATAAACAAAACTGAATAGGTTTCACTAGCAAAAAAGAAACTCCTTGCTAATTTGGTAATAAGGCAGACTACGGAATATGGTAGCGAATGCAGAAACCACCAAATCCAAACGAGTCCTTGGGGATGTAATCTTTGAATTGCAAAACCATAGCGATTCCCTGCGTTGGTTTCTTTCCTATGAGCGCTTAGCCGAACTTTTGGAAATCCGAAAGGAAGAATGCCTTCGCAAAATTTACAATTTTCGCGCCTCCCAGCCGCATATGTCATTTTCCGGAGGATTCCATGAAGTGGATGGGGACTACCTGATTGATTTTTTATCCAAAGAATTGGATGTGGATTATGTTTCGGCGGAATTTTTACGATCCGGGATTTTTTTCAGCGAACGTCCATTATACGAACTTAGAGAATCCTACAAGGCGTTGATTCAAACTACAGTCGAAAATCATAAACTGGACAAAGAACTTTTACTGCTGCTTGCCGCAGCAACGGTTGATTTCGATGATGCTGTGGATTCTTATCTTATGGATAAATTTGAAATCGAATTCTTCGTAGGAAGAACGATCAATATGTTCATCGAACTTCGAAAGATCAAAACGGAATACGGGGCCGAAGGTTTTCTAAAAGATTATCTCATGGCACTCGTTCCTACTAAAATTTTGAACTTCCGGGATATCACCAAAGAGTTTCGAGATAGGACTTATTACGAAATTTTCGGAAGAATCAGAGAAACGAAAAAAAAGAAAAAGAAGCCAAAACAAAAACTGAATTTGGAATTGGAACAGCTACTCACATTCTTTCAGTTAGGTGAAGATGCGAAAATAGCGGATGTTAAGAAAAAGTTCAAAGAGCTTATGAAAAAATATCACCCCGACATCAATAAAAAAGGGGAAGAGATGACGAAAAAAATCATTATCAAATACAATCGCCTGATCGTGTTAATGGCCGAGGCAAATTAACCCGAACAAAGCGGGTGATTAAGGCGAACTTATTTATAAAAAAATTTCAAACAACCGAAACCGATTTGGAAAAATCGGCCAAGTATGATAAATGGAACACATTGGGAGGCGGGTGTAGTTCCCCACCCAGAATCGGGCGGGGATAATCGTACCCCATCCTTTACCCCCTCACTTCACCCGGATCAAAAACGAATATCGAATTTCAATTTCATCTTTTGCTTTGAGAAATAAAAGAGAAGGATTTTCCAATTGGTATTCCGAAAAACGAGCGATGGTTTTTCCTTTCACTTCGATCTGATCTTTTTCCACTTTATCGACTGTTAGATTGGATTTAAAATCTTTTGTGATTCCATGGATTGTCAACTTTCCAGAAGCAGTGTAACCTTCACCTTCTAGAGAGACAGATTCAATTTTCACCTGAATAAAATTAAACTCAGGAAATCCCAAGATTTCTTTGATATGAGAATCTCTGCTTTCATCGCCTGAAGAAATCTTCGTAACGGGAATTTTGATCTGAAAAGGAGAAACCAAAGAATACCCTTTTGCGCTTTGTTTTATATTGATCGGATCTAATTCTATTTCGGTGCAAATCCCGATCACATCTTTTGTTGCATGATCCACATAGAAGCTAATTTCTTTTTTTGTAATTTCAGATGCTGTTAAAGAAACAGAAAAACTAGTTACAAGAAAGAAAACGGCCGTTAATTGAAATAAAAAATTTATCATATACTCTCCTAAAAAGTAATTACTAAAACTGAGATGGACATAGCCCCAAAGCCTGCCCACCCTACCTGCTGCATGTCTCTAACCGCATTTGGTCCTTCTTTTCCAATCCTTGCTCCAAGTCCAGGCAACAATAACATGGAAGCTAAATGAATTGGGATCATAGCTTTATGCGCGAAAATTGGACTATAAAATCTAACTTCACCTGTATACTCTTCTTCAATCTTTGGAGGAGCAAAATAAGCAAGCCCTGCAGTAAGTGCATACATTCCGAAAGTAGCCATTGCCAATTCCTTATGTGCAGATCCTGAATTTTTCGCCTCCCATTCCTCGTTTGCTTTCAAAGCAAAATAAAGTGATGCATTGTTTTGAGGATCTTTGAGTAATAAGTAGTTAGCTGCAATACTATGTTTATCTAATGATTGGAATGCAATCGCATAAAGAGGATCGTTATTTGCATATTCGGGATGAGTCAAAAGAATTCCCTGCGCAAATTCATCCGACTTTCGGTATAGGCTTCTGCTTGCTTTCTCTCCTTCTAAATTGGTCGCCAGCCAAAAAGCCAGCGTCGTAAGCCCTGCGATTTGGTGCCATTCCAAGAAGGATCTTCTTTTCATCAGAGACTCTTTGGTTACTTTTTCATAAGACACTTTATCATCGTTACCCATAGATAATGATTGTGCAAAAATGAAACCATTTGTTAAAAAGAACACATGTACAAAAATAATCCATTTTTTCATATATTTTTTATACATGGGAGATTCCAATAATCTAACATTTTTTAAGGCCTATGATATATTTTACTTTAAAATTGATTCTTATTCTCTATTAAAACTTCACATATACAGAAGTTACATTTCATTTTGAAACAAATTGCCGATTGTATCCAATATAAAATCCGGCTTTACCGAAGAACTCCGCAATTGCTCTTCCCGAAATTTTCCCGTTTTTACAAGGATTCCCTGAATGCCCAAATCTTTGGCTCCGCCTATATCTGATTCGATATCATCGCCTATCATGATACAATCGGAAGCCGCCAACCCAAGATAATCTAACCCTGACCGAAAAAAAGAAGGAGACGGTTTACCGATCACTTTTGCAGTAATGCCGGTTGCATATTCAAGACCGTTAATAAAGGCACCTATATCCAAGCTCAAACCTTCTTTTGTCTGCCAATACTTTCCTTTGTGTAATGCAATGAGTTTGGAACCTGCAATTAAATTCCGGAAAATGCTATTGAGAAGATCATAATTCCACTTATCACCGATGTCTCCGATGATCACAGCTTCCGGATTTTCTTCTACCTGTTCCAAACCGAAAACATCTTCTTTCACTTGATCCGCAAGAATAACACGGACTTTCGACTTACCTATTTTCTTCAAATAAGAAGCTGCCATTTTTGGTGTTGTGAGGATTTCATTTTCATAGATATGCAAACCCAATTGACTCAAATCAGCCCGGATATTTTTTTCCGACTTTGTAGTGGTGTTTGTTAAAAAGACAAATGGGATTCTTTTTTCCCTAAGAGTTGTTAATGTTTCGATAGCACCCGGAAGTAAATTTTCTCCCTGATGAAAAACACCTTCCAAGTCGAGTAAGTATCCTTTTCTACCACCGACAAACATAGTTTTGATTCTCCTTTATTTTTTTACTTCGTCAATAAGGATTCAAAATAAAAAAGAGCACTCATTGTAACTATTCGGTTACTTGATGATGGAACCTTTCCAAGTAGGAATTCCCGATTTACTGATCGGAAACGGTTTTCCCAAATATTTGGGGGGAGTGTCCCAAATATGAATGTCCCACCAGGCAAGTTGGCGGGCGAAAAATTCACGCCAATAATAATAACCTTCTTTTTTGTAAGTGCGAAGATTACACTCAAACGCCTGTAAGTTGAGTCCCAGATTTCTGCCCAAGTAAATGGCTCGGGGGAGGAAGAAAGATTGGCTGACAAAAATAGCATCGTTTACCAAAAAAACTTCTTTTGCACGAATCAAAGTATCCAAAGTGCGAAAGCCGGCATGATCCACAAATACATCTTCCGGTTTTACATGATTCGCCAACATAAACTCAAGCATGGGACGTAATTCGTTATAATCCGCTTGGCCATTGTCCCCCGAGAGTAAAATCTTTTTCACTTTACCCGATTGGTACAAAGACAAACCGCATTTCAATCGATCTGACAAAACAGGACTTGGTTTGTTTCCATGGACCGCGGCGCCCGGAATCAACGCTACAGTAGCAGGAAGCGACTCTTCCGCTGATTGAATGTGAGGAACTGCGTCGTAATTGCGAAAAAAATCCCAATCTACAAATCCTATAAAAACCAAACAGGACAGTAGAAATATCGCTATCACGCGAATCAGGGATTTCCACTTGACCCGAAATGGGAAAGACCATCTGCTATATTTGTTAGGACTTTGTGCGCTCATGAAAAAGAAAATCAAAGAGATTAAATCTGTTTTCTCACAAGACAATCCTAAAATCAAGAAACAGATTGATCGGGTCAAAGAAAAAGGACACCAAAGGATGACGATTTTGGTCATTCCCCACGGTTACGACAGTTCCTTCCATTTTCAAATCTCGGTTTTTACCATCCTTTTCTTCGTCGGACTCACTGTCGGCTTATTAAGCCTTGCTATCTTCGGAATCGTTCGCTCCAATAATACCCGTTCCCAAATCAATCAGCTCTCCGAAATCTACGGAAATTATTTTGATACCTACCTGACTCATTCCAACCAATTGGAAGAGATGAAAGAAGAATATTCCAAATTGAATGAAAACATGCTGGAGATTTTTTCTCTTATAGACGGACAAGATGACGAGCTGCTTAAAATTCCCGGAGAAGATGCTATCAAATCCGCATCTTATGAACTTTTACAAAGAGAAGAAAGAGAAGATAAACAATTGGACATAGGTCGTAAGTATCTGAACGAAATTTACGATTTGAGATATTTAAAACACAGAATGACCAGCAATGAAAAGTTAGTCGAAGTAAACTTCGAATACCTTTTTACACGGGCGGCCGTTTTGTCCTCCACTCCTCTTTTCAATCCGATGTATTCCTATAATCTGACTTCCCAATTCGGAATGCGCAAGTCACCTACGTCCGGTTTTTGGGAATACCACGACGGACTGGATATGGCAAATGCTACTGGCACTCCCATCTATGCCACAGCCCCTGGGCGAGTCATAAAAGTTGCCTACTCTAACGTAGGTTATGGACACCATATCATCATTCAGCATGAATTCGGATTCAATACTTTGTACGGTCATTGTTCCCGCATCTATGTTCGTTCGGGACAAATTGTAAAAACGGGAGATATGATCGCCGAAGTGGGAGCGACAGGAAACGTAACAGGTCCACATTTGCATTATGAAATCATTTTGTCCGAAGAGGGCAAAACAGACCCGGAAGAATACCTTCAATCAGGAATCTATTGATTGGCACCAAAAGAAGAAGATCCCAAAAAACGCATCCGTGCTTTGACAAAAGAAATCAAAGCGCATAACGAACGCTATTATAAGAATAACACCCCAATCATCCCGGATAAAGAATACGATCTGCTTTTCAGTGAATTGAAAAAACTGGAAGAAAAATATCCCGAATTTGTTTCCCCTAATTCCCCAACAAAAACGGTAGGCTCCGATCTTTCGAATCAGTTTTCCAAATTCAAACACCAAGTCCCCGTTCTTTCTTTGGAAAATACGTACAATACGGAAGAACTCTGGGAATGGATTGTCAAGACCGGTGAAGACGAATTGTATTCTCTTGAATGGAAAATCGATGGCGCCTCTATTCTGTTATACTATGTAGACGGTAAATTGGAAAACTGTGTTACCAGAGGAACGGGGGGAATCGGAGATGTTGTCACTGAAAATGTGAAAACCATCAAAGGGCTTCCGCATGAATTGAAATCGGGAAGAACCGTTACCGTTCGAGGGGAAATTTATATGAATTTCTCCGATTTCGAAGAATTCAATGAAGAATACGGCGGACGTTTTGCCAACCCACGCAATCTATCCGCAGGTTCCATCAAACAGAAAGATCCGGCGGAAGTGGCGAAAAGGCCTCTTCGCATTTTTGTTTACGATGCAATCTTCGGAAAAGGTAGAAAGGGAATTACCGAACATAAAGAAATTTTGAAACTTTTAAAAGAAGATAAATTTCCCCTCGCGCCGGATACGGAAATCATTCCCACAAAACAATTGCTACAACGTATTGAAACTTTTCGTAAAAAAAAGGACGATACCGAATTTCCCGTGGACGGACTTGTCATCAAACTCAACAGTCTGGAAAAAAGAGAGTCGTTGGGAGAAACATCCCAATCACCCAGATGGGCACGCGCTTTTAAGTTCGATGCTTTACTCAAAGACACTGTGATCGAAGAAATTGATTTTGCTATCGGCCGTACCGGAAAAATAACCCCCAGGGCCAAGGTTACTCCTACAGTACTTGCAGGAACAACAGTCACCTACGCTACCTTACACAACCAAGACTATATTAACGAATTGGGAGCAGGCATAGGCGCCAAAGTTTTGATTTCCAAACGAGGAGAAATCATTCCAGCCGTTGAAAAAGTAATCTCCCCTCCCACCAAAGGGGTATTTCAATTACCGACAGAATGTCCATCTTGCAAAACTCGCTTGGAAAAAGTAGATGATTCCGTCGATTTGTTTTGCACGAACAGACATTGTCCCGAAAGGGAAAAAAACTCTCTTATTTTTTTCTGCGCGAAAAAGCAGATGAATATAGAAAATATCGGAGAGAAACAAATTGAAATTTTTTACGAACAAGGCTTGGTAAAAAATCTACCTCAACTCTATTCACTTCATAAAAAAAGGGAAGAGCTTTTAGCAATGGACCGGTTTGCGGAAAAATCCGTAGACAATATACTTTCGGCTATCGAAAAATCGAAGGAAAAAGATTTTCGCCTAACACTTCCTTCTCTAGGACTTAATGAAGCGGGCCACAAAGTAACGGAGATACTGATTGAAAACGGATTGGACTCCTGGGATAAATTGGTCGCATTAGCTAAAAAGAAAAATGCAGAAGAGGAACTTTCCAATCTTCACGGAATCGGCCCGAGAACCGTAAAAGCGTTATTAGGTCATCTAAAAGACAAAGAAACTCTCACTCTTGTAAAAGATCTCATCAAACTGGGTCTGAAATTCAAAGCGGATGAAGTGGAGAAAAGCGACTTACAACCGTTTATCGACCAATCCTGGTGTGTGACAGGAAGTTTCGAAAACTTTCAGCCGAGAGAAAAAGCTCTGGATATCATTACGAAACACGGCGGCAGAAAAGTATCTTCCGTTTCTTCCAAAACAACCCATCTATTGTATGGGCCTGGTGCAGGATCAAAATTGGAAAAGGCGGAAGAACTGGGAATTACATTGGTCAATGAAGAGGAATTCCTCGCTCTTTTGAAAAAAGAAGGAATCCCTCACTAAAAAACAAACTTCCGATCGGAATCGATTTCCTATTTACAGATTTTATCCAAAGTAGAAACGATTTTAAAATCCACATTCGGCCAAAGTTTGCTTGTTCCATCCGCACCTTTGTGAAGATCTCTGCATTCTTCATTCAAACGGGAAAGTCCCGATTTCAATCCGAAATCCAATACATCCAAAGAACCTGCTACTTCAATTGTGTTTTCCTTTACCGTAAATTGAACAGGCACGGATTTTTTGATTCCGCCGAATTCCAGGTTCAATTTCGCGGAACCGGTATTAGTTCCTTTGATTTCCGAAAAACCGCCTTTGAACTCCTTTCCGTTCTTTACGGAACCGAAAAAGAATTTTTTGATTTTTTCATCCCGATCAGGGACATTCGAATTGATGGAAGCAATCTCGATTTTAAAAGATAAATCTTTTACGGAATCCAAGATGGTGGTTGCCGGTTTGACTTTAGCAACCTGGATGGAATCGAATTTTCCTTTTACACCTGTCTTCTCAGTGAATTTAAATGCGGTCCACTCCAAAGTCGTTTGTTTTGGATTGTACGAATAAGTACATTTTTCCTCGGCAAATAAAGAAGTGGCGGATACAATGGAACAGATAATTACAAACAGATAAACGTTTTTCATCGGTTTTTCCCTCTGGTTTAAGTAGATAATAAGAACATTTCTTTGTCAAGATTTAGGAGATTCGATTTTGCTAATTGTGGATTTATTAAGCATATGCCCTTTCCTGAGTGCAAAATTCGGATTAGCCCTAAAATTAAACCTCTTCTTTGAGATTGTGCTTAAAAAAACGACTTTAACAGAATGATCCGTTTCAAAATACTCTTCCCAAAAGAGAAGAAAGAATGCACGGCGAAGAATCCTTATTAACAGACATCGGTTTGAGCATTATTTTTGCTACCGTACTCAGTCACATAGCAAGAGTTGCAAAACAACCACTTATCCTTGGTTATATTATCGGAGGAGCCCTTCTTGGAAAAGAAATGGGGTTTTCACTCGTTACAAACGAAGCGTCCATTGAGCTGATTTCGGAAATAGGACTGATTTTGCTCCTATTCATCATCGGCCTGGAAATCAATCTTGCAGAGCTTGCAAAAATGGGTAAAGCGATGTTCCTTTTGGGAACCCTGCAGTTCACATTATCGGTGGCTTTTGTTTACGGATTTTTTCCCTTGTTGGGATTGCCGATCGGCGGAGAAAAATTCGACCTACTCTATATTGCAGTAGCCCTCTCTCTCAGCTCCACATTAATCGTAGTTAAACTATTACAAGACAAAGTAGAGATCAATACTCTGTCGGGCAAGCTCACCGTCGGGGTTTTGGTTTTTCAAGACATTTGGGCGATTTTGTTTATGGGGGTTCAACCGAACCTCAATAGTCCTGAAGTTTTAAAAATCCTCGCATCCATAGGCATCATCGTTTTGCTGATCATCTTCAGTTTCACAGTCAGTAGATACATATTAGCTCCTCTCTACAAGGCATGCGCATCCAGTTCCGAACTAGTTCTTTTAACATCAATTATGTGGTGTTTCGCCATTTGCGGTATCGCGGGTGAAGCGGGACTTTCCAAAGAGATGGGAGCGCTTGTTGCCGGTATGAGTATTGCCGCATTTCCTTACGGAGCGGACGTCATTTCCAAACTCATCGGGATTCGCGACTTTTTTGTGACTCTTTTCTTCGTAGCTTTGGGTCTGAAAGTTCCTATGCCTAGTGTGGAAGTAGTGGCGATTTCATTTGCAATCATAGTTTTGATGTTGGTTGTTCGCATATTGACCGTAGCACCGATCATCATTGCTTTGAAAAAAGGGGTAAGGACGGGATTTTTAACAGGCCTCAACCTGGCACAGATCTCCGAGTTCTCTCTCGTGATACTTGCATTAGGTGCCGGATTCGGACACGTCACCGGAAAATTACAGGCAGTTATCCTCACATCTACCATCATCGCTTCCATTCTTTCCACTTACATCATCCTATTCAACCATCAGATCGCTGCGGCATTGGCTCGATTTGTGGCTAAGTTCGGAATCCATGATGAAGTGGCAGAAGTCAAAACAACTGGTGAAGGTGGAGGTCACGGGCATGGTGACGGCCAAGTACGGGATATCATTGTGCTCGGTTATTTCAGAATCGCACGTGCCTTTATCAGTTATCTGGAAGATCTTTCCCCTTCTCTCATCAAAAGGATCATCATTGCCGATTACAACCCAGCATTCAAAGACGAACTCACAAGCAAAGGATTTCAATGGGCTTATGCGGATTTGGCTCACCCGGAATCACTTTCCCATATAGGACTTCATGATGCTTCGATGGTAGTATGTACGATTTCGGATTCTTTTCTGAAAGGAACAAATAACACTCGTTTGTTGTCTACGTTAACGAAGCTTGCCCCGAATGCAAAAATCATTCTGACTTCGGATGAACCGGACGATGCTAAAAAATTGGTCGTAGACGGAGCACAAAAAGTAATCGTTCCGGGTATCATCACCGGAGAATTTTTATACGATTATATCGCAGGTGGGATGAGAAAGGGTGCTTAATAAAATCAAATCCAACCTTTCTTTTTAAACTCTTCTACTACAAGTTCCAAGTCTCTGGGAGAATCCACTCCCAGATTGGCTTTGTTTGCCAAAAAAACACCGATCGTATTCCCGTTTTGCAAAGCTCTCAATTGTTCCAAAGATTCGGCTGCCTCCCAATCGGAAGTCGGAAGGGAATGATAATTCAGTAAAAATTTTCTTTCATAACCGTAGATTCCCAAGTGACGGAAGTAATCGGCTTTTTTTTTGAAAGAAGAAGGGATAGGACTGCGTGAAAAATAATTAGCACGTGATAGTTGGTCAAATACCACTTTTACCCGATTGGGGTCGGTAGGATCTTCCGCTTCACTGAAACGAACCGCAGCCGTAGTCATTTCCCAATCACTGTGTTTCAACTTTAGATCGACTACACCGTCAATCAATTCGGGCTCGATGCCCGGTTCATCCCCCTGGATGTTGATGATAACATCATACTCGGGAAATTGGGTTGCGACTTCAATGATTCTATCCGTTCCTGTTTCGTGATCTTCCCTTGTCATGGCGACTTTACCACCGAAAGATAAAACGGCATCACGGATCTTTTCATTATCCGTTGCTACAACCAATTCGTTTAAAGATTTTGCTTTTTTAGAATGCAGATAAGTCCACTCGATCATAGGCTTGGAACCGATGAGTGCGAGTGGTTTGCCCGGAAAACGCGTACTTGCGAAACGTGCAGGAATCACGCCCAAAACTTTTTTTGCCATAACGGATCTTAGTTTACTAAAAATTCGGTAAAATAAATCTCTTTGATCTTTCCGTTCGTCAAAATATGATTCAAATGAGCCTTGATCTCTTCTCTTAAATCCAATTGATTGGTAATCGATTTCAAATCATCTTTCGTTTTGCGTGCGATGATCAAGTTGATGATGTTCTGCATTTGCGCTACACGCATTGCCAATTCCTGAGAAAGAGCCGGTTGTCCCGATTCAAATCCCAAAGACATCTTTAACTTAACAAAATGCGATTCTCCCACATCCGATGTATTGATTCGAAACTCTTCTTGAAAACTATATATCTCAAGAGGAGGAGGTGCTTTTACCAATGATATGTTCTTTTGTTGTTTAAAGACACTGGTAGCAGTCTTTTGAGCAACAAACATGGATATTACGGTAACAATGATGATTCCAAAAATAGCAGCGGCAATGTAAAGTAACCATTTAACAATGGGAGACATTCCCGCCCCACTAGGGGAACCTTCGGCCAGCCCGCCTTCTTCTTCGTCTACTTCACGATCACCCATTACTGATCTCCTTCTACATTTGTTTCTGTATTTGGTAACCGAGACTCAGGCAATCCGTACTTACTTTCGCCAGGAGCTCGTTTTGTTGATTTTTCGGTTAAAATAATAATATCTATTCTTCGATTGAACGCTTTTGCTTCGGGAGTGCCTTCGTTCTCCATAATCATCGGACGATACGAACCGAAACTGACTGCTTGGAACCAGCTGGGATCGATCTCTTCCGAATTGATCATAAATACTGTGGTATTCACCGCACGCGCCGCAGCCAAGTCCCAGTTGTTGATATATTCTCTTTCTTCTCTACCGGGACGATTCACGGGATTCACAGCATCATCATCGCTATGACCTTCCACTCGGACAAATCGTTCCAGACCATTGATCAAAGTTGCGGCTTTGCGCAAAGTCTCTCTGATGGACGGAGTGAGAATCGCAGATCCCGGATAAAAATAATCCGCGCCAACAAGTGAAATTACAAGTCCTCTTTCGTTTTCGGAAATACGAACTTTACCTGCTTCCACTTCCGGTTTGAAAACTTCCTGAGCGTCTTTTTTCGATTTGGATAAATTTCTACCCACCACTTGGGAAGGAAGCGCTTCGATATTCATACCCATCTCTTCCAAAGAACCTTTGGATAGTGTTTGACCGCCTGTAAAAAATCCCGTTGTGGATTTGAAAGCGGACAAAATGATCTGCATCTCTCTAGCGTCCGTCTTACCGGTAGTATAGAGAAGGATAAAGAAACATAATAATAGTGTCACCATATCCCCGTAAGTTGCCATGAACTCGGGGACTTTTTGGATACACTCGGGACATTTTTGACTTTTCGCCATGGCTAAAGATTAATCTCCGTCGTCCTTCATTGCCGCTCTCTCGACCGGAGTCAGGAAGCTCGCAAGTTTTTCCTTCACAATACGAGGGTTATCTCCCGATTGAATGGAAAGTGTTCCTTCCACCATAACCTGTTTGATCACAAGTTCGTCTTCCGATCTGCGTGTCAATTTACGAACCACAGGCGCGGCAAAAAGGTTCTGCGCAAGTGATCCGTAAAGAGTGGTGATCAAGGCAGTCGCCATACCTTGACCGATCGCGCTGGCATCTCCACCACCTAGGTTTTTTAACATCCCCACGAGACCAACCAGGGTCCCTAACATCCCGAAGCCCGGCGCAAAACCTGCGTAAGCATCCCACCAGCTTCTTCCATAAGCATGCCTTTGCGCGGTGTTATTAATTTCAGTTTCCATAATATTTCGAACTAGTTCCGGATCCGTTCCGTCCACTACAAGCTGAATGCCTTTCTTTAAAAACTCTTCCGGCAATTCGTTGATATCGTCTTCCAATGCAAGTAATCCTTCCCGTCTGGCTTTCTCGGAAAAACTCACAAGTGTCGTGATCAGGTTGGGAAGATCAAAAGTAGGGTTCTGAAAAGCCTTTTTGGTTACAGTTCCGACTGCCATAGTGGAAGTCCATGGAAAGGAGATGATGGTTGCTGCGGCCGCACCACCAAACGTGATCATTACGGAAGGAATATCGATCAAATCCATGATACTCAAACCACCTGAGATGGTTCCGAGAACCATCAAGGCACTTCCTAAACCAAGTCCGATTACTGTTGCTATATCCATAAGTACGCGTTATCCCTCTTTAGTTGGACGATTGGTCACTGGTAGAGAATGGATACGAGCCTTGTATTGAAAGACTTTTTCCACAACAGTGTCTACAGGTTCTGAAACGATGTACTTCTTCTCATTTAAGAGAGTGATGACAGTGTCCGGATTTGCCTCGATAGACTCAATTAAGTCCGCATTGAGTACAAATTCTGCCCCTTTCAGTCGATGTAGGATGACCAATGGATCCCCCTATAAGATTACTACTTATGTCTATCGACTGCTTTACGAATTTCGCTTACGAATTTTTCTTCGGTAAACCGATTGATGGATTTTTGGAATTCCGTTCGCTTATATGTAATGGATTCCGACTCTTGGATGGCAAGATTTAGTGATTCGACCGTCTGTTCTTTGAAAAATACTCCCGTTTTCCCGGGAATTACAGTTTCCAAAGCCCCTCCCTGGCCGTAAGCAATCACAGGTGTCGCATAGGCTTGAGACTCGACGGGGGTAATTCCGAAGTCTTCCATACCCGGAAAAATAAAACCGCGAGCCTTTTTGTAATAATCAAGCACTTCCTGGCGAGGGATTCCTTTTTTCCAAATGATATTGGAGGGGAGGTTTTTGGTAAGTTTGGTTTCTTCCTGTCCGCCGCCGATGAGCACCAGTTTTTTTTTGTTTTTGGTAAAAGCTTCGATCGCCAGATCGATTTTTTTATAGGGAGCGAATGCGGAAACCATCAGATAATAATCTTCTTTGGAATAATCCTGTACTCTGAACTCTTCCGACAAACAAGGAGGAGGAATCACTTGGTAATCTCTTCGGTAATATTTCTGAATCCTTTTTCCCACAAAATGAGAGTTACACGTAAAATAGTCCACTCTTTGTGAGGATGCTACATCCCATGTGCGAAGATAATTCGCAATCGATTGAAATAGAAAAAATTTCAATCCGGAACGATTGGGAAAATAATCATAATACATATCCCAAACATATCTCATGGGAGAATGGATATAACTCATGTGAAACGTATTCGGATGAGGGATAACTCCCTTTGCCACACAATGGGAAGAACTAAGCACCACATCATAACCTTTTAGATCCAGCGACTCTATCGCCGTCGGAAAAAGAGGAAGGTAATAGCGATAATATTTTTCTTTGAAAGGAAGTCTGTCGGTAAATGCGGTAGTGATCCTGCGATTTTCAATTCGACCGTTTAACTTGCCTTTGCTGTAAAATAAAGTGAAAAGATCCGCAGTAGGATATGCCTTGAGAAGAGAATCCAAAACCACTTCTCCCCCCCGCATTCCCGTCAACCAATCGTGTATGATTGCAATTTTCATTAATTTTGAGGTCCAATCCTTCTACCCAGTAAAGTAGTTCGCCCGTAAAAAGAAGCAGTAATGACAAATGGAATCGGCATAGTGTTTTCCAGATTTCGTGATGATTCCATATAACGACGCCCTTCTTTACCGATCGCTTCCGCATCGGCAACAGTAGTATATAATTCGTCATACATCTCGGTGGAATTGATCAATTTAGGAATGGTTCCCGAAGGAGCGTTCAATTTGTCCGTAATGGAACGAAAATCCAATACTATGGAGCGAACGTCTTCCCTATTCTCTTCGATGGTTTGCGAAGATGCTTTGAAGAAATCATCGAAATAACGTGCAGATGGCAGATAATCGGGTGTCTTTTGGCCCTCTTGGAATGTAGGCCTGAAATAAGGGGTCTTTCCATCGGAGCTACCCGGATTGATATTGATCACACGATTTGAAAACACGGTAATCGTCTGAAAATCCACTTGGTAATTGTCCCAGAGCGTCAAAGGCTCTTCCAAAGCAATATGAAGTTCGATCGCATGATCTTTGTTACTGTCCAGAAAATGCCGATCGGGAACATCAATCACCGGTCTTGAATCGATATGCGCAACGTAACCTTTGGGAATTCCCAGAATCCGAACCTCAGTACCCTCTTTGATTCCGTCGATCCTGGAATAAAACAAAGAAAGCCTGTACGGATATTTTTTATCAGGTCGGTCCGGCAAAATCACCGTGGTAAAAAAAGCAAAACAAATCAGAAATACAAAGAAAACTCCTGCCAAAATCTCGAGTGAAATCCGATTCCTTAGCTGTTTCCAGAGCACTCCTAATCCTTGAAAGAAAAGAAAGGCTTGGCAAGCAGTTTTTAAATGAAGTTAATGGAAGCTATGAAAGCAGTTACTATCCTCAAATACGACCCTACGGAACCGGCCTTAGAACTCAGAGAAAAAGAAATCCCGGTCCCTAAAGACAACGAAGTACTAATCAAAATCCATGTTTCTGTCATCAACCCCTCTGACCTAATGTTCATTAGGGGGCTGTACGGAATAAAGAAGAAAGCTCCCGTTTCCGCCGGATTTGAAGCAAGCGGAACGATAGTTTCCGTAGGTTCCGAAATCAAAACTTTGAAAGAAGGAATGAAGGTATCTTGTGTTTCAGGACAAAATGACGGTTCCTGGGCGGAGTATATGGTAACTACGGAAGAAAATTGTATTCCTGTTATAGATGGGATCAGTTTGGATGAAGCCAGTTCCTTTTTTGTAAACCCTATGACTGCTTGGGCCATGGTTTCCAAATGTAAGGCGGAAAATCATCCTGCAATGATCCAAACCGCATCCGCTAGTGCTTTGGGAAAAATGGTAGTCCGCCTTTGCGCAGAATGGAAAATTCCACTAATCAATGTTGTGCGAAAGAAAGAACAGGAAGATGCTTTGAAGGAAATCGGTGCGGAATACGTAATCAATTCAGAACTACCCAATTTCGAAAAAGAACTTTATAAAATTTCCAAAAAACTGAATGCAACTTATGCAATCGATGCGGTAGCCGGAGAGACGGCTCAGAAAGTATTGGAATGTATGCCTTACGGTGGAAAGTTAGTATGTTACGGAGCATTGTCCGAAAAACCTTTTTCAGTCAATGCGGGAATCATACTGTTTCAAAACAAAAAAGTGGAAGGGTATTGGCTCTCATCCTGGATTTATTCCATAGGTGTTGAAGAATTTCAAAAACAGGCAAAAGAAGCTCAAAAGTATTTGAAAACGATTTTTCAAACCAAAATCAATAAAAAATATCCGCTGGAAGAATTTCAGGAAGCTTTGGAATTTTATAAAAACCATATGACGGAAGGGAAAGTAGTTTTCGCACCATGATCTTTTCACCTAACAAGAAAGAGAATATAAATCGTTTACTGATTTTTACCGTACTATGTTTATCCTTGTTTTTTCAATCTTGTGTTTCACAAGCAAAACAAAACTTGGATCGACTCAAAAAATGCGAGTTCCAATTGGTAAACGTACTTGTTTCACTGACCCCAGGCCAGCGATTTTCTCTCATTCCTAAATTCACGATCACACCCATCATCGAAATCAAAAATCCGAATGAAGAAGATGTGACTATCTATCAATTTGATTTGAATTTGTCCCTACTGGGAGAAGGAGAGGAAGAAAAACTGGGGCGGGTAAAAAACTCGGAGCCTAAAACCGTTGCGAAACATTCTTCCATCACCCTTCCTTTGACTCTGGATTTGGAACAAAAAGACGGGTTCGAAAACAAGATTTTAAGTGTCGCTATGCGTTTGTTAAATGAAGCCGGCGCAGGTAAAGATGCGGAGTTTTTAATCGAAGGAAATGTAACTTTTGATACCGGATTTGGGAAAATCCCTTTACCAGTTTCCGAAAGACAAAATATTAAACTTAAGAAGTGAAGATGTCCTTTTTAAAAACCCTCTTTCTGGTTTTATCTTTTGTATTTCTCCAATGTATCAGCAAACAAGATGATATTTTTTATACGGGGGCGGAAGCGAATTATAAGATTTTTGAAGCTTTTGCCGCAAAAGATTCCGCTTGCGGGCACAATCACAGAATCACATCCGTTGTTTTCGGAAAAGTAAAACAGACGGATTTGGATGCTTGTACCAAAGCAATCAATCTTATGGATTGCGGTTCGTGGGCGGCAAGTGATCCTGCACCTTATAGGTGCAAGTCGATCAATTACAAACTTTAATCATGCTTCGCTACCTTTTCACATTTTCGCAAACGGAACTGATCCTTTTTGTTCTATTGGGTCTTGCTGGTATTTTTCTGTTAACGTTCGGCCTTTTAAAAAGCAAACATAGTCCGAAAAAAGAAAAGGTAGATGCAAAAGAAAAAGAAGACCCTTCCGCTAAAAAAGACAAATCAAAACAAGATCCTTCCTTGAAGGTGATGGAGATCTTTGATTATAACGGAACCAAAATTTTGCACCAGGATGGCGCTTATACGGTTAATGACAAAGGTGTAGTCACAAACTATTCCAATTGGAATTTACTTCCTAAAAAATATCAGTCGATGGTAAAGGAATTGGACAATCGTTCTCTGGGGGAAAAGGGAGAGGATTATTTTTTGGAAATATTAAACGGATTTTATTATGTATCTCTTCCCGGTGGAAAAAAGAAAAGATACGATACGATCGCAGACATTCCCCCGAACATTCGCAAAAGGCTCGGGGTTTGACCGGTGATCTTAAAATCTAAGAAGAAGTAACAACCGTTCTGCTAGGGGCGGTTTTAATCTTTCGCGGTTTAGATAAATTTTTCGCAGCTGATAATGCAGCTTTTTTCTCGGCATCTCTTCGAAGTCCTTCGTCCAAAACTTTTACAGGCGGTTTTTTCAAATCCCAAACAATTCCCACCCAACTCAAAGCTTTCAGTATATAATAGGACAAATCCACTTCGTACCAATAGAATCCCTGATTTGCGGAAGAACAGTAATAGTGATGATTGTTATGCCAACCTTCTCCCATCGTAAGCAAAGCGAGGAAAAGATTGTTTTTACTTGTATCTCTGGACTCAAAACGGGTGGAACCGTAAACATGAGAAAGAGAGTTGATTGTCCAAGTGGCATGACCTAGGAAAAAAGTAGCTACCGCATATCCGTAAACCAACCATCCCCATCCACCGGCAAGATATAACCCAATAGCGAATGTTAAAGGGGGAATCCAATGGTTGCGATCAATCCAACGCAGTTCAGGGTATTTGTAAAAATCGGGGATTAACTTTGTTTCATAATCATTATATTCATCCCGCAAAAACCAAAACATATGGGAATACCAAAATCCTTTGCGGGAAGGAGAGTGGATGTCCTTTTCCGTATCGGAATATTTGTGGTGATTCCTGTGGTGAGCCGCCCACCACAAAACTCCCTTTTGCATCGACATGGAACCGATCCAAGCAAGAACGAATTGAAAAACCCGAGAGGTTTTGAATGAAGAATGAGAAAAATAACGATGGTAGGCGGCTGTGATCCCGAACATTCGAACGAAATAGGAAACCACCGCAACGAGCACTAATTCCCAACTGAAGGGAACGGTAAAAACCGTAAAAACAGTCGCCTGAATCATAAAAAAAAGCACAAAAAATAAGACAGGAGCCTGATGTTTGACTACTGTTTCTACTGATGAATGTGAATTGTCCATTATCCTTAATTCCTACATTAAAGTAAGAGACAGACCCTCCGGATCGGTTGCAAAAAAATTCATTCTACTTGATTCTGCGCCCCCTCGAACAACCCTGTCCCTAGAAACCATGTCATCTAGAATTGTTGTCCAAAAATACGGTGGTACCTCTGTCGGTGACACAACCAAGATCCAAAACGTTGCCAAAAGAATCAAAAAATACCATGACCAAGGCCATAAAGTGGCAGTCGTTGTTTCGGCAATGGGCCACACAACCGACGAATTGGTAGCACTCGCGGATCAAATCTCAAAGAACCCGACCAAACGGGAAATGGACATGCTCCTTTCCACCGGAGAACAAGTTTCCATTGCATTACTTGCAATCGCTTTGAACGAAATCGGAGTTCCTGCACAATCTTTCACAGGATCACAGGTGAAGATTCTCACGGATGGAAATTTTTCCAATGCAAAGATCGAAATGATCGATCGTACCCGCATCGACCAAGCGTTTAACAACAATAAGGTTGTTATCGTGGCGGGTTTTCAAGGAATTGATAAAGACGAAAATATAGTGACCTTAGGTCGCGGAGGAAGTGATACTTCCGCAGTTGCATTGGCTGCCGCATTGGGTGCGGATGAATGCGAAATTTATACCGATGTCGACGGAGTTTATACCGCTGACCCCCGTAAAATTCCGCAAGCAAAGATGCACAAACAAATCACATACGAAGAAATGTTGGAACTTGCAAGTCTCGGTGCGGGAGTTCTACACTCCAGAAGCGTGGAACTGGGAATGAATTACAATGTGGTGATTCATGTTCGATCCAGCTTTCACGATAAACCGGGAACTCTTGTTATGAGTGAGGAAAAAATTATGGAAAAAATGAAAGTCAGCGGAGTTACCGCAAAAGGCGACCAAGCACGCATAACAATTGCAGACGTAAAAGACAAACCTGGGATCGCTGCAGAATTATTCTCTCAATTATCCGAAAAAGATGTGATCGTAGATGTAATTGTTCAATCTTCTCCAAGAGATGGGATCAATACGATCTCTTTCACAATCGCCAAAAAAGACATAGCTGCCACAAAACCGATCATTGAAGCTTATGCGAAAGACCACGGAAATGGAAAAGCGGAGATAGATGAAAATATTTCCATCGTTTCGGCAGTAGGTGTCGGAATGAAATCTCATGTAGGTGTTGCTGCAAAAATGTTCCAAGCACTTGCCGACAAAAGCATCAATATTGAAATGATTTCCACATCTGAAATTAAAATTTCCTGCGTCATCAAACAAAACCAATCCGAGGAAGCAGTAAAGGCCCTACACGCGACTTTTATTGAAAAATAAAAGTCTTCCCAGTGGAACTAGGGCTATTACTTTTTTGACCAAATGGTTCTTTTTAAGAAGCGATGGCTTGCGATTTGTGTAACAACGACTTGTTTGTTGACACAGACTGTCTATTCTTACGAATCCCTAAACCAAGTCATCGCCATCGTAGGTAACCGGGCAATCACACAAACCGAGTATGAAAAGGGAGTTGAGAAATACAAATCACTCTCCCGTTTTGTTCCCGCTCTTCGTAAAAAAGGTTCTCTCCACTCACAGGTATTAGACTTCCTGATTGATAGAACCATCGTAGACATCACTGCCGAGGAAGAATCCATTCAGGTAAACGAAAAAAGAATCGAAGCCGAAATCCAAAAACGGATGGAAGCACAAGGTATGACCGATATCGAAGCTTTCAAAAAGAGCGTACAACAGCAGTTTGGTTTGCCTTACGAGATTTGGCTCGAAGATCTTCCTTACCAGATCAAAAAAGGACAACTTTTGCAAATCAAAGTTTCTCCTCCCCTTCCTTCCGAACAAGAGATTCTTAATTGGTACAATAAGAACAAATCCAAGGTAGGATTCGAATTTAAATTCAGAGAATTGATTTTTTCGCCGGCTAACTCTTCTATAGACGAAGAAACCAGGATTTTCCAGGAACTAAACGAAATCCGCGCAAAATCCATCAAAGATCCTTCTTTTTTCAGATTGGTAGCTTCCGGTCCTAGAAATGAGTCCAGATACAAAGCAAACGGTGGTTTGGTGAACTGGGTCCCGACTTTCGAACTTTATAAATCCCAACCGACAACCGCCTCCGTCCTCAGCCAAGTGCAACAAGGCAAAGTTTCCGAAGTATTCAGAGACGATCGGAAAAGATACTGCCTGGTTTTCGTAGAAGGAATTCGTCCGACTCCTTTGGACGCAGTGAGAAAAGGGATTCAAGGATTGTTATTTCGGGACAAAGAACAATCCTCTTTTGAAGATTGGGTTTCGAGCACCCGGAAAAATACTTCCGTTGTTATATTCGATCCTATCTATATGAAAGAGCATAATATTTCCAATCCGGAAGAAAAGTACAACGCAGAATAAATATGTCCAGGAAAGATTATTTACCTACGTTCGTTGCGGTTTATTTGGATAACGAGACTCTCTCGTTTCTAAATGACAAACCATCTTGGGATCTTTGGAAAAAATTTCTCCAAAGAGTAGACTCTCTTTTTCCCAACATAACAGTTCATATACGAATTGATGACGATCTTCAGGAAAAGTTGAAATCGGAAAAAGAAATATCGAACCGATTGAAAACCCATACCGGGTTAAACGATGAATCCGATTTTTTGAAAGAGATGATTCCGTTTCTTCCTCCTTCCAAATTTCAAGATCCTGATTGGGACGAGGTTTGTTTTCTTTATCTGAAAGGGATTAGTCCTCTTCTGGACGTGGAGTTATCCAAAAAATCCTGGAAGAGACATCAGGATTTTTTCAGTCAATATTCCTATAGCGAAAATCTTCCCGAAGGAATCATCCCTACGATTCTCACCAGAGAATTTTTAAGCACCTTACCGGATAAGCTACCTTCCGATGTTCATTCTTTCTTCTTAAAAAATATAAACCATTACGATGTGGATATATTCTTTGTACCGCCGGATTTAAGACAGTACCGATTCGATCTTAGGGTCAATCATCCTCGCAATGTAAATCTGATCGAAAACCTATTCAAAAAAATCCCTGAGCCGACTTATTCCGAAATTCTACCTATCTTAAAAAAAGAACCGTCTATCTTCCGTTTTGCGCCTTCCTATATTGAATGGGAAATTCAAAGAGGATCGGATCAAAATTGTATCTTTCGCGGCAGAAACCATCTGATCGACAAAAACGACAAAACTTCCATTTCTTTGGACAATGCAAAAATGATTTTGTCCAAATTGGAATCTACGTTTCCCTCTCCTATGACAATTTGTTTGGGCGGAAACGGAGAACCGTTACTCCACCCCGATTGGAAAGAGATCGTCACTCTGGTTCTAAAGTTTCCTTACTTAACCGAGCTAATGATCGAAACATCACTTACATCTAACACAAAAGAGTTGGTGTCTTTTTTAGAAAACTTATCCGAAGCGGAAAAAAAGAAAATTTGTGTGATCGTGGATTTATCCACTCTAAAGGAAGATAGATACAAAACTCTATACGGAACAAACGATCTGTCTAAAGTTTTGGAATCAATCGATCTATTGAAACCCATTTTACCGCAAGGTTCTTTGAATGTGGAAATGATCAAAATGAAGGAAGTTGAAGATGAGATTGATGCTTACTTCACTTATTTTGAAAAGAAAAATATCAATGTGATCTTGCAAAAGTACAATAGTTATGCCGGCAAACTTATAGAAAGAAGGGTAAGTGATCTTACTCCGATACATCGTGAGTTCTGTTGGCACCTAACTCGCGATCTATATATCAATGCGAACGGTTCCGTTGCTATCTGCAAACAGGATATTACCCGCGAGATAGGAAATCTGGCGACTGAAGACTTAAAAGATATTTGGCAAAAAGGGAATTCTTATTTTGCTTCTTCTTTCCTGGGAAACCACTCCGAAATCCCCGCACCATGCCTTTCCTGCGATGAATGGTACACATTTAACGCCTAAACCTTTTGCTTTCATCCAGGCTAGATTGGGTTCGACCCGCTTGCCTGGAAAAGTTTTACTCGAATTGCCCGAAGGGTCGGGTGTAACCATCCTCGATCATATCTTCAGTCGGCTCATTCAAATTCTACCGAAGGAAAGAATCGTATTTTTAATCCCGGAAACAGACCTGGAATTGAAAGATTTTCTGAACCGAAAAGATTATCTCTGGTTTGCAGGTTCGGAAACCGATGTTCGCGAACGTTATATTCTGGCCGCAGAAACTTTCGGAGCAAAGGACATCGTTCGTTTAACAGGCGATAATCCGTTTATAGACATTCATTCCATTGAGCTACTTACGGAAGCACTCTGTCATTTACAAACAAGATTGTATTGTCTTTCATTCCTGAATTTACCTTTGGGCATGGGAGCGGAATGTTTCTCTTATGAGGCGCTAGTAAGTGAAAGAGACACGAAAACGGAACCACGACATAGAGAACATGTAAGTCTGCACATCAAAGAGGACTTGGAAAGGTATTCTGTCTACCGATTGAATCCCCCGTATCTCGATTCCAAAGAGATGGAAGAGTCCGCGTTGATTCGAATGACAATCGATGAACCTTCCGACCTGAAATTGGCAAATTTAGTCTGGTTCGAGTTAGGTGGTGAGTCTCCATTTTTCGGATCGAAAGAAGTAATAGATCTATATCAGAAAAAACCTGATTTATTCTTGGAAAATAAATCCGTCGAACAAATCCGTTTTTCTCTCCCTAAAAATGAATCCGAAAAAAAGAAAATTCACATTCAATACGGAGATCCGAAACAATTCGGTTCCGGTCATTTTGATCGTTGTCAGTCCCTTTCCATAGAATTGCAGATGAACGGGTATTCGGTAATTACGGATACAAAGCATCAACCGGATGCAGACGCATTCATTTTAGATGCAAGGGAAACTTTACCGAAAGATGAAACCGTTTTTCTAATAGATAATTTGGAATATAAAAATAGAAAAAATCCTTACTTGTTTTTACTGCCTCATCCCTCGGTAGAATGGAAAGATAAAAATCATTTTTCCTTTTACACTTCACCTTTGATAGATTCCTATCGAAACGAAAAAGAAGTCGTCGGAGATTGGCTAGTTTATGCGGGAGCGCTAGATGAAGTTTTTTCCGATTCTTTGGACCTATATCTGAAGGAAGTGTTGTCTCCCAAATGGGGAATCAATCATATAACAAGAGTTGGTGGAACAAACCCGAAACTTCCCAACATCAGATATTATCCCCGTTTGACAAAGACGGATTATATGAAATGCATTTCGAAATCGGAAGGATTTATTTCGTATTTCGGTCAAAGTGTTTTGGAAGCTATCTATTTGAAAAAGAAAGTAGGAGTTTTTGGAATGACTGAAATTCATAAAGAACTGGGAATGTTCTTATCTAAAAAAATTGAAATTCCTTATCTGGGAGAACCGAAAAATTGGTTTCTTCCTCCGGACACTTGTCTATCCTCCCCAATTAGATTGGATAGAAACGCACAAAATGTAATTTTGAATTGGTTGAAAACGCTTTGAAAGATTCTTTATTGAAAACAATATCCCTATTTTCGAAAATCACCTTAGTTTGGTTAGCTCTCACATTCTCCGCTTACTCGCAAGAAACTCCTCCTCCTACCGAATCGGAAACATTTCAATCCAAGATTGATTTGGAAAAAACGGGGAGAAATATCATAAACGCGCTTCGTTATGGAAAATTCGGAGTCGCAGACTTGGAATGGAAAAAAATCCAAGCTGATATTTATAAAGAAGAAGCGGAATATTCTTATCTGGCCGGAGCGATTCATTATTCCCGACTGGAATGGCCCGAAGCAAAAGATGCGCTCACCAAAGCTTTGGCAAAAGAACCGAATCAGGAAGCAGCCAGTTTTTTACTAGGAATGATCTATGCCCAGGAAGACAATTGGAAAGAAGCCAAAGACACCTGGCTGGAAACAAATCAGATTTCCCCTTACAATCCCTTTTATCATTACAATCTGGGAGTCGCCTACTATATATTAGGTGAATACGGACAAGCCATAACGTCTTTATCAAAATCCTTGGAATACAAGCCGAATTATTCGGAAGCAAAAACAATTCTTGTCAAAACCTATCTGGAACTTGGAAATTACGCCGAGGCAAAAAAAGAAATCGAATCCATTCTGGAAACCGATCCAAAAAATGTTATGGCATCCAATCTGCTCGGACGGGTAGTATACCTGACGGAAAAAGATCCTAAAAAAGCCTTAGCACTTCTAAAAGACGAACGGATATTAGGTTGGCGCGAAAAAAAAACATACGCACGTTGTTATTTTGAAGTTAGAAAATGGCGAAACGCCGAATCCCTTTTTCGATCTATCGCATTCTCCCCGTTTGCCGATGATTATGACCAAAGTTTTTATCTGAATCTACTTTTAAATCTGGGATTGGAAGAAAAGGCTAATGAATTTTTTCATTTCATTCAAAAGAAAAATAAGAACGATTCCACGATTGCGGAAGCCTATCGGATGTTACTTGCAAGCAGGGAAGGTAAAACCCTGCTTTATCACTATTTCAAGGTAAGATACTAGGAAACTACCGCTTCCGGCTTGGATTGAGTGTATTTCCATTCCACTGCGACACGGATCAATTTTTCATTCTCAGAGATACTGAGTTTTGTTTTGATACGGGAACGCAAAGTTTCAATCGTAGATGCCGCCAAACCCATATTAGCCGCAATCTCTTTTACGGGCATACCTTCTCCGATCATAAGAAACACTTCCAATTCACGATTGGAAAGTCTGTCGATCGGATCTTTTTCTTCTTTTTGAGAAGTTCTGTAAAGATGCCCCAAAAGCCTGGTGGCTTGAGATGAACTTACGAAATAATCCCCTCTGAGTACGGTGTGAATCGCTTCTACAATCTGAGTGGTTGTGTCTTCTTTGAATACATAACCCATAGCGCCCAATTTAAAGGCTCTATCGACAAACGTATCATCGGTTAACATACTAATGATGATCACTGCGATATTGGGAAAGGAAGTTCGCAATTTTTTCAAAAGCTGCAAACCGTTTTGATTTTGTTTCAACTGAATGTCCACAAGGACAAGAGTCGGTTGCAAGTTTTCTATGTCGGCAAATGCCTTTTCAATAGTGTCAGAACTTCCAATACACTCCAAATCATCTGATTTGGAGATAAGGTTGTTCAGGGCATCTACAACGAGTGGATGGTCATCGACGATGTATACTTGCTTTTTCATGTGTAATCCCAATTAAGATTCTTTTAGCGCGTTGATCATCTCTTGGGTCGCTTTTTTTCCATCCCCGAATAACATGAGACAATTGTCTGCAATGAATAACGGGTTAGGAACTCCGGCAAATCCGGGAGAAAGTGACCGTTTGATCACAACTACAGTTTTCGCTTTATCAACATCCAAAATCGGCATTCCCGCAATCGGAGATTTAGGATCCGTTTTCGCAAGTGGGTTTGTAACGTCGTTGGCACCGTTGACAATTACAAGATCAACATTTTCGAATGTACTATTGATTTCGTCCATCTCTTTCAGACGATCGTAAGGAATATCGGCTTCCGCCAATAAAACGTTCATATGGCCCGGCATCCTTCCTGCAACCGGGTGAATGGCGAAAGTTACATCGATCCCTCTCGCAGTCAGCAATTGGTACAAATCACGAACCGCATGTTGTGCCTGTGCTACCGCCATTCCGTATCCGGGAACGATCACAACGGTACGGGCAATATCAAGCAACATGGCAACTTCTTCCGCGCTGGTAGATTTGATCTTACCATGATAAAAATCGCCGTC
The DNA here is from genome assembly GCF_003114835.2 of Leptospira kobayashii. NCBI lineage: Bacteria > Pseudomonadati > Spirochaetota > Leptospiria > Leptospirales > Leptospiraceae > Leptospira > Leptospira kobayashii. The sequence continues at coordinate 153,221 of NZ_AP025028.1, read as the reverse complement.
GTCTTTCATCTCGGAAGCAACAGCACCGAATCCGCCGAATAATACGTTGGTAAGACTTCTGTTCATCGCCTTACACATAATCTGCGTTAGAATAATGCCGGATGCACCTACAAGAGAACCTGCAATAATCAAAACATTATTATTTAAAACAAATCCCGTAGCGGAAGCCGCAATCCCGGAATAAGAGTTCAAAAGAGAAATCACAACCGGCATATCCGCACCACCGATCGGAACTACAAGTAAGATACCAAGCAACAAACTGATCGCACTTAGAATCCAGTAGATTGGTTCATTGGTCGGATAAAGAGTGCTGTAAACTCCAAGCCCGATACAAGCAAGTCCGACAATGATTTTTACAACCTGATCACCCGGATAACGTACTGCTTTTTCAGTAACAAGGCCTTGTAATTTTCCAAAAGCAATAAAACTTCCGCTGAAAGTAACACCACCAATGATCGCTGAAAATACGATCGAAATGATCTCTTGGTAATTGACCAAATATTCATATTTGGGAATGGAAATTTGCAATGCGGAACCAGCTACGAGTACCGAAGCGATACCTCCGAATCCGTTCAGAACCGCGACCAACTGAGGCATAGCGGTCATTTGAATCTTGATGGCCAAAATAATTCCGATTATGGAACCGATTGCAATTCCAATGGCGATCCATTCGTAACTAATGATTTGCTGATCAAATAAAGTCGCGACTACTGCGATAAACATTCCCACAGCGCCCAGGATATTTCCTTTGGTTGCTGTTTTCGGATGACCGAGTTGTTTGAGACCTACGATAAAAAGTACGGAAGCTAAGAGATAAGATAAATTGAGCGCGTTTACTAAGTTCATTTTGAAGTTTCCGCTTAGTCCTTTTTCTTAAACATCGCAAGCATTCTGTGGGTAACCAGAAATCCACCCACGACATTGACCGTTGCAAAGATCACGGAAAGAAATCCCAAGATCTTAGTGATATTATTATCAGGCAGACCGGAGGAGTAGAGAGCACCGATCAGGGTGATCCCAGAAATAGCATTGGAACCCGACATAAGTGGGGTATGAAGAATGGGAGGGATTTTTGTGATGATTTCAAATCCGACGAAAATCGCCAAAACGAAGATCGTCACTGCGGTTACAAATATTTCCATAGGTATGAAATAGTATTTGGGGAAGTCCTAGTTTTTGGAAAACCAAATTTTATACCGAAGGTGCCGGGAAATTGGTTTCGAATCCATTCTCCGGAGGCTGATTTGAATCCTACCAAATGAAAAAGAAGCACAAATAAAGCAGAATGAATCAAACTTGACGCCAAAATGAGGTGTAACAAAGATAGTTACAAGTAACCATGTCGATTCCAACCAGATATTCCGTCGCCATCCATATTTTGACCGTTTTGGATATGGAGGGAGAACAATCTTCCGAAGAAATTGCGGGTTCCGTAGGAACAAATCCGGCGATCATACGTTTGCTTATGGGAAAATTGAAAAAAGCCGGCTTAATCCAGGTAAGACGAGGGATCAAAGGGTCCACACTATCCAGATCTCCGAAAGAAATCAGCTTATTGGATGTTTACAAAGCCTCGGAAAAAGACGAATCCTTGTTTTTGCTGCACGAAAATCCGAATCCCCAATGCCCCGTTGGAAAAAATATCCAGGAAGCATTGGAAGGAATTTTGGACGAAGCCCAAACTGCAATGGAATCCAAACTAAACGAATACAGTTTGGCGGATGTTACAAGCGATATTCGCCGCAAAATCAATTCTCAAAAAGGCAGAACTTTGAAAAAAGGCGCCTGATTTTTTATCAAATCAAATGTAATAATGTAACTTACAACAAAACAATAAAGGATTAAAAAATGAAATTAACACTGATAGGAGCAACCGGCTTCATAGGATCAAAAGTATTGGAAGAAGCGTTGAATAGAGGTTATCAAATAACCGCTGTTTTAAGAGACCCTTCCAAACTTAGCGTTGAACATAAGAATTTGAAAAAAGTCAAAGGGGATATATTTGATACGGAAGCTTTGACAAAAATCATTTCCGAAACCGACGGAGTTCTGGATTCCTACAATCCGGGTTGGACCGATCCGAATATCAGAGAAAATGTAATCAAAGGATCTGTGTCCATTATAGAAGCTACGAAAAAATCAGGAGTGAAACGATTCCTGATTATGGGTGGTGCGGGTTCTTTGGAAGTAGCACCCGGTTTACAATTGTTAGATACTCCCGAATTTCCGAAAGAGTATTTTCACGCTGCGGATGCCGTAAGAGAAGTCCTTAAGCTTTTAAGGACGGAAACCGAGTTGGAATGGAGTTTTCTTTCCCCTTCCGCAGTGATTGATCCTGCAGGAGCAAGAACCGGAAACTACAGAGTGGGGGCTGATTCTTTATTAGTTGATAGTGAAGGGAAAAGCGGAATCTCTTTGGGTGATCTTGCGAAAGCATTTGTAGATGAAGTAGAAGATAGAAAACATATCAGAAGTAGATTTACAGTCGGATATTAAACAAGGAAAGAAACACAAATGAAACTTAATATAAAATCAACCAAAAACCATCTGATTCAAATAGCGACTGCAACCTTACTCCTATCTTGTTTTTTATCATGCGCTCAAAAAGAAGATAAACTGGAAAAGAATAAACAAATTGTAAGTGATTTTTATAATTTGATTTTTAAAGATCACAAACCGAAGGAAGCCGTTGAACGATACGTTGGTGATAAATACATTCAACACAATCCTTACGTTCCGAATGGCACGGAAGCTTTCTTGGAATACTTCATACCTTATTTCAAAAATAATCCGGATTCAATTTCCGAAATCAGGAGAATTGTTGCCGAAGGAGATTTGGTATTTCTTCACGTTCATGCCAAACAAAACAAACAAGATCGTGGACAAGCGGTCATTGATATTTTCAGATTGGAAAATGGTAAAATTGTAGAACATTGGGATGTGGTTCAGCCAATTCCTGAAAAATCCGCAAATACAAATACAATGTTTTAATAATGAATCGAAAAACTTTTTTACTGTCAGCGCTCGGTTTGCTATTAGCGACCGTTTGTCGCCCAAAGCAAAAATCAAAATTACAAGAGGAAGAAATGAATACAAATAAAATGCCGGTTTTATTCGTCGGCCATGGAAGTCCGATGAATGCAGTCGAAACCAATTCATTTACAAAAACCTGGAATGAATTGGGAAAATCCATTCCCAAACCGAAAGCAATCGTATGTATCTCCGCACATTGGCTTACGGAAGGAACTTATGTGACTGCAATGGACAAACCGAAAACCATTCATGATTTTTACGGCTTCCCTCATCAACTGATGGAATATCTATATGAGGTTCCCGGTGATCCTATTCTTGCGAACAAGATTACAAAAGATATTTCGGATCCGAAAGTATCATTGGACGGGGATTGGGGATTGGATCATGGAACATGGAGTGTTCTTTGTCATATTTATCCTGAAAGAAATATTCCCGTTTTGCAAATCAGTATAGATGCAACCAAAGATCTGGCATGGCATTTGGAATTCACGAAAAAGCTATCCTATCTTAGGCGGGAAGAAATTTTGATCGTGGGCAGTGGAAATCTGGTTCACAACCTAGGTCTCTATAATTGGAAAAACCCAACTGAAATTTTGCCTTGGGCGAAAGAAGCAAACGATACTTTTAAAAAATGGATTACTGAAAACGATACCAAAGCCTTCGTGGATTCGGATCGTTTTACACGTGCTATGTTTACAGCAATCCCGACCGCGGAACATTATATTCCCGCGATCTATGCACTTGGTCTAAGGGAATCCGACGACAAGCTGGAATTTTTTAACGATGTCCTGACTAGTTCGATTTCCATGACCGGATTTCGATTGGGATAAGCATCATTAGGATTTTTTTTCCAACTGAGACACGTCTCTTACTGCTCCCGTATGAGCGGAAGTTGTCATTGCTGCATAAGCCCTTAAAGCAGCAGATACAAACCGATCTCTTGCTTTGGGTTTCCAAGCAAGAGATCCTTTCGCTTCCATAGCAATTCTTCTTTTTTCCAATTCGGAATCGGAAATCTTCAGTTCAATCCTGCGGTTGGGAATATCAATTTCAATCGTATCCCCCTCCTCTACAAGCCCTATGATTCCTTTTTCCGCCGCTTCGGGCGAAACATGACCGATGGACAATCCGGAAGTTCCTCCGGAAAATCTACCGTCCGTTAAGAGAGCGCATTCTTTTCCCAAACCTTTCGACTTTAGATACGAAGTAGGGTATAACATTTCCTGCATACCTGGTCCGCCTTTGGGGCCTTCATAACGAATCACTACGACATCACCGGCCACAATTTGATTTCCAAGAATCTTTTCCGTAGCCTCGTCCTGACTTTCCATCACCCTAGCCTTTCCGGTGAATTTCCAAATGGATTCGTCTACTCCAGCCGTTTTCACAATACAACCGTAAGGAGCAAGATTTCCGAAAAGGACCGCCAAACCGCCATCTTGCGAATATGCGTGTTCTTTACTTCTAATACATCCGCTCTCTCTGTCCAAGTCCAGTTCGGGCCATCGCATGGATTGGGAAAACGGTTCCGTAGTTCGAATTCCTCCCGGCGCAGCTAAAAACAAGTCTTTCGATTTGGATCCTTCTTTTGCTTTTATGATATCCCATTCGTCAATCGCTTTGCCTATGGTTTCCGTATGTACGGTAGGAACGTTCCGATCGATAAGTCCGGCCCGATCCAACTCGGCAAGAATTCCCATAATACCGCCCGCTTTATGAACGTCTTCTATATGGTATTTTTGAGTGGCGGGTGCCACCTTACATAAACAAGGTGTTTTTCGGGAGATTTTGTCGATATCTTTCATGGTGAAATCGACACCTGCCTCTCTGGCAGCAGCTAATATATGTAATACTGTATTTGTGGAACCGCCCATAGCTACATCCAAACTCATCGCGTTCTGGAAAGCTCCGAATGTGGCGATATTTCTGGGGAGAGCGGATTCATCACCTTTCTCATAATATCTTTTTGCCAAATCCACGATCACTCTTCCCGCAGTTAGAAAAAGCTCCTTTCTGTCGGAATGTGTTGCGAGTATAGTTCCGTTTCCGGGAAGAGAGAGACCCAATGCCTCTGTCAGACAATTCATTGAATTAGCAGTGAACATTCCCGAACAAGAACCGCATGTAGGACAGGCGGATCTTTCCAAAGTGGCAACTTCTTCGTCCGAAACATTCGGGTTAGCCGCCTCTACCATCGCATCGATTAGATCCAGTTTCCGAGTCGTCCCTTTCCAAATCACTTTGCCGGCTTCCATCGGCCCACCGGAAACGAAAATGGTAGGTACGTTTAATCGCATAGCAGCCATTAGCATACCAGGTGTGATTTTATCGCAATTGGAAATGCATAGAAGCGCATCCGCAGTGTGAGCGTTTACCATATATTCGACCGAGTCGGCAATCAAATCCCTGCTGGGAAGAGAATACAACATCCCTCCGTGCCCCATTGCAATCCCGTCGTCTACTGCGATCGTATTGAATTCTTTTGCAACCCCACCGGCCTTTTCAATTTCTCTTGCTACCATTTGTCCTAAGTCTTTCAAATGGACGTGCCCAGGTACAAATTGAGTGAACGAATTTGCAATCGCAATGATCGGTTTACCGAAATCATTGTCGTTCATTCCGGTGGCTCTCCAAAGAGCTCTGGCGCCGGCCATATTTCTGCCATGAGTGGAAGTGCGGGATCTGTATTGAGGCATAATGAACTGCTACCTTATATTAACTTAGACGTCTAGTGTTTATTACTTTGTATAGTGGTCGGATTTATAATCATGCTCTGGACTGAAATGATAATGCGGGATCAGGGATCCCCGCTTCCTTGAAACCTTTGGCACGAAGCAAACAAGAATCGCATTTTCCGCAAGGTCTCCCGCGAACCGGATCATAACAAGAATGTGTTAGGTGAAAAGGAGCGCCTAAAGAAATTCCCAATTCCACGATTTCTTTTTTGTTCAAAGAGATCAGAGGGGTTTTGATTTGGATTCCATTTTCCTGTCTGCTGGTTACTCCCTTTTTTGTACCCAGATTCGCCATATTTTGGTAAGCTTCGATAAAATCAGGACGACAATCGGGATAACCCGAATAGTCCAAAGCATTCACTCCGATGTAGATCGAATCAAATCCATGACCCTCCGCCAGGGAAAGTGCGAAAGATAGAAACAGAATATTGCGTCCGGGCACATACGTATTCGGAATTGTTTTATCAGTTTCAATTCGTGAAACACTAGTTTGTTTACGAACCTTTAATTTTTTGTCAGTCAGAGAACTTCCCAGGAAAAAACCAGGGTCCAGTTTTTGAGTGAAATGGGGAATTCCCAAAAGTTTGCTGATCTTTTTACTTTTGGTTAATTCTATTTTATGTTTCTGGGAATAATCGAAAGACAATGCAACTAAAGGAAGTTTTTTCGTTTTAGGATATCCGTATTCTTTTGCCGCATAATACAGACAAGTGGTGGAATCCAATCCACCGGAAAGAAGGACGACTGCCCCTTTTGAATTCGACATGATCTTTTCCTATTTATTTTTAGGACCAGAGTAGACACAAGAGCTTGAACAAGTCTCATATACAGTGATCTTATCTAAAAGCGGTAGATTCGGTTTCAGATGATTCCAAAGCCAAACCGCCAAATTCTCGCTAGTTGGATTTTCCAATCCTGGAACCTCATTCAATACATAATGATCCAAAGATTCGGTGATGATCGGTTTTACAATTCCTTTCAATTCTCCGAAATCCATGATCCAACCGGTATGCGGGTCAATCGCACCTTTCAAGCTGACGGAAAATCTAAAACTATGACCGTGCATACGTTTGCATTTATGGCCTTCAGGGACATTGGGAAGAAAATGAGCTGCTTCGAATCCGAAGGTTTTGGAGAGTTCGATTTCCTCCATGGTTACTCTTCTACTGAATATTCCGTAAACAAAGACTTTTGATTACCGACATGTTCTTGGAATTCAACCGGATACTTGGTAGTAAAACAAGCATCACAGAAGCCGCCGCCTTTATGACCTTCGACCGCTTTGTTCATTCTTTCCAAAGAAAGATAAGCAATCGAATCCACTCTCAGATATTTTTGAATTTCATCAATCGTATGAGTTGCTGCAATGAGTTCCTTATGTGTAGGAATATCTATTCCATAATAACATGGTGAAATCGTAGGAGGCGCGGAAACCCGGAAATGTACTTCTTTGGCACCGGCATTGCGGAGCATCTTAATGATTTTTCTACTCGTAGTCCCTCGCATAACAGAGTCATCGATGACAATCACTCGCTTGCCATTTACGACTTCTTTCACTACGTTGTATTTGATTTTGGCACCGAAATCCCTGATCTTTTGATCCGGTTCTATGAATGTCCTTCCCACATAATGGGAACGGATGAGTCCGCTTTGGTAAGGAATCCCGGACTCTTCACTATAACCCAAGGCGGCTATGGTAGCGGAGTCAGGAACGGGAATCACTACATCTGCTTCCACAGGCATAACACGCGCTAATTGGCGACCGAGTTCTTTTCTGACTTTATAAACGGAGTCACCGAAAATATAGGAATCCGGTCTTGCAAAATAGATATATTCGAAAATACAAAGACTAGGTTGAGCTTTCGCAAACGGATAAAGTGATCTCACACCGGTATGGTCGACTACCACCATTTCCCCCGGTTCCACATCCCGAACATACTCGGTCTCCGTGATATCAAAAGCGCAGGTCTCAGAAGCAAATACGATGGCTCCATCCGGTCTTTTTCCCATCACAAGAGGGCGGAATCCATTGGGGTCCCGGACTGCGATCAAATATCTGGGAGTCAAAACCAAAAGGGAATAAGCACCACGCACTTGATTCAATGATTCGCATAATGCCTGCAATAGATCCGTCTGATGACTTCTCGCCATCAAATGAACGATCACTTCGGAATCTATTGTGGTTTGAAAAATGGATCCGTCTCTTTCCAGGCGATTGCGGATGTCCCAGGAGTTGACCAAGTTGCCGTTATGCGCAAGAGAGATCGGTCCAAGATGGGATTCCACCCGAACCGGCTGTGCATTTCGAAGGAAACTGGCACCGGTCGTAGAATAGCGGTTATGACCGATCGCGGCTTCTCCGATCAGCTCCTTGATTTTGGACTGAGTGAAGATATTGGCAACCAATCCCATATTCGCATAGCGATAGAGATGGTTTCCATCGGTGGAAACGATCCCACTCGATTCTTGTCCTCGGTGTTGGAGAGAATACAGCCCTAGGTAAGTAAAATTGGCTGCTTCTTTACTATTGTAGATGCCAAATATGGCACACTCTTCTTTTGGTTTGTCAGATTGAAGAATCATTGGTAGAATGACAATTGCAGTATTTCTACGAACACGATTAGATGCAAATCAATTCCAACTATATTCTCGTTGATACGGCAAAAGCTTTGGAGCTTGCCCTCATCAACCTAAAACAGTCTAAAATCCTTTCTATTGACACAGAATCCTCGGGATATTACACATACTTCCCCAAAGTCTGCCTCATTCAAATCAATTCCAACGGAAAAAACTATCTGATAGACCCGCTCAAAATCACAAATTTGAAGGGTTTGGCACCATTATTTGCCGATCCTAACATTTTGAAAATTTTTCATTCCGCTCAGGATGATATCAAAGCGTTAAAACGGGATTTCGGATTCCAATTTACGAACGTTGCGGATACTATGATCAGCTCCCGACTACTTTCCATGGAACAAAGTTCTCTCGCATTCGTTGTGGAACATTATCACAAAGTTTCTCTTTCCAAAGTGGAACAAAAATCCAATTGGGAAATCCGTCCTTTACAAACGCAGCAACTTCGTTATGCGGCGTTGGATACAGCCTATCTCGAAACGATCTGGCTCAAGATGGAAGAAGAATTAAAACGTAGAAATTTATATGAAGAAGCAAAATCGGAATTCGAATTTACGGCTTCCGAAGATTATGTGGAAAAAGGCGGAGAAGGATTCCACATTGCAAAATTTCCCGACATCATAAATTTCACTCCTCTCGAACGAAGAAAGATTTTGGAACTACTTCGTTACAGGGATGAAAAAGCAAAAAAAATAAATAAAGCTCCTTTTCGTGTCTTCAATAACGACCGTTTATCGCAAGCCGTCAAAGAACAACCGAATGAAGAAAAATGTATGGAATGGTTCGGAAAAAAAGACGGTAGCGAAATTTATAAACTCTTAATCAGCGAATACAGCGATCCGATCGAGACCTCTGAATTGTCCAAACGGCATGGAGAAGACTTGAATGAAGAAGAGGACAAAAAGTTTCAAAACGCTAAAAAATGGCGCCTTCGTGTCATGCGGATCAGACGAATGGAACATTCCCTTCTTCCATCTAACAAACAATTAATTGCGATTCTGAGAGCCAACCCGCAAAACATAGAAGAACTCAAAGCACTTCACGTATTTTCGGATTGGAAAGTGGAAAATTACGGGCCTTCCCTGCTTACTGCACTCGGTGGAGTTCATAATGATTCCATGTTGAGTAAACTAGTATCCGTTCGTTCCAAAGAAGCCTTTCTCGCCAAAAAAAGAAAAAAACAAAACCACTCTCAAAAAGAGGAGTGATGTTAGATCTTCCCAATCTTTCAAATTTTCTCTCGCAGGATTGGGAAGAAAAACCAAATACGAACGAGATTATTTCCTGTGTAGTTATGCCTTTGTTCGAAGATCCGGTCCACGGGCAAGGAATCATTCTGACACAAAGAGCACTTCATCTGAAATCCCATCCGGGACAAATATCATTTCCGGGCGGAGTCCACGAAGAATCCGATCCCAATCTTTTGGAATGTGCTCTCCGGGAATGGGAAGAAGAAATGGGAGTTTCCAAAAACTCTCTTACTACTCTGGGCAGACATACCGGCCTAAGTACCAGGACAGGATTCCATATTACACCTTTTGTATGTTTGTATTCCGGAGATTTCCAATTTTCACTTAACAAAGACGAGGTGGAAAAAACGATTTTACTTCCTTTGTCCCAATTGCAGAGTTCTCCCTTTTATGCAATGTCCGTTCCCAAAAGAATTCCTTTGGATTACATCAGCTATTTTGATCTGGAAGAGGGCCTTTTGTGGGGAGCCACCTGTGAAATGATCCTTCGTTTTTTGAAAGAATTCGGCAATTTCGATCGCAAACCGAAGTTCGTAGAACCGAATCTTCCTCATCCGCCTTTTTTAAACCCGCGACTGCTCTAAGGTAATTTCCGATTCTCACCGAAGTACAATAGGTGAGTTTCCTTTCTTCACATCAAAAATCCAAACTTGTCTTCTTATGTCTCTTTTATATACTATATATCTTTGCGACTCCGATCGTTCCGACTTCACCTAACAGTAAACGATATGTTTTTATCCTGGATGCCAGCGGCTCAATGACTGAAAAATTGAATGGTGTTACCAGGATGGCGATTGCAAAAGATCAAATGATTCAATTTCTTTCCAAGCTCCCGAAAGATAATGAAGTGGGACTTGTCGCCTATGGAAATCGAATCGCAGGTTGCAATTCAGCAAGACTTTATCATCCCATCCAAAGAGGAGGGGCAAGTGCCGTTATAAACAAACTAACAGGAATTATTCCCGCAGGTTCCACACCGATTGCCGCAACGATTGATTTGGTCGGTGAGTTTCTTTTACAAACCGAGAATGAAACGGAAATTATTTTTATCAGTGATGGAATCGAAAGTTGTGAAGGAGATCCTTTGCATTCTTTGCGCATACTCAAAGACAAAGGTAAAAAATTCAATCTACAGATCATAGGAATCGATTTGGATAAAAGGGCTGAAGATGATTTGACACGTCTCGCCCTAGTGGGAAGCGGGAAGTATTTCTCCGTGAAAAAGCGGGAGGATATTGAAGATGCATTTCAGTCCATATTTTCCCCGGGTATCCCTTTCGTTCCGCCAAAGATTGTGGAATCGGAAACCGGCCCAGCTGGTATCAGAATCATCAGCATCCTCCCCTATTCGAGTCATTCCGGTTCGCAAACATTCATACTTCATTATGAGTATGATGGAATATTACCGATTACGGATTATATGGTTCATTTGAATGTTTTTTCCAAAAAGGAAGTTCATCTTACCAAAGAGCTTCCTCCCATCAGGGAAAAAAGGATCGCTGATATGGGACAAACAGATGTTCAATTCAAGGAAGGTAGAAACGGTAAGGGAAAGCTGATTTTTACCGTTGACCCAAAATCCGCCTGGGAGACTTCTCTGGAACTTTGGGCCGTGGACGATATTCCGAAAATTCTTGCCAAATCCGATACAAAACTTCTTCAGAGAGATTAAGAAACCAGCCGACATTGAAACTAATGAGACAGAATTCGACGGTTTTGATTTTCTATTTTTCGGTTTTGGTTCTATTTTTCAACTTTCCCGCCCTGGCTGCGGAACCGAAAAAAATTTCCGAAGTCTATAAGGCTGAGGAAATCAAACAGGGAAATCTGCTATTCCAAAAGGCAAATGAGTTTTTTCAGGACAGAAATTATACAAAATCCATAGAGGAATTAAAACTTTTTCTAGTGCTTTACTTACGGCATCCAAAAGAGTGGGAAGCTAGGAAATTACTTTCCAGTGCTTACAGAAAAACAAGGGATACCGTGGCACTTGCTCAAAACGAACTAATGATGTACAAAGATTACCCAAATACGGAAGAAGGACTTGATGCTTATCTCGAATCGGCACGGGCTTTTGTAAGAATGGGGAGAGAAGAAAAAGCCATCGCCATACTTAAGGATATAACAGCAAACACTTATTCTTCCAAGATCGCTCAAGAAGCGGAGATGGAACTCTCGCAATTGGAAATTTTATCGGAAGGTAAAAATAAATGAATTTTGGGAAAATATTGCCTCCCTGCTTTCCGATAATAAAATGGGCACGTCGACAAGAAAAAGCCTTAGAGTAATCCAAAGATGTCATTTTTTCAAATGGTAACCTTCCCAGCAAACTCCTACATCATTGTAGAAGGGAAGAAAGATGCGAACAATTTCTATATCATACGTGAGGGGAAAGTACGCGTTACTCGGGAGACTGCTGTGGTCGGAGAAGATCCGAACCAAGTTCTTGGACCTGGGGATTTTTTCGGAGTAGTGGCGGCGATGAGCCAACACGCTCAAATTGAATCGGCTACTTCACTTACAAATGTTTCCTTAATCTCGGTTAGTTACGACCAATTCGGCACATTGATTCAAAAATCAACAGCCGTAGCAATGAACATCATTCGATTTTTCTCGATGAAGTTGCGCCAGTTCGATACTACGATTACCCGCCTTTCCTTTCGAAATGCAGTAGAGGAAGATCCGAACGAATTATTTAAAATCGGCGAATATTACTTCCAGCAACAAAATATTCCCCATGCTACTTTTGCTTACCAAAGTTATTTAAAACATCTACCGAACGGACAATTTGTACCCCAAGCAAAATTACGTTTGCAATCCAGTAACCAACCTTTCGCCGCAGCTGCGATCGACTATACAAAGTTCAATCGCAATTACAAAGACAACGAAATGATTTTCTGCGAGCATGAACCGGGGAAAGAGCTATTCATCCTCCAACAAGGCAAAGTTAAAATCTCCAAGATCGTTAACCAAAACGAAGTTATGTTGGCCGTCCTCCAAGCTGGAGATATTTTCGGAGAGATGGCGATTTTGGACAACAAGCCCCGTTCCGCTTCCGCAATCGCATCGGGAGATGTGGAACTACTTGCCATCAACAAAGCCAACTTTGAAGGAATGGTAAAGGCGCAACCGCAACTTGCCACAAGGTTGATTACGTTATTGTCCGAAAGAATTTGGACCGCATACAAACAACTTGCAAACCTACTACTCAAAGACTCCCAAGCACGCATTGTAGATACATTGATGACTCTTGTGGAAAAAAACAGGGTGAAAGTCGCTCCCAAACAAACGATCAACTTCGAATTGGGCGCCAAAGATCTTTTAAAAATGATCGGGCTAACCGATCCGAAAGATGAATTGTTGATCGCTGAACTTATCAAACAAAACAAATTTATTCGCCTGGATCTTGGAAAAATTGTATGTTCCGACACTGCGGAGCTGGAAAAACTCGTCCAATTTTATCATAAGAAAGCACAGATGGAAAATAAACTTAAAAAGCTGAAATAAATTTCAGTTGCTTAGTTTCTAATTTGCGCACACTAGATGCGAGAGAACATGAACAACGAAAAAATACTAATTGAAGAGAAAGCTAATACGATCCGCGTTCGTTTTATGGATCAAATCCTGGACGGAAATTCGCCCGAACTCAGAGAAACACTGAGCAGTATCTTAGACAAAGATGCTACTGAAGTTTATTTAGATATGGAGAAAGTTGTAATTGTTAGTTCTTTGGGAATTTCGAGACTTCTTTCTTTTAAAAACAAAGCGGATGAGAAAAAGATAACAGTCAAAATCGTGAACATTCAGGAAAAGCTAAAAGAAACTTTGAAAAAATTGATGTTGGATCAATTTTTCGGCCTTTAAACCAACCTTCCCCAAATGCCCGTTACATGATAAGTTTGGTTTGGTTTATGCTTCCGGTTTCAAACCGTAAGATGCCAAATCGGCTTCCGTCATAATCTTAACCAATTCTTTGAATTTCACTTTAGGAACCCAACCTAACTTTTGTTTTGCTTTTTCGGGATTTCCGATCAACAATTCCACTTCTGCAGGTCGGTAGTATTTAGGATCGATTTTGACTAAAACTTTGCCGGTCTTTTTATCTTTACCGACTTCTTTGTCTTCTTTACCTTCCCAAACCACTTCAAAACCGGCGATTCGGTACGATTCTTCGATGAATTCACGAACAGTATGCATTTCATTTGTAGCTACAACATAATCGTCCGGTTTGTCTTGTTGTAACATCATCCACATCATTTGCACATAGTCCGGTGCATATCCCCAGTCGCGTTTGGAATCAATATTTCCCATAGTAATATGAGGCAATTGTCCTGCTTTTACGGCAGCAACACCAAGTGTCACTTTTCTGGTTACGAATGCTTCTCCACGTCTAGGAGATTCATGATTGAATAGAATTCCATTGGAAGCATGAAGTCCGTATGCTTCTCTATAGTTTACTACCGCCCAATATGCGTATAATTTAGCTACGGCATAAGGAGAGCGGGGATAAAACGGAGTTTTTTCCGTTTGAGGAATTTCCTGTACCAAACCGTAAAGTTCGGATGTGGACGCCTGGTAAAATCTGGATTTGATGCCTGTCTGCTTAATTGCATCTAAGATTCGTAAGGTTCCCACTCCGTCTACTTCGGCAGTGTATTCCGGAACTTCAAAAGAAACCTGAACATGGGATTGTGCGGCCAGGTTATAAATCTCTTCCGGCTGGGTTTTTTCTAAAATTCGATTTAAATTGGAGGAATCGGTCATATCCCCGTAGTGTAAAATTAAATTGGAATTTCCATGAAGGTGTTCGATACGATTTCGGTTGAATAGACTTGTTCGTCTTACGATTCCATGTACTTGGTACCCTTTTTCCAAGAGAAGTTCCGCCAAGTAAGAGCCATCTTGCCCTGTGATTCCAGTAATCAGTGCTTTTTTCATAGATAATGGGAACAGTCTTTGGAACTAAGTTTTTTGGAAAAGGAAAAATGATTTCTGGTTTTCAAGATTTTACAGGCTTCGATTGGAGGTAGGGGGGTGAAAACCACTGTCGGAGGTACCACAAAATGATTCTGAGGGGTAAAGCGGATGACCTAAATTTACGACAGGAAAACATGTAATTAATTTGTAATTATCTCGCACCGTGGAAATCCCCGGAAAGCGCGGAATGGCCGCCGAAATGCCTAAAAGCCAAGATAAATACCTCATATTCCTTCTCTTTCTACTACTTTATCTACCTGTATCGAAAATCCACTCTCAAACCGACAGCCCTTCTCCCCTTCCTACGAAAACCGATCCGAAAAAGACAATCGTTGCCAAAGAAGAGAAGCTAAATTCGGAAAAACCGGCAAAAGTCCGTATGGCATTTGGAAAAGGTTTGGATTTTGAATCTCCCGACGAAGATGCGTCTCTTAATCTCCGTTTGCGCTTTCAGGGAAGATACACCCAGGGAAATTCCACAAACCCGGACAGTGATCCTACGGAACTACAACTGAGAAGGGCTAGAATTGCCCTACGAGGTTATGTCATGAACAAAGATTGGCAATACTATATGCAGTTGGGTTTTTCCGACCAAGATATGGAAAAAGACAGGCCGGTCCCTTTGAGGGATGCAGTTCTAACATATGCTAAATATAGAGATTTCAATATTTCGGGTGGACAGATGAAAGTTCCTTTCAACCGGGAAAGAGTAATCTCCGACGGCATACAAGAGTTTGTCGACCGAACCATTTCGAATGGGGAATTGAATTTGGATCGGGATGTAGGTGCTCAGGTATTTTCCAATAATTTTCTGGGATTGAATCATTTCGGTTATAATGTGGGGGTATTCGGAGGTGACGGAAGAAATAAAACATCCGGCTCACCTGGGGTCTTAAGCATCGCCAAACTAACATATTATCCTTTAGGTTGTTATACGGATACAGGAGAGCCTGACCTGGATTATTCTACAACGCCCAAACTTTCCTTTTCCGTCTTCGG
Organism: Leptospira kobayashii; assembly: GCF_003114835.2. Taxonomy (NCBI): domain Bacteria; kingdom Pseudomonadati; phylum Spirochaetota; class Leptospiria; order Leptospirales; family Leptospiraceae; genus Leptospira; species Leptospira kobayashii. The sequence goes on along the minus strand of NZ_AP025028.1, from coordinate 137,593 downwards.
GGCGAAAAACGTAAATTCGAACAGAACACTCTCAACCTTCGGTGATACATATGATTTTGCCCGGTTTACCTACAATCATTCCGGCGCAGAGTTTGTATTGAAGTGGCAGGGATTTTCTCTTTCAGGAGAATACTTGGTACGTGATGCGGATGCTCCTTATCGGGAAAAGGAAATAGGCAGTCAATTGAAACGGGAATACTCGAGATCCGCTCGAGGAGAAATGATTCAATTCGGTTATTTACTGACGCAAAAATTGGGAGTAGCATTTCGTTTTTCAGAATACTATCCTATTGCAAAAACGGATCCCACCCTTACCTACAGCCGGGAAAGAGGGATTGCTTTTTCTTATTATATCCAAGATCATAACTTAAAAATCCAAGCTGACTACTCGCACCAAGACGGTGAAGTAAGTCAAAACTACGGCTCGGAACAATTCCGAGTTCAGATGCAAATTTATTTATGATCATAACCAAACGAATATTAGATTTATTTTTCTGCACACAAACAAATCGGAAAAAAATTCTTTCCGTATTTTGTATTGTTACCTCCTTATTAAGTTTGTCTCTTCTTTCCCAAACCAAATCGAAACTTGTTTCTCAAACCCATATTGAAAACGGATTTGATGATCTGACTTTATGGGAAACCAAAAACGATTTGCCGGTGATCGCAGGGATCCAGTATCAAACAGGGTTGCTGCATTTTTTAAGTCCCACAGAACAAGGATTTGTTGGCAATATAGAAGCGCATTATTTTTCAGAGCCTGAACTAAAAAAGGAAATTTTAACAGGAAAGGAATCGGCTATTTATTTTCCTTACGGAGGAGAATCTTTTTCTCCGGACTACGCCGGAGATTCGTTCGGTGCCAGATGGATCGGCAAAATCAAATCTTCCTATTCCGAAAAGTATAAATTTACCACAAGAACGGACGATGGAACCAGACTTTGGGTAGATGGAAAACTCATCATTGATCAATGGAAGGATATGGGTACCTCCGAATTTTCAGGAGAACTCGCTTTAACAGCAGGCAAAGAATACAATCTGAAAATGGAATACTATGACCGGGGTGGGGATGCCTATGCGGAACTTCTTTGGGAGAGCCCGTCCTTTTCCAAGTCCACCATCCGAAAGATCGGATCCTTGGATTACGGATATTCCTTGGTCACTCCGTTCGGCACGGAAACAAACTGGGATGCAAATTATTTCAAAGGAAGGGAATTCAAAGAACCGATTTTAAAAAACAAAACTGATGTTTTGAATTTTATATCAAGTGCAGAACCGTTTACAAAAGGAGTTCCGCTTGAAAATTTTTGTGCAAGGTTTTCTTCCTTTCTACAAGTTCCCGTAACAGGAGATTATACTTTTTTTGTCACAAGCGATGACGGAGTTCGGGTAAAAATAGCCAACCAAACTCTAATTGATCAGTGGACTTGGATGGGGCCGACCGAGTTCTCGGAAACCACCAAACTGAATGAAGGTGATCCTGTACCGATTGAAATCGAATACTTTCAAGGAGGGGGAGGCAAATATTTGAAATTGGAATGGCAAGGACCCGGATTTGTGAGAACCTTACTCGGAGCCAAAGGAAAAAAAGAAAGATTCGCCACAGCAGTTCCTCTTCCTCTTTACCCGGGCAAAGTATTTTCTTACGACTTGAATTCGGATAATAAAAAAGATCTGGTTTTTACGCATCCGACTTACTCAGGTAAGGTTTCGATTGCGTTCCAAAACAAATTCGGTTTTTTAAAAAATCCAATCGAGTTGAAAGTAGGAAAAGATCCGAGCGAAATTCTATTTCTGGATTTGGACAATGATTTGGATATTGATATGATCGTTCGTTCCAAATCGGATTCGCAATTTTATATTCTTTGGAATGAGAGAGATTCCTTTCGTGCGGAACCCGGACCCAAATGGAAAGAACCGATTCAAAATATAAAAATACTTCCCTCCTATTCCAAACCGAACCCGAATGAATCGGATTACATTGTCTTAGGAACAAAGAACGGTGATTATGTGAAAACAAAATGGAAAAAATCAAATACCTGGACTGAATTCGAATCTATTTCCCAGCAAGAATCGAAAGAAATCAAAGAAATGATTTCAAAGGATACCGTCTTATCTTCTTCCGAAAAAAAATGCATATCACATCAAAAACAAGAAATCTGTTACGATAAAGCCAAACAAGAAGTTCAAATTTTCGAATAGAGCCTAAAGAGAAATTACATCCTCGATCACTTTCGCCGAACGGGGAGAAAGTGGAAACGGTCTACCGAAAGAATTCGGAAGCGAAGCGTCCGGGTCTACTCCCGAAGCATAATGTATGCTTGAAATCAAATCCCGTAGATGATAAGCTTCGCTTGATTTGGCAGGTCTTTCCCCTTTTTCGTCGGATTCTCCCAACACAAATCCTTTTTCAAAAGGGCCTCCTCCGAGAAGGCTCGTCCAAACTCTGGGATGATGGTCTCTTCCGTCCCGGCTTCCCACATCGGGAGTTCGTCCGAATTCAGTGCTGAGGAAAAATACAGTCTGGGATAATAAACCGCTCGCTGCCAAATCTTCAATCAATGCAGCAATGCCTTGATCCGTTTCGCTCATGATTTTCGCAATTTGCGCCTTATTGTTATTATGCGTATCCCAACCACCGATGGATATTTGAATGAAAGGAACTTCTTTTTCGGCCAATCTTTTCGCCATTAGCAATGATTTACCTTGCCAGCTTGTGCCATAACGAGCCTTAGTTGCTTCGGATTCTTTGGTAAGATCAAAGCTGGCGAGTCGTGAAGAATTTCTAAATTCATCCGCAGCTTTCACCATCTCGGACCAAAGTTTCAATTGAGGAGAATTGTTTCTAAGTCCGAACTCTGAATTCATCATTTCCAAAATGTCCTTTCTTCGAACCAGTCTTTCGTCTTTGTATTTTCCGGACGAAGGAACCAAATGATTGATAGGATTGTCCAGGTTGCCGATATGAAAACCCGCATAGGGAACACCCAAAAAGCCGGAATTTCCGATCCGTCCGCTTCGACTTCCCATCGTAACGTAGGAAGGAAAATAAGAACCTTTTTCATTTCTCTTTTTGGAATAAGCAAACACCGATCCGAAATGAGGAATGTCGGGAAATCCCATTCCTTCCGGCATACGATAACCTGTGTTTAAGAGATATTGCCCGAACCCATGATCTCCGTCTTCACTCCAAGTGCTCCTAACAATTCCTAGGTGTTTGAATTGTTTGGCCGTTTTGGCAAAGGGTTCCAATACATTGATTCCGGGAATGGTAGATGCCACTTTGGAAAAGGAACTATTCGCTTTCGGATCCAAGGTATCCACATGACTCATACCTCCTTCCATATTGATGAATATGATGGATTTGACCGGAGAGCTATGAGTGAATTCTCCTTCCTGTTCTGCGTCCTCTGCCTCTTTTGAAAACAGGGAATGTGCCGGTAAGGAAGCCATAAAAGCCCCCGCGAGAATCCCCATACTTTTTTTGAGAAATAACTTTCTTTCGTATGAATTCATATTAATTGACATGCAAAAACTCCTGACTATTTAAGATCGCCCAGGAAAGATCCTGCAATATTTCCCGATCGTACACATTGTCCGGTTTGAGTAATTGTTTGATCAATACATCCTGTTCCGATTTATGCATATGTCGTCCGAGAAGTGTAAAATAAATATGATCCATCGTCTTCGTCATGGATTTGGTTTCGTCGAATTTTTTCTTGGGGAAAGAATCGTTTCCTCCAAAATCCCAGGTGATCTTTCCGGTAACCCGTCCGTTTAATAGAGTTAACACCTGTTCAATTGTAATTTCAGAAAAGTCATCATCTATATCCGTTCTGGAACCTGATCCGAATACTGCTAAAAAACTATGATAAGGTGCGGGGCGTTCCACTTCGATAGCGGTCGTGATGTCTTTGGGTTGATCTTTCGGAGTACGAACCGTTCCCATTCCCGATAGATCGATGGATTCCAAATTTCCCAAATCATCCAAAGGAACGATCTTTCTTTCCCAAATTCCACTTAGCGACAAAGTATTTGAAGCTTTGATCAAGGAGTTTAATAATTGATCGGGATTCAATCTTTGAGATGCAAAATAACGGATGGAATCCTCGGGATCGGGATCTTTCGGCGCCGGATAAGAGCGCGCATACGCGTCTGAAGAGACGATGTATAAAATCAAATCCTTGATTCTGTATTCCTGCTTTACAAATACCTGATCCAGATGATTTAAAATTTCTTCGCCTTGTAGTTTCGTGTCCGCATTCCAATCGTCTAACGGAGTGAAGAAGCTCCATCCCATCAGCTCGGTCCAAATGCGATTGATTATGACTTTTCGAAAACGGTCATTCTTTCTATCCGTTAGCCAATTCGAAAAAACCTTTCTTCTATCTTCTCCCGGTTTTAATTTCGGTTCCGTCCCGTCTAAAAATTTCGGACGAACCAAATCTCCTCCGGGAGCGTCATCCGTATGGGGAAAACGTAAACCCAACTTCGGTTGGTTGTAAAGTGTGACGTATTTGAGTTCATGTTTCTTTTGATATGCCTTCCTCTCCTCTTCCGTCCACTTGTTCCAATTTTCACGATACCATTCGTTATTTTTGTCTTGCAAAGTTTTCAGATCCGCAGTCGGTAAATGTTCCTCTAATTCTCTCGGAACATAAGCTACATCCTGGCCTTTGAATTTATCCGAATCAAAGGACCAATCCTGTACAAACTGTTGGCTGAAAAAGGCTGCCACCGCATAATAATCCCTTCTGGTAAAATCCTTGATAAAGGGATGATCATGACATCTGGCGCATCCGACTCGTTTAGCATAAAACAGGCGACCTACGTATTCGGCCACCTGCAAAGGATCGGCATTATCCCTGATATAGAATCCTGTTGCAGGGTTTTCCGCAAGATTGCCTTGTGAATTCATCATTTCCCCTACCAGCACATCATAGGGTTTATTCGAATGAAGCGAATCCGCCAAATACTTGTAAAATGCTCCGGTCGGAGCCTTTCTTGTTTTTGTTTTATCTCTGAATAAAGATGCGAATTTCATTCCCCAGTATTCCGCAAATCCCGGATCGCGCAGATAATTGATCGAGTAATTGATTACTCTGGCTTCCGGATCGGAAGAAGCAAAATCACCGAGCTCGGCAGGAGAAGGAATGGTTCCTTTCAAATGAAGAGCTAACCTACGCAATACGACGGAATCTTCGGCGAGTTTTATTTTCGGAGATAATTTTTTATAAAAAACATCCAAAGGATGCGAACTGGAAGATGCTCCTGTATTTACAGATACAATGTACGTTATTGAAAATAGCAAAGCCGATATGGTTAAAATTTTAGGTAATAAATTCTTTCCATTATTTTTAAAGTAGGGCATAGGATGATTCTACCCATCAAGTGAGAGACGGGAAATAAAATATTTTTCTTGCAAAACATTATTTTTGCATCATAAAGCATTGGCGATGGCTGAAGAAAAAATTTATGAGATGCTTTGGGATTGCGAGTTTTGCAGTTCTAAAAAACTTCTGGGAAAAACACATAGGCATTGTCCTAATTGCGGTGCTACACAAGATCCCACTCGAAGATATTTTCCTTCTGATTCTGAAAAAGTTGCGGTTCAAGATCACGTATATTTCGGAGCTGATAAGGTTTGTACCTTTTGCAGCACACCCAACGGTGCAAAAGCTGTTTTCTGCGGAAACTGCGGAGGCTCTCTTGAAGGAGCAAAGGATGTATCGCGTCGTACGGACCAAGGTGTCGGAGTTGAAGATAGTGTTCAGGTAGCCAAACAAGATTTTGAAAATCAAAAGATAATAAGTGAAGGTGGAACTCCTCCGCCTGCGCAGGAAGATCTTGCTTTTAAGGATTCAAAGTTCATCAAACCTCATCCCAAAACTCCGAAATGGGTTTTATGGACGTTGGGTAGCATCTTATTCGGAACAATCGGATTTATTTGCGTGGGGGTTCTTTGGACGGAAAAAGTCACCTTGAAAGTTGCAAAACATGAATGGTCCCGTTCCATCGACATAGAAAGATTCAAACCCGTTTCGGACTCTTCCTGGTGCGACTCTATGCCGAGCAATGCCTACAGTGTTAGTCGACGTTCGGAAGTCCGCAGTCATAGACAAGTTGCCGACGGACAGGAATGCCATACAGTTCGTTCGGATAAAGGAGACGGAACTTATTCGGAAAGTGAAAGTTGTTCGACCAAATACAGAAGCGAGCCTGTCTATGATAGTAAATGTTATTATACTGTAGATAAATGGGCTTTTGAAAGAGCTTCAACCGCAAAAGGAGTCGGTATTGCAGAAGAACCGTATTGGCCGGTTCCTCAGTATCAATCCTGCTCGGGATCTATCGGCTGTGAGAGGTTAGGTGCAAAAAAGGAATCTTATATAGTTCATTTCGAAGAAGAATCGGGTGAAACCAAAGGAGAAAAACACGATTGCGATCTTGATCAGGCAAAATGGAAACAGTATAACCCCAAAACATTATATCAATCGGACAAGAGCGTCATTTTTAATTATATAACATGTGATTCGATTGTGGAATCGGAATCAATACAGGAGTACTAAGTTATGGACCAAGCATGGTTGCAATCAACGCTCGAACGTTTCCAATCGGAAGAAGGACCCGTTCGTAAATTTTTAAAAGAAACTTCTCTTTTTGCAGAAGCATTTGCCAATCAGGAATTCGATAAAACAAATGAATTGGTTCGAAAAGAAATTACAAATAAACTTTCCAGCTTCAAAGAATCTTTTCGTAAACTGGAAGAGAATTTCGTAGTAAAAGCGCAAATCCAAAACATCGGAAAAACAACGCCTGCTTTGAATACCTTGGAACGGGTGTTAATGAAAATTTCATCCGCCGGTTTCGGGCTGAACGGATTGGGAAGCGGATTCAAAGCAACCACTGCAGAATTGGAATCATTATTAAAACATGATTTTGGAATTTTGGAAAAATTGGGACAGTTGGAATTGGACGTGACTCAGAAACTTTCCACTTGGTTTTCCGAAAACCCGGAATCGGCGATTCAAAATGTAGTTACTTCGATCGAAGGAATCGAAAAAGAATTCGAAGCAAGAAACAACATTTTTCTAAAGAAATAATTATCAACTAACAAGGAAAATAACATGGCATTGATAGATCGGATAAAATTTGAAGGAAAGCCGAATGAAATCGTTTGGAAATACCCCTCGGACGAAATCAGCACTGCGGGACAATTGATCGTAGATGAAGGACTCGAAGCGGTATTTTTCAAAGAAGGAAAGGCGCTGGATACATTCGGTTCGGGAACCCATACTTTAAAAACGGGAAATATTCCGATCCTGGAAGCGTTGGTCAATCTTCCTTTCGGAGGAAAAACTCCTTTCACCGCCGAAGTATATTATATCAACAAAGGTATCTTTGCAATGAAATGGGGAACCAACACCCCCATTCCTTTGGAAGATCCGAAATATAAAATCGTTCTCAATATACGGGCGTTTGGTGATTATAAATTTAGAATCAAAGACTCCAAACCGTTCTTAATCAATGTTGTGAAAGCCGGAAACAGAACTACCAACGAAGCGATCGATGAATTTTTAAAACCGAATATTGTTCGCAGTATCGGAGATTTTATTTCCGAAGTCATTCTGAACAATAATACTTCCGTTGTGGAGATTAATAAGTACCGGGACGAAAGTTCCACTGCGGGAAGAGTAAAACTATCTCCGGAATTCGAAAAATACGGCCTTGAACTTACCGAATTCAACGTATCTTCCGTAAATTTCGACCAACAAGATCCGAATTATCAACGAATTCAAAAAATCATCACTGACAAATTCGAAATTGATACGTTAGGTGATAAGTATCAACAGAAAAAGATGTTCGATATCGGACAGGCTTCTGCTGAAAACCAAGGCCAGGGCGGTGGCGCTATGGGTGCAGGCATGGGAATGGGTATGGGGATGAATATGGGTCAGATGATGGGGAATATGATGAACCAGAATTCACAAAACCAAGGTCAGGCGGCTCCGGCGGCAAATGATCCTGCCGCAAGAATTGCAAAACTAAAAGGTTTATTGGATCAGGGACTCATTACTGCCGAGGAATTTGAAACGAAGAAGAAGGAAATCCTTTCTTCGATATGATTACATTCGGTCTTTTGGTAGTGGCGATCCTACCCGGATTTGTTATAGTCCAACGCTACTATTCAAAAGACCATTTGCAAAAAGAACCGATCGGAGTCATCTTACGCTCGTTCTTCTGGGGAGCAGCGTTGGTGATCCCCGCCGGATTCACTGAAAGTTTTCTTTCCACTGGTGAAGCCCAAATATCAGCCTCTTCTCTTGCAATCCACTACTTTTTAGTAGTTGCGCTTACGGAAGAAGTGTGCAAGTACATTGCTATTCGTCTTTATTCTGCAAATCATTATGCATTCAACGAACATTTCGACGGAATCGTTTACGGTGCTGCGGTAGGTGGAGGATTTGCCACTTTTGAGAATATTTTTTATGTTATGAATCATGGATTTGCAGTAGGAATTCTTCGTGCCTTTTTATCCGTTCCGGGACACATACTTTGGGGGGCTATAATAGGTCATTGGATTGCGAAAGCAAAGATGGAAAAAACAAATGGAATTTTTTGTTTTATTTTCGGTGTAGGTATCTCTACATTCCTACATGGAGGTTTTGATTTTATTTTAAACTTCGGAGCCGCAGCTTTGTTCGGGGCACCCGTATTCGTATTAACCCCACTTTTGTTAGTTAGACGGTATACGAAAACCGCATTGGAAAAAGATCATTTGTTATTGAATGCAATGGAAGCGAAAGAAGGATCGGAGGCGGTGGAAAGATCCGTAATCAAAATAGGAACACCGATTGAGCTTCCGAAATTCATTATATCACTATTTCGAACGCTACTTTACGCCTTATCCTGGTTATTTGCTCTTTTTTCCATCGTTCTGTTTTTATTTTGTTTTTATGATTTTTATTACGGAGAAGATTCAAACTTTGAAACCTGGATGTTTTCCATCCCGGCTCTTTCCGTATTTTTGAGCATTAGCTTAGGAGTCTGGGGCAAAAAATTTTCATCGGTTTCCAAATGATAAGTTTCAATTTATGGAAAAGCAAAATCCGCTAAGATAGACTCGCCATCTCTTCCGGCCATTTATTCCGAATTTCCAAAATCTCAGGCATCGCTTTGATGAAAAGTTCGGTCAATTGGGGATCAAAATGAGTTCCGGACTCTTTTCGTAAAAAATCAATTGCATCCGGAATATCCCATGCCTTTTTATATGGACGAACCGTTGTTAAAGCATCAAATACGTCGGCCACCGCAATGATCCTTCCCTCAATCGGGATTTTTTCTCCCTTTAGCCCGTAAGGATAACCGGTTCCGTCGAACTTTTCATGATGAGTGAGTGCAATGGTTCTAGCAAGTTTAAGAATACTCGATTTATGATCTCCTATGATCTCTGCACCGATTTCGGGATGTTTTTTCATAACTTCCCATTCTTCCGGAGAAAGTTTTCCCGGCTTTTGTATGATATTATCGGGAATTCCGATCTTTCCTACATCGTGCATTGGTGCAGCGTTTAATATATCTTCGGCGGCTTCGGTCGTATAACCGAAAGCTAACGCTAAAACCTGAGAATAATGACTCATACGAATGACATGCATTCCCGTTTCATTGTCTTTATATTCGGATGCCATTCCCAATCTTTGCACAATTTGCAAACGGGTTGCTTTTACTTCATTGATATCCACAAGAGACAAATGAGTTCGAACTCTTGCTTTTACAATCGGAGGACTTACCGGCTTGGTAATATAGTCTACGGCACCTAAATTGAATCCGATTTCTTCGTCTTCCACTTCCGACATGGCAGTCACAAAAATAATGGGAATCGACTTAGTAACAGGCTTTGATTTTAAAGTTTTACAAACCTCATGCCCTGTGAGATCGGGCATCATCACATCAAGCAAGATAAGGTTCGGATCTTCCTGTATGGCCAGTTCAATCGCTCTGGCTCCGTCTTTTGCAAATAATAATTCATATTCATCTTGAAGAATTTGCTTTAATACCTGTAAGTTGGCCGGTTCATCGTCAACGATTAGTATTTTCGGAATGGAACTATTCTGTATTTTTCCCTTCATTGTTTCATCCTAAGTAGATTTCTTTAATGGAATTCAATTCGTTGATAGTCGATTCAAAGTCGAATTGAGAAATTCTTTCTTCCAAATACGGAATCGAATCGGAGTGTTTGGTTTTCAGAATCAACGATACCAATTTGTTCCATTGTGTTTCACCGATTGATCCTCTTGCCAAAGAGAAAATATTTGCTTCTAATGTTTCTAAAAATAATCTATGTTCTTCCTCGGAAAGAGGTTTATCCGATTCGTTTTTATAATTTATGTTTGGTTGGTATCTGATATGCTCGGTCAGATTCGTAAACGAATCATTGAATTCTTTGATAAGTTGGTTTAAGTCTTGCAATTGTATTTCGTCGGAAACAAGTCTTTTCTCAAGATCTGTTAAAAGATTAGTGATTTTTGAAATCCCTAAATTCGAAGAAACTCCTTTTAATTTGTGCAAAAAAGACCTTAACCCTTGTTTATCGTCAAATAAGGAAATGCTCGAATTGACTTCCGATTTATAATCTTCAAAAAAACCTTCTAACATTTTCAAATACTTGGATTCGGTTCCGAATAATTTAATACCACGTTGGAATTGAAAATATTCTTCAGCTTCGGAATTCGATTGCTCTTCTTCTTCCGAAACAAAATCCAATTTTAAATTCAGTATTTTGGCTATCTCACGAAACAAAACTTCCGTTTCTATCGGCTTGGTAACAAATCCGTCCATACCCGCGTTCTTAGCGGAAATTTTATCTTCTTCGAATACGCTTGCGGATAAAGCGATGATGGGAACCCGCTTCAGGGAATTTATTTTTTCATATTCCCTGATCTTCTTTGTGGCTTCCAAACCGTCCATCTCAGGCATTTGGATATCCATCAAAATCAAATCAAACTCAGATCCAGATCCAAGATAGGTTTGTACTGCTTCTTTTCCGTTTCTTGCAACACCGACCGTATGTTGGTTGGAAGACAATACCAAGCTGATCAATTCGACATTTTGATAAACATCATCAACGATCAGCACTTTCAAACGAGGAAGTTTGAATTTTTCAATATCGGGTTTCTCCTGAACCACTTTCCCTTTTACCAACGGCAATGTGAAATGAAAAATACTACCGACACCTAACTCGCTTTCCACCCAGATTCTTCCACGCATCAATTCCACTAATTGTTTGGAAATCGTAGTACCAAGGCCCGTTCCACCGTACTTTCTGCTCATGGAAACATCCGCTTGTGTGAAAGGATCGAAGATTTTTTCCAATCTGTCTTTGGAAATACCGATACCCGAATCTCTGATTAAAAAATGCAAAACCTCTCCGTCCAAAAGTACACTCAGTTTAACAAAACCTTTGTCGGTAAACTTAATCGCATTGCCCAATAGATTCGTTATGATCTGTCTGATGCGGAGAGAATCTCCTTTATAAAATTCATCCAATTTCGGATCAAAATTAACGATAAACTCAAGGCCTTTATTTTTCGCTTCGATACTCATTGCAGATTTGATCTGATCAATCAATCGGATCAGAGAAAAATCCATTTCTTCCAGTTCGACTGCACCTTTTTCGAGTTTTGCGGAGTTCAAAATATCATTCAAAAGCCTTAACAAAGACTTTGCGGAATGGCGAACCGTATCCAAATGTTTTCTCTGTTGATCCAATAACTCACCGGATAACAATACTTCCGTAAAGCCGATGATTGCATTCATCGGCGTTCGAATTTCATGACTCATATTTGCAAGAAATGTGGTTTTGATAATTGCCGCCATCTCCGCTTTTTCTTTTGATTCAATCAAAGCTTCTTCTATTGTTTTACGATCCGTATTGTCTAAGATGACTCCGTCCAAACATTTGATGTTCCCCTGGTCATCCAAAACGACTCCACCGTATTCCAGAACCCAACGAATGTTTCCGTTTTTATGTATGATTCTGTAATTCAGTACAAATGTATCTTTCGTATAAATTGCATTCTGAATCATATTCGAAACATGGCCCTTATCGTCAGGATGCATGATATCCGAAAAAGTTCTGACACGATTCGGTTGCAAAAAATCTGATGCGGGATAACCGGCAAGAGTCTCTATGGCATCGCTCATAAAAATAGTAGTCCAGTCCTCATCCACCAAACAACGATAAGCTACTCCCGGAATATTCTCGATAAACGATCTCAATCTCTCTTCATTCTGTTTGAGCGCATCTTCGATGAGTTTTCGCTCCGTAATATCACTGATAAATCCTACAAACAAATCATCCTGAGGAAGTTTGGCATGCCCGATTGCCAAACGAATCGGGAACAAAGAACCGTCCTTTCTGATTCCATGCGCTTCCCTACCTGCACCGATGATTTTTGCCTCTCCCGTCGTTAAATAATTAGAGAGGTAATTGTCATGTTCCGTCTGATGCGGGTTAGGCATTAACATATTGATTTTTTGGCCGATGACTTCGTTTGATTTCCAGCCGAACATTTTCTCGGCGGATTGATTGAATTCCTGAATCTCGCCTTTGGTATTGATCATCACTACCGCATCCGCCGCAGTCTCGATGATAGCGCGTAATCTTGATTCGCTGGCTTGCAAATTTTGTACTAAGTCTTTATAACGGACGAATATATTCGTAAGAACAACCGATCCGATAAAAAGAAGAATGGCAACGGTAACGCTGATTGCCAGAAAAAACTGATCGGATTCATGGCTTTGAATCAATTGGCCTTCGGGAGAAACAAAACGCGCCGCAGCCATACCCGTATAATGCATTCCTGAAATGGCAATTCCCATAACAATCCCGCTAAGTAAAATCACAACCGGATTGCTTAGTTGGAGTCTTATATCTTTTAAACCGAAACGGATATAAAGTGCAAGGATAGCAAGTGTAATAGCGACAACCAAAGATAATAAAAATAAATACGGATCGTAAAGCAGTTTAGGACTCATATCCATCGCAGCCATGCCCATATAATGCATTGCTCCGATTCCTGAACCCACAATAATTCCACCTAATGCAAGTTCTTTGAAAGAAATCTTATCTTTACTTATGTAGGAAAGCGTGAAAGAAGAAGCTACAAAGCTAGGCAGAATGGACAAAATCGTCCAAACCTCGTTATAGTCGACTTTAGTACACAGATCAAAAGACAACATACCGATAAAATGCATGGACCAGACAGCACTACCCAATGCCAAACTAGCAGTTGTTAAAAGTAGATATCGGGAAGATTTGATATGAACCAAAGAAATTTGATTCAGTACGTACAAAGATATACAGGAAGCAAAAATCGCTATGAAAACGGAAAGAGAAACGAGCCAATAATTATAGCTCCCTTCTACGAATACGATTTGGTTTGTATCGAAAAGAAAAAAATTCTCTAGAATTCCCATGGATATCCGGAGAAAGAAACTACTGATTTTACTTTTATGCGAAGAGTCGTTTGATCTCTACGATATTATCCTCAGCTTCCTTCTCGCCTTTATCAATAATTTCTTGGTAGCGAACGAAATCAAACAATTGAAACTCTTCCAAGTGGAAATGTACAAATAAATCCATCCTAGGTCGCTTCAACCTGGTAATTTCCCTACCTTCCAGAGTAATTGTACGAGTCATTATCTGTAAAATCGGCGGATATTTTAGAGTATCCCAAATATAACGAAAAAAACCTTTTTCCGTAGTATTTCTATCTTCGAATAATTTCACAGGAACCATCTCTTGCAAAGGAGATACATTCACTCCCAAAACCACATCGGCGCCTTTTGAACGGATCAGACTTTCAGGAACATTATTGATCATTCCCCCATCTACCAAAATCTTTTCTCCCAATCGATAAGGAGGAAATGCTCCCGGCAAACTCATCGCGCTGGTCAATGCTTCCGTAATCGGACCTTGGTCGAAAATATGTTCCTTTCCCGTTTGTAAATCCACCGCCGAAGTAGCGAAAGGCAAAGGAAGTTCTTCAATCCTTTGATCCAGAAATGCTTCCTTTAACATGCGTTTCATTCGTTTGCCTTTAAAAAAAGCAACAATAGGTAAAGTGGGATCGAATGCACTTTCCAAACCGCCGAAAAAAGTTTTGATCAGTTCTTCGATCTTTTCAGGCGGCTCTTTTCTGGCATACAATGCGGCAATCACTGCACCCATGGAAGCTCCCGAAATAAAATCGAAATGAATCCCTTCGCGGTGTAAAACTTTGAGTAATCCCACATGGGCAAGCGCTCTTGCACCACCACCACCTAACGCCAAACCTCTTGTTTTGGAAACCAGAAAGCGCGCGAGAGTATCTTTTTGGTAGAATGTTTTTAAATTTTCATCACTGGGAAGATAACTTTTTTTCACAATTTCGTCTTCCATCAGACGAATGGCTCTTCCTTGAAAGTTGCGGATCCTTCCTTTCCAGAAGCCCACGATTTCTTCTTTTTCCTTATAAAATTTTTCAGGATCTTGTTCCCAAAAAACCAAAAAATCGGCTTGTACGACTAAGAATGCGAAATCCTGTCTTGTAACCCCTTCATCAAAGTACAGATGAACCAAAGGAGTTTTTCGCCTGATATCTGTTAGATATTCTGAAATTTTGGTAGGATCCATTCCGATAAATTTGGAAATGGGAATGGCAACGGAAAGTGCTTTGGTGGCTTCTCCGTAGTTTTCCAAAAATTTGGTTATTTTGGTTCCGAAATGATATTCAGGTTCCAGAGGAATATGACAACATAACCTACGTAATCCGGAAAACGGATCTTTCTTGGGAGAACGATCCAGATGTTCTCTCATCCGGGAGCCCATCATATGAATGATATTTTGCGCTAAAACTTTTTCCTGGGCGGCTAGTTGTAAAAAGAGTTTTCCATTTAATACATAAACCAATGTATCAATGACTGCAATCGCGGAAGTAGAATGATTGGAAGCGGAGATAAGTGAATTTTCAGCGAGAACCTGGCCGGCACCGATGTAAACTACGCCGTGATCGGATATATTCTCCAGGAGGATTTCTCCGTAGCGAACGATGTAGATACTCTCCGAAGATTCACCTTTGTAGTACAAAGCTTCATGGCTTCGGATGAGTTTTTCCTGAACATTATTTGCGATACGAGCAAGAACGCTGGGGGGGAGTTTGTTAAACAAATCCACCGACTTTAAAAAATTTTGGATCGCTGCGCGTTCCTTCTCTGTTCGTTTCATACTATCCTCTACGTATTAAATTCGAATATTCACCCACTCCTTCCTGCGAAATTTTTGAATAAAAAGAATCGCTAAGATCAAAATCCAAATAAAAAACGAAAACCAGATACCAATCGTCCCGCCTTTCAGTACAATTCCGAATAAATACGCCAAAGGTAACATAATCCCGAAAGAAACAAGCACATAGGCAATCAAAACCCAATACATAAGCCCGGCACTACGAAGAGCGGACCCTACTACCATATGGTAAGCATCCCCCACTTGAATAAAAGCCACCACCACAAGCGCAGGATAAGCTTCCGTAACAACCAAGCTTTCCGACGTGAAAAAGGTTAATAAGAACTTTCCAAAGAGAATAAATACGAGCCCCATCGAGCCCATCATAATCGCCGAAAAAGTTGCGGAACGCATGGTTCCCTGGTAAGCGAGGCGAACCTTTCCCGCCCCCATCGCTTGTCCCAAAATGGTCGTAGCCGAAATTCCGAAAGCAAATCCCGGCATAAAGGAAAGACTGAGACAGGCAAGTACGACGTTTGAAGCCGCGAGAGAAATCGTACTGATCATTCCTGAAATTTTCATAAATCCGACAAATGATAAATTGGTAAGAGTTCCTTCAACGGCAGGCGCAAAACCGACGACACCTAACTCTTGTATAATTTGAACGCTGGGAACCCAAACTTTTTTATTAAAATATTTTTTTACGTCTTTCCGCAAAAAGAAAAGTAACACCACTACCAAGGAAGGAATTCCTGCCAAAGCGGAAGCAATTGCAGCACCTTTGACCCCCCACTCCGGAAATCCCCAATTTCCATAGATAAGCAGCCAATTGAAAAATATGTTCGTGACCGCAGCGGTGATCGAAGAGATCATTCCCGCTTCCATAATTCCGATTCCATCGAAAAACCCACGTAAGGCGAATCCCATAAAAAAGAAAACCGTTCCCAGGAAACGATAAGAAAGATATTCGCCCGAAAGAAAGATCACTTCCTTATCATCGCCAAGCAATTCCATCATGGTATGGCCGTAATAATAACCGGCTAAAGAAAGAATGATTCCGATAAAACTGGAAAGATAAAGGGAATTGGTTAAAGTAATCCCTACTCCTAAATCATTTTTTTCCCCTACACGGCGGGCCACAACAATCTGCACCGCCATAGAACCGCCCATAAGAAATGATAATATTGTAAAATATACGATTCCCCCGAATCCAGCTGCCGCTTGAGACGTGGCCCCTAATTTTCCTACCATCGCGGTATCCGCAATCATGATGGCAGTATAACTGAGCATCCCGAAAAAAACTGGGATTGCCATTGTTAAAATTTTCTGATTCAATCGAGTAAGAGATAATACTCGTTGTACTTTATGGAGCATAGTTAGGACATTTTTTTATGTATTGCGATCTGCACAACCACCTTTATGGCTGTTTACCCGCGGAAACATTGTTTCGAATTGGAAAAGAAAATCCATCACCAAGATGGCATCTCTATTTAGATGCATTCGAGTCCGCCTACGGAATCAAAGTGAATCCGAAAACATTTTTTGATGATTATAAAGACATTGAGAAATTCAAAAAACTCTATTACTTTAAAGAAAAATCACCGTTTCTACATTTCCAGGCAAAATTCAATTTAATCATAGCACTTGTACAATTTCATGCGAAGGAAATCGAAGAAGTAACTAAAGATATCATCGTTTCACATGCGCTAAACGAAGTGAGTTACGCGGAATACAGACTGATGTTTGCCAAAGAAGAAACGAAAGAAATCTACTTTGCCAAACTAATGGCCGCATGCGAAGGAATGATTGAAGGAGAATCACTCGCTAAAAAAAACGGATTTCCAATCGAAGCTAAATTGGTTATGTCAATCCATAGGGATTTGAATTTCGAAAAACACTATGATTGGATGAAAAACTGGATGGAAAAAGAATCTGTCATCAAAGATTATTTGGTAGGAATCGATTTTTGTCATATAGAAGAAGGTTTTCCTCCGAAAGATAAAAAAGTTTTTTTTGAAAATCTATTGAAAGATAACAAAGCGGAAAATTCAACTGCTCTTTCCATTTTATACCATGTAGGTGAAAGTTTTAGAGACAAAACTCCTTTTTCTGCTTCCAGATGGGTATTGGAATCTGCGAATAACGGAGCTCACAGATTAGGGCATGCTTTGGCGGTAGGAGTTGCTCCGGATATGTTTTTAAGTGAAGAAAGAACCGAATCATTATCGGAAAGATTGGATCAGTTGGAATTGGAATTGGAAAATTACGATTCAATCAGCGAATTCGGTCCTTATTTTTCCAAAAACGAAATTGAAGAAGAAAGAAAAATATTACTGAAAGCCGATCCTTCACATACTGTTCGTATGATGATGAACTCGGAAAAAATCAAATTCTTAAATACATTCCAAAACTACTGTTTGGCGAATATCGCAAAAACAAATGCAGTGATCGAATCATGTCCCAGCTCGAATTATTATATAGGAATGCTGGAAAATTTATCCGATCATCCGATTTCCCGTTTTTACGATCATCAAATCAAACTTACCATCGGTTCCGATGATCCGGGCTTATTTCATACTAATTTGCGGGAAGAATACGATCTGGCTTTGGAGTCGGGAATCTCGGAAAAAAGTTTGGGAGAAATCAGAACACAATCTTTTCGCTATAAATCGACTCTGTTGAGTGGCCGTGAAAGCGTTGACCTATTCCCCTCATCCGTAAACTAGATTTGAAGCTGAAATGAAATCGATCCGAGCCTTGATCTGTCTTATTTGTTTGATGCCTTACATTGCACTCCCCGGAGTTCTTATGTCCCAAACAAAGGAAGGCTTTCAGGATACAAATAATTATGATTTGAGAAACCTTCCCGGCTCCGATCCGGAAGGAAATGTGCTTCGGGATGTGGACCAACCACCTCAGTTCGACAGACCTGCGCTTGCTACCCCGAAGGATGTCAAAACGAAATACGATCCCATTCTTTCTATCCCGGGCGCCGGGGCATTGATGCAAAACCAATCGCTCAATCAAAATACGGCCAACACCCAAAACAATGCTTCCAGAGCCAGAACACCTGCCATCAATCCTCTCACGGGAGAAGTAAATCCGAGCGCCTTACAAGATCAAGGTGATCGAAGCAGAATCAGAAAAGAAGCTCAAAAAAAATTAAGAGAAGAGTTCGATGATGAAGCTGTTTACGAAGAAACGAAGTTTCGCAGAGGATATATTATCTTTTTCCTTACCTTACCGTTTGCTTTGGGAGTTTCGGCGGGGCTTGCAGGACTTATCTCCGTAGAAAAAACGATCGTTGGCAGTTTCATCATGATTACGGGTACTACGGGGCTTTCCGGCACAAACGTTTATTTGGATCAAAAGCGCCTGGAAGAAAATAGAGAAAAAAAGAAGACGGCACCGAATTCAGCAGCACCTAACCCGTGAAAGTAAGACGACTTTTATATTTCTGGATTTTATTCTTGGGTCATGCGCAAACATGGAAACACCAAATCAGAAAATTTTATCTGGAACATTTTCGCTCCCTAGGTCGATTCATCTACACAACAACGGGAGTGATTTCTATCGCTATATTGATTTTAGAATTCGGATTTTATTATCCGGAAGAATGGAAACCGATCGTAAGATTAGCGGTTTATTCTATGGTCCGATTTTTTCTGATTTATGAAATCATTGGATTTTTATTTTGTAACAGCCCTTGGGATTATTTAAAAGCCCACAAATTGGAATTTATAATCG
The DNA here is from genome assembly GCF_003114835.2 of Leptospira kobayashii. Taxonomy (NCBI): domain Bacteria; kingdom Pseudomonadati; phylum Spirochaetota; class Leptospiria; order Leptospirales; family Leptospiraceae; genus Leptospira; species Leptospira kobayashii. The sequence continues at coordinate 118,581 of NZ_AP025028.1, read as the reverse complement.
TACTTCTGCTCTTGGTTGAAAATTTTTACGAAGAGGATATCATTTTATTTTTAAAACAATTTCACCTAACGGGCGGAGATGCAACTCTGATTTTCCTTTCAACCAATCAGATTTTGTTTATTTTTGCAAACCTGGCGCATTTTTTCCGACTATCCCGATTTTATGATGCCAAAAATATAAACCCTTCGTTTGTATTTGTAGGTTCCTTTGCAACGATCATACTATTCGGTACCATATTTCTTCATTTTCCCAAAGCGACTTATAAACAAATCCCTACGATTGATTTGGTATTCACAACCGTATCTGCAACTTGTGTAACAGGTCTTTCAACGATTTCCATCGCCGATTCATTTACGCTAACGGGAAAAATCATCATTTTGTTTTTGATTCAAATCGGCGGACTCGGTTTGATGACTCTAACCAGTTTTTTTTCTATGTTTCTGGCAGGACAAGCGTCGGTAACGGACAAACTTTTATTAAAGGATTTACTTTCCGAAGAAGCTATCGGAAAAGTAAAAGGTTTACTCAAACAAATCGCATACCAAACCATCTTCATTGAGTTAATTGGTGCCGTGTTATTGTATATTAGTTTTCCAAAATCCTATCCCATGTCGGAATTCAATAAAATCTTCTTTGCAATATTTCATTCCATATCGGCTTTCTGTAATGCCGGTTTTAGTCTGTTACCTGCCGGTCTTGCCGATCCGAGTTTTATGCAGACGGAAAGTTTTCTTTCTACGATCATGTTGCTCATTGTTTTAGGAGGTTTGGGTTTTCCCGTCTTAAGCCAGATCCACAGACGTTTAACGCATCCCAAAGATGTTTATTTCCGTTGGTCTGTCACTTCCAAACTTGTTTTTATCACCACATTGGTTTTGCTTTTGATTGGTACTCTGGCGTATTATGTTTTGGAAAAAGAACTAACATTAAAGTCCTTAAGTACTGCAGATCGGATTTTTCACTCTTTATTTTATTCAGTCACAACCAGAACCGCAGGTTTCAATACTTTGGATTTGGCAAAAATGGGAATCCCCGTTACTTTCTTTTCCTTATTTTTAATGTGGGTAGGCGCTTCTCCCATATCCACAGGCGGCGGGATCAAAACAACTACTCTTGCCATTTCCGTATTCAACATAATCAATCAAATTCGGGGAAAGTCGGATTTGGAAGTATATCATCGTTCCATAGCGCCTTCCACCATCCATCGTGCGGGAGCTACCATCGTTTTATCCCTGTTTGTTATTTTTACAGCTATCTTCGGACTCGTAGTATTCGAATCTTTTTCTTTTTTGGATATCTCTTATGAAGTGGTATCCGCTTTCGGAACCGTAGGTTTGACCCGAGGAATTACACCTTATTTATCCGTTTATAGCAAAGGCATTTTATGTATAGTTATGTTTGTCGGTAGGGTCGGGATCTTAACGTTGTTAGTCGCTTTATCAAAAAAAGCGATTTCATTCTCGTATAAGTATCCCGTAGAATATGTTGTGGTAGGATAATCATGCAAAGGAAAAAAATTGCGGTCATAGGAATCGGTAGTTTCGGAAAACTTTTAACCCGTTATCTTTTTGCAGAAGGTCACGAAGTGTTTGCCATTGATAAAAAAGAAGATGTCATCCAGGAAATCAAAGATCATTGCACTGTGGCAGTGGTTTTGGATGCGACGGATGAGTCCGCACTTCGTTCCCAAGGAATCGAAGATCTGGACATAGTGGTCCTGGCAATCGCCGATGATTTTGAAACTTCGATTATCTGCGCGGATCTTCTGAAAAAGATGAATGCCAAAAATATTTACGCGCGTTATCAAACCGATTTGCAAATTCGAATTTTTCATCTTTTGGGAATCAGAAATATTTTCAATCCCGAAGAACAAGCTGCGCGCAGTATGGCGGAAATACTCGGTTTTTCTGGAATGAAAGCAAACTTCCTTCTCTCCGACGAATACAGTGTTTCCGAAGTAGTCGTTCCCAAACGTTATATTAACAAAACGATCAGCGATCTTGATCTCAGAGAAAAATACGAGATCAATATAATTACAATTAAACGACCGATTCAGGAAAAAGATAAAAAAAGATCATCGGATAGTACGCAAGGCAAAATCTTAGGTATCCCCGAAGGGAATATGGTTTTGAAAGAAAACGATACTCTCGTCATTTTTGCATCTCAAAAAAATATAAATCGTTTTTTAGAAGGTTAATTTGTCCGCACCCGAAAGAATCATCTGCCTTACGGAAGAACCTACCGAACTTCTTTACTTACTGGGAGAAGAAGATCGAATCGTGGGAATCTCCGCCTATACCGTCAGACCTCCTCATGCAAAGAAAGAAAAACCGAAAGTATCCGCATTTATTAGCGGGAATATAAAGAAAATAGAGAGCTTAAAACCGGATCTTGTCATAGGATTTTCCGATATCCAGGGTCAACTCGCCAAAGATCTCATTGAACGAGGATTAAACGTTCTTATCTTCAATCAAAGATCCATTGCGGAAATTTTTTCAAATATGATCATTTTGGGAAACATAGTCGGCAAAAATAAAGAAGTCACAACGCTCGTAGATTCTTGGAAAAAACAAACGGATTCATTACGGGAATATTCAAACAAACTTTCAGACAAACCGGGAGTATTTTTTCAGGAATGGGATGAACCGATTATAACAGGAATTAAATGGGTAAGTGAAGCCATTGAGATTGCCGGTGGCAAAGATGTCTTCTCCCATCTACAAGATGAAAAGTTAGCCAAAAACAGGATCATTCAAGCAAACGATGTGGCTGAAAAAAATCCGGATATCATCGTAGGCTCCTGGTGTGGCAAACCGATGGATTGGGAATGGGTTCGCAACAAACCGGAATGGCAATCCACAACTGCCATTCAGAAGGATAAGATTTTCGAATTGGACCCGAGCATTATTTTACAACCAGGCCCTGCTCTTTTTTTGGAAGGAATCCCGAAACTGAAAGAGATCTTCACCTCCAACTAACAAGAATTATTCTGTTTATATGGCGCCTCTTCCGGCTCTCCCTAAGGCGAGGGCGCTCGGTCGATCCGGGGCGTGGGATTTTTTACAATTTAGAAAAACAATCCGGAGATTCATAAATCCATTTCAGGAAAAAACCCGAACGTTAGCGGGCAAAAGGCCGAACTTTTTTTTAAAATATTTTCTAAACGAAGAATTTGATTTTCCAAAAAAGAAACATCGTGGTAAAGGAAGCCATTGGGTGGCGGGTGGTTAACCCCTCCCAGTCTCATTAGGGCGGGGAGGGTATACCTTTCGATTGGTCCTTTTATTTTACACTTGTCCCATTCCACCGTCTGCAAAAATTTCCGCCCCGACAATATAGCTGGAATCATCGCTTGCGAGAAATAGTGCTATCTTCGCCATCTCTTCTGAAGTCCCGAAACGTTTGATCGGTATACCCGCTGCCATACCTTGCACTTGTTCGCCGGAAAGACCGAGTTTATCATAAATAGGAGTTTCTATCGGACCGGGAGAAAGAACATTAAATCTCACCGCATCCACAGGAATTTCCGCCGTCCAGGAACGTGCAAAACTTCTTACAGCTGCCTTTGTTGAGGAATAAACCGAACTTCCGGCAAATCCTTTTTGGCTCAACACGGAAGCATTCAGGATCACCGAACTTCCCTTAGCAAGAAGTGGCAATGCTTTAGAAATAGTAAAATACAACCCACGTACATTCGTATTGTAATGAGAATCGAAGAACTCAGGAGTTGCATCACTTGTCGCCTGAAATTGTGCAATCCCTGCATTAGCAAAAAGCAAATCCAGTTTTCCGTATTTGTTTTTGATATGAGAGTACAATCGATCTAGGTCTTCCAATTTACTTACATCGGTTTGAATCACATCAAACTGCGTTCCGTATTCTTTTTCCGCTTTTTCAAAGGTTTCTTTTGAACGGGCGGTGATGATCACCTTGGCACCTTCCTGATGAAAGAGTTTCGCAGTCGCAAGGCCAATCCCTGAATTTCCGCCAGTCACAAGACTCACTTTATTTGCTAATTTTGCCATTTTGTATTCCTTTGTTGATTCAAATGATTTCTGAACCGATCGGTTCAGAAATCAACCAAGCCCTTCCCGTTGCAAGAAAAATATTGCACCGATCGGTTTTTTATGATATTTTGGTCGTATGGGAAGAGTGAAATGTTTCGAACGAACGGATATTCTGGATAAGGCGATTCAGCTTTTCTGGAGAAAAGGTTACGCAGATACAAGTCTCTCCGACCTGGAAAAAGCGACAGGTGTAAATAAATCCGGGCTCTATTCGGAATTTAAAGATAAGGACGATTTCTTTTGTGAAACACTCAAACGCTTCAGTCAGTCCAATTGTTATTTGGAAAATCTGAGCCGAGAACCTCTAGGTTGGAAAAATATCGAATTTTTCCTCAAATCCAAACTGACCAACAAAGGACAGAAAGGCTGTTATTTTTCCAATACCATACGGGAATATTCCATCATCCCCGAAGAAGCAAAACGTTTTATGGAACAAACCCAGCTGGGTGTTCGAAACGCCATGATCGAAAACATCCAAGCAACAGGGACTGAAAAAAATCCGGAAGTTCTGACCGACATGATTCTCACCTTCCATATGGGGGTGAATTTAAAACTGAATGCAGTCGAACCCGCTCTTTTGGAAGGAGAAATTGATACCTTCCTTGCAATCATCAAATAATATGCCGAGGAAAAGTCAGGCATAGCATTCTATAAATGAATTCTTTGTAACTCTCCTGTCATTTATTTGTAACAAAATCCATTTAGGATTGAAACATATCAATCTGATATGGAGACATTCATGAACTTTCCATTCAAAAAGACTGTAGCGAAAGGCTCAGTATCTTTTGCCATTGCGATGATCGCAATTTTTTCCCTAGTAGAAAACATCCAAGCACAAGCGAATCCAACACCTAATGCGGAAACTACGAATCCTACAACAACCGAAACTGCACCTGCTGCACCGGTAGTTGAAAAACCGGCAGCCGAAGCTCCTAAAGCCGAGTCTGAAATCGGGCTTATCTCTTTATTTGTAACCGGTGGATGGTCCATGTGGCCTCTGTTACTCTCTTCCATCGTTGGATTCGGAGTAATTTTCGAAAGATTGTATTTTTTCTTCACTTCCAAGTTGGTTCGCAAAGGATTCAACCAAGACTTACAAGATGCGATCGACGCTTCCGGTTTGAAAGGTGCTCAAGATTTCCTGGAACAAAACAAAGGACAAAAGATTACGGACGTACTTGCAAACGGTATGGAAGTATCTCAGGAAGATCCTGAAATTTTCGCATCCGGTGTGGAAAGAGAAGCGAGTGAAGTCATTACCTTACTCGAAAAAGGATTAACCGTTTTATCCGCAGTATCTACAATTGCTCCTCTCGTAGGATTCCTAGGAACCGTATCCGGTATGATCAACGCATTCGATGCGATTGCAAACGCGGATCAAGTCAATGCGAAAGTGGTTGCCGGTGGTATCAAGGAAGCACTTATCACTACTGCGGCCGGTTTGATTGTTGCGATTCCTGCAATGACGTTCTACCAATACTTGCAAGGTAAAGTTGGATTTTTTACTTCCGAAGTAGAAGAAGCTGCAAACAAAATCTATAAAGAATACCTTAAACTCAAAGCCGGAAAAAAAGCATAATAGGCTCACACCATGATTAAGCTTAAGAAGAAACAAGAGTTAGAAGAAATCTCTGCGGCATCCATGTCGGATATCGCATTTTTGCTCTTGGTATTTTTTATGGTGACTGCGGTATTTTTTGTAAAGGAAGGATTGAATATCAGCCTTCCCCGCAAACAATCAGAAGCACAACCTTTCCTCCGAAAGAATGTGTATGAAATTTTAGTCACACAAGATCGTTTTAAAATGAGAAATCCTTCTTTCGGAACCAAAGAATATACGGATCTGAAAGAATTCCGTGATGATCTCAACAAAATGGAAATCCCCGATCTTCCCAATAAACTAGCGTTAATTGTTACTACGGGAGATACAAAGTATGCCAAAATGTTGGATGCTTTGTCAGCAGTGCAATTGCGCGGATTTGAAAAAATCTCAGTGAGAAAAAAACAATAATGTTACGCAAGAAAAAAGTACCTCCTTCCGTACCAGTGAGTTCGATGGCCGATATCGCATTTCTATTGCTCGTATTTTTTATGGTGACATCCGTGCTCGACTCCGATCCGGATCTCCCTATCAGCCTTCCAGATGTACCCGGCGGAGAACAATTAAACAAAAAGATTGCAAACCTCTATCTAAGTGCGGATGCAAAAAGAACGGTATATTTCAATTCAGTAGAACGCCCATTAAACGAAGCTCTCAGTGAAATCAGAGCCAAACTTATGGTGACCCCTGATATGAAAGTCCTTATCCATGCGGATGAAAATCTTACTTATGCGGAAATTGATTCCGTATTCGAATCTTTGAAAGAAATCGGTGCTTTGAAAATCTCTCTTGTAACCAAGACCACTCAAGGTGGCGGTCTCAAAGGTAAATAACGTGAATACAGTAACCTTACCAAAAAGATCAAAAAGACAGCTCATTCACAGATATATAGATCGTTATCGGATCGAAACAGGGATTGGCCTATCTGCGCTTTTGCAATTGCTCATTCTACTATTTTGGTTCACTCCGAAATTCGAAGGGGATAGTCTGGATAGTCTGATCGAAGAAGTTGCATTTATCGACAATGTGCAAATCCAGGAACCTGTTTCCGAATCCAAACCGACTGACGGGGATTTTGATCTAACGGACAAAGAAAAACTCGAAAAGAAAGAAGACCCTCGCATCGCGGGTGCCTCCGATCCAATCGTATCGGGAGCAACTTCTCCCGTGGATTTAACACCGAATACACGACCGGAATATACTACGGAAGCAAAATCCGCTGGTGTAACCGGAACTCTCACTTTGGAAGTAGTGATTTCGGATACGGGGGAAGTGCTTCGGGTTCGTTCCGTGGGAAAAACCTTAGGATCAGGCTTGGAACAAGCTGCGATCGCAACTTACAGAAGCAAAAGATTTTCTCCTTCCCGACTGGAAGGAAAAGCAATCACAGTAAAAGTATTAGTTCCTATTCGGTTTACTTTAAACTAGAGATAGACAGATCAATTCTGTTCTTGGATGATCTGTTCCTCTGTTAAAGGTTTTTTGGGAAGTTCGATTCTTTCAATCCGAATCTCATGAACAAAATCCACATCAGTGAACTTATCCAAGATGGTGATCCTTCTTGGATAAAGTTTACCGTTCCAATCTTCATAATACCCGAATTTAATAACGCCTTTGTACCAACTGAATAATTCCCGATAGGTAAATTCCACCCATTCTATAGCGCCGGTTTCACGCTCGTAATACGCCAAGTATTGATCGGTATCTGGAGTGGCTTCCGCTTGAACGGTTGTGGCATAAACGGTTTCATAATTTCTTCCCAGTCTTTCCATTTCACCGGAATAAAGAAGAATCTCATAATCCCGAATTTTCCAAGCAAGCAAAAGATACAATCGCAAAGATTCCAAATAGATACGAACTTCATCTTCTCCCGTAAATACTTTTCCGGTATCGGGCGCGATTTGATATACGTCTTTTTTTACCAATCCGTAAACGATCCCTTTGTTTTGACCATTTAACATTTCTACTTCGATCGTATCTTTTTCAAAATCGATATGGGCTTTCATCCTCTGTTCGTTTTCTTTGATCGGTGTGAAAAACTTTACGAGTCTGGAATGCCAGACATCTTTCAAAGTAAATTGAATTTGTTTGTACTTTGTCCAATCTTCCGGTACTAATTTCGTATCAGAAGGGTTATTGATAAGTAAGAGAGCTTTTTTTTGGAGATCCGGATTTTTACCGGAGTTAGAAATGATAACAGGACGAAGATCAGCTAACTTGCATGAGAAAGCAAATGCGATGATAGATAGAAAAAAAATCGGATTTTTTTGCATCGACTCCAGTTTCTTTGTATTTTGGAAACTGTCAATGTGTATAAAAAAGAAAAGGCTGGGGAAACCAGCCTTAAGTTGACTTGGAGTTGTATATGAAACTTAAGCTTTCGCTGAAGTTGCTCCCGCTTTTTTAATTGATTCAGCAACTTCGTTGATTTTTGCTTTTACTGATTCAATTTTACCTTCTGGCATTCTTGATTTGATCTCGTCGGAAATTTTGTTGTAGTTTTCAACGATTTTCACTCGAGTCTCTTCGTAGTTTTTTCCAGCAACGCTAGAAAATTCTTTAATGTCTGTTAGGATTTTGTCAACGGACTGACGAATTTTTACAGAACCTTCGGTATTATCCAAAGCGCCTTTCGAAACAAGTTCGTTATAAGATGCTTCTAGTTGAGTTTTAGCTTTGTCTAAACCTTCTTTTCCAGACTGAAAAAGTCCGATTCCTGCGTTCAAAATGTCTGTTATTTGTTTTTCCATTGTTTAGCTCCTGGTTTTCACCTGTTGTGCAGTGCACAACCTAATCTTGTGCGTCGCACAATTTATGTAAACACTTTTTTTCGTCTAATTACTGATTTTTTGAAAAAAAATCTAAATGGTCAGGCCGACTAATTTTTCTCTTTGGTGAGCCATGATGTTCGCAAGGAAGGCTTTGTACTCTTCCCTGCCCGGATAAGCGATTTGAGCTACTCCGGTTTTCACCGCTGCTTCCGCAACCGCAGGTGCAACGCTGTAAAGAACGCGTGCATCCAATGGTTTTGGAATGATATAATCATGATTAAATTCAATATGATCCAGTCCGTATGCTTCCGCTACTTCTTTGGGAACCGGTTCTTTGGTTAGTTCAGCTAACGCGTATGCTGCGGCAAGCTTCATTTCCATATTCACTACTTTGGAACGAACATCCATCGCACCTCGGAAAATAAATGGAAATCCGAGTACATTATTTACCTGATTGGGATAGTCGCTTCTGCCTGTTGCCATAATCAAATCATTGCGTGCAGCTTTGGCATCGGGATAAGAAATTTCAGGATCCGGATTGGCAAGGGCATAAACCATAGGGTTGTTTGCCATGGACTTTATCATTGCCTGAGTTACAACATTCGCTACGGAAACACCGACAAACAAATCCGTTCCCGGAAAAATATCTTCCAGAGTATTTGCGGAAGTTTTACGAATAAAAGGAAGTTTGGAAGAATGTAAACCGGTTCGTCTGTCATTGATGACTCCGCGCGAATCCACCATGAAAATATTTTCATGTTCGACACCGATCTTAGTCAACATCTCTGCAATCGAGATCGCAGCGGCACCGGCACCATTGATCACTACTTTTAAATTTTGTGCTTTTTTGTTTGTAAGTTCAAGTGAATTGATCAGTGCAGCAGTACATATAATAGCTGTTCCGTGTTGGTCGTCATGAAAAACAGGGATCGACATCTGTGCATCCAAAGTTCTTTCGATTTCAAAACATTCCGGGGCACGGATGTCTTCCAAATTGATCCCGCCGAATGTAGGTTCCAATGACTTTACGATGGTGATGAACTTTTCAGGATCGGTTTCGTTGATTTCGATATCGAATACGTCGATTCCTGCAAATTTCTTAAAAAGAACCGCCTTCCCTTCCATCACCGGCTTCCCGGCAGAGGCACCTATATTTCCCAGTCCTAAGACTGCTGTGCCGTTCGTAATGATTCCGACTAAATTTCCCCGGTTCGTGTATTCATAAACGAGTTCGGGAGATTTTTCAATTTCAAGGCAGGGGTAGGCAACACCCGGGGAATAGGCTAAAGATAGATCATAACTGGTTTCTGTCGGTTTTGTAGGTACGACTTTCGTTTTTCCTTTGGGAAATCGCGAGTGGTACTCGAGTGCCTTATTTTTCATGGTCGATTTTCCCAAAATTTCTGATTCGCGGTAAAATCCTAGAATAAAATCATACAAACTAGAGCTTAAATATGATTGCTATTATGTTCCAACATTCAAAGGTTTCTTACTTTATTAAGAAACCTTCTATAGGGAGAAAGAATGAGCGAATTGATCGGTGAATTTTTAGGTACGTTCGTTTTGATACTATTGGGAAACGGAGTGGTCGCAGGAGCTCTTCTGGAACATTCCAAAGCAAAAAACGGCGGTTGGATTGTGATCACCGCAGGTTGGGCTTTTGCAGTTGTTTTCGGGATTTTTGTGGCAAAAGCTTTCGGAAGCCCCGGAGCGCACTTAAATCCGGCAGTGACTTTATCCGTTGCCATCCAATCCGGAAATTTTGAAAATCTAATTCCCTTTTCGGCTGCGCAGATATCGGGAGCCTTTCTCGGTTCGGTATTTGTATACTTGCATTATCTACCTCATTGGAAAAAAACCGCAGACAAGTCTGCGATCCTTGCGATCTTTTCTACGGAACCCGCCATTTCACATTCTCTTTCCAATTTTATCAGTGAAGCTTTGGGAACGGCTGTACTTATTTTAGGAATTCATTCCATCTTTTCGGAAACTAATACCGGTTTAACGCCTGCCTTTGGCGCTTTTTTGGTAGGGATTCTGGTTTGGGCGATCGGTCTTTCTATGGGAGGTACCACAGGTTATGCGATCAATCCTGCAAGAGATTTAGGACCTAGGCTTGCCCATTGGATTTTACCGATTCCCAATAAAGGAAAATCAGGTTGGAAGTATGCCTGGATTCCAATCATAGCACCTTTCACAGGTGCAGCGGTAGCGGCATTGTTTTTAAAGTTGTTCGGATAAAAAGAGTTAGGCGTTATGGTAAAGAGGGCGATTGAATTGAGAACACTTCCTTTCTATTTGGTGATTGCATTTATTTTTACATTTCTATCCTGTAGTCTGCAATATTACAATGTGAAAGACGAAGATGGAAGTCGCGAAACTAAAATTAACGGAAATCGGGAACGAATCAGGGCAAACCTGATTCGCAAATTCGAAACTACCAGAAAGACTGCTTATAATTCGCAGCAGATTGAATTTGAGTTCGCAGGTTCGAAAATTTTCGACAATAAGGAAAATTCCGCATTAACGATCACTTATTCAACCATATCGCAATACAACGGACCTGCGGTCACAGGTATATTATGGCTTTTGTCTTTAGGAATTCTTCCGGCAATCGGCGACTCCGCATCAATCGCTTCCTTTGAAATCAGTGATATTAAAACGGGAAAAATCATACGCGATTATAAATATAGAACCGACGGCTGGTTTATCAATTCCTGGGCAGCCATCCCGTTTGCTTTTACGATTCCATTGATTAAAAAAAGTTTTACTCAAGAATACGGAATCAATTTTTCAGAATACCCACAGGCTCTAGTGATGGAAAGATTTCAAAATGATATCTTGAAAGACTTTGAAAAAAATCCGGAATTTTATAATGAACTTCTCCGCACGAGTCAGCAACCGATGGAAGAAGTGAATAAGTAACCGGTTCGTGAACATTTCGCAAGATTCGGGTTTTTGATTTTTTTTCTCACCGTATAATGAGATCTATGAAAGAGAAAGAAAACATCCACTTCCATCAGATCAAAAAAGCAATTGCCTATATCAAAGATCATTTCAAAGAACAGCCGAGCTTGGAAAAAGTAGCGGAACAAATCCATATCAGCCCTTTTCATTTTCAGAAATTATTTACTGATTGGGCCGGAGTCAGTCCGAAAAAATTCCTTCAATACATCACCCTGGAACATGCAAAAAAGATGTTAAAGGAAAACCAGGCATCTTTGTTCGATACGGCCTTCGAATCGGGACTTTCGGGAACAAGCAGGCTTCATGATTTATTTGTAAGCATAGAAGGTATGACACCCGGAGAATACAAAAACGGCGGAGAAAATTTAACGATCAATTATAGTTTTGCGGAAAGTCCCTTCGGAAGTCTTTTGGTCGCTTCCACTGCGAAAGGAATTTGTTATATAGCCTTTGCCGATGACGAAAAACAAGCGTTATCTGAATTGAAGCTTATTTTCCCCAATGCAGTTTACAAACAAATGGTGGACTTGATCCAACAAAACGCACTGTCTATATTTTCACAAGATTGGAAAAAAATAGAACAAATCAAACTCCATCTCAAAGGAACCGAATTCCAATTGAAAGTGTGGGAAACCTTATTGAAAATTCCCATGGGGGAGCTTGCCACCTATGGAAAAATCGCAAGCGCCATCGAACGCCCTACAGCTTCCAGAGCAGTCGGAACAGCGATCGGTGACAATCCGGTAGCATTTCTAATTCCCTGTCATCGGGTTATCCAATCTACGGGAATGATAGGGCAATACCATTGGGGAAGTGCCCGCAAAACCGCAATGATAGGATGGGAAGCCGCCAGAACAGACATCCAAGAATAGATTTTAGAATGAAAGATATAAACGAAAAAATCGATCTATTGGATTGGAAACAAATCCGTTCGGACATGAATGATAAAGGTTATGCATCTGTGAATGGATTTGTTTCTCCGGAAATTTGCAAAGAATTGATAGATCTCTACCGTGAAGAAAATTTATTTCGCAAAACAGTGATTATGGAAAGATACAGATTCGGTTTAGGAGAATATAAATACTTTCATTATCCTCTCCCACCCTACATTCAAACCATAAGAGAAACCATCTACCCTCATTTGGCAGAAATTGCAAATGAATGGATGAATCTACTCGGTATCGATACTCAATTTCCAAATCACTGGAAAGAACTTCAAATCATCTGTGGAAAAAACCTACAGACAAAACCTACTGTTTTGATTTTAAAATACGGACAAGGCGGATTCAATACATTGCATCAAGATTTGTACGGAGACATTTTTTTTCCGTTGCAGTTGGTATTGTTTTTGAACAAACCGGAAATCGATTATACAGGTGGTGAATTTGTATTGACCCAAAGTATTCCGAGAGCACAATCAAAGGCGATCGTTTTAAAACCGAACCAAGGTGATATGTTGATCTTTACTACCAATTTCAAACCGCAAAAAGGCCTCAAAGGACACTACAGAGTGCAAATGAAACATGGCGTCAGCGAATTACGAGCCGGAGAAAGACATACTCTGGGAATTATTTTTCACGATGCAGTCACTTAACTTGTATTAAATATTCAAAATTTATTTTTCAGAACAAAGGATTTTATTTATGAAAAAAAGGCAGATATTCTTTTTACTAACGATTTTGATTTTAGGATTTTCCATCCGTTCCGAAGGAATTTTATTAACAACTAAAGTTTCCTCAAACCAACTACCAAAGAACATCACTTATTCCGGCAAACTGATCGAAGCCAGAAAATGGAAAGATTCCCAAGGAGAACATCTGCTTCTATTAACGGAAACAGGTGCAATTCCTTCACCCAAAGGAACGGATGAATCCGCAAGAGACGCGGAACTTTTTGCATTCCATTACCTCGGAACAAAGGGATCATTTCAACAAACCTGGAAAGTGTATGATTTTATAAAAGACTGTCCTTTGGATTTGGAAGCTAACTTCTTAAAAGATGAATTCGTTGTAACGGATCTCAACAAAGATCAAATCAGTGAAATTTGGCTTACCTATGTAACTTCCTGTCGCGGGGATGTAAGCCCGTCTACGATGAAGGTAATTATGTACGAATCGGGTAAAAAACACGCTATGCGAGGTCGAACACGAGTTAAAGTTTCCGAAACGGATTGGGACGGAGGAGATTTTATTTTTGACAAAGCCTTCGGAGACGGACCTGCAAGCTTTCGCAATTTCGGTGCCGATCTATGGCATAAATTAACAAGCGAATCTTCCCAATAGTATCCTCGGAAAATATCATGAATCTTTTTCCTTCGGAAACCTTAACGAATTTATTACCTTATGAAGGTATCGTCCATTATTACGGAAAGGTTTTGGATACGGATCAGGCAAATCGATATTTTGATACATTATTCAAAACCATAGAATGGAAAAACGATGAAGCGATTATTTTCGGAAAACACATTATTACGAAAAGAAAAGCGGCATGGTATGGAGACAATGAATATCAATATACGTACTCCGGAACCACCAAACAAGCGCTCCTTTGGACGAAAGAACTTTTGGAACTCAGAAGGATAGTAGAAGATATTTCCGAAACAAAATTCAATTCCTGTTTGTTGAATTTATACCATGACGGAGAGGAAAGTATGTCTTGGCATAGCGATGATGAAAAATCGTTAGGTCTCAATACTGTGATTGCTTCGCTCAGTTTGGGTGCGGAACGGAAATTTTCATTCAAACATAAGAATACAAAGCAATCCTTTTCCATCTATCTTGAAAACGGGAGTTTGCTTGTGATGAAAGGAAGCACACAAACCAATTGGAATCATTCCTTGCCGAAATCGAAAAAGATCATCCAACCCAGAATCAACCTAACATTCAGAACGATTATTGATTTTTAGATAGAGAATCGCCTAAGTCCAATCTTTCAAATTCGATTGTCCGAGTAATACGAAGTCTCTTAAAAAATCCCTATAAGTCGTAATCGTTTCGAATTTATTCTCTTTGGCGGGATTAAAGATTCCCCGTTTCCTAAATAACTTGGACGGGTTGTCTTTGATATCGGACCAAGTTCCCACTTCTAAAGTAAGTGGCAGAAAACGGGAATTGGATTTGGGATTAGCCGGTAAAACTTTCTCAATATAATGGTCGTAGAACAAATCCCAAAGATCCCCATGCGTCGTATAAGTCTCGCTTTGCGGTCCAAATTTGAAACGGGTGTGTTTTTTCCCTTTCGCTAAAAACTCCGCCATCCTTTCATAAATAGGAGTATCGACGCAGGGAGTTTTCGTGCCGGCATACGGCCACCAAACATGATCAATCGTACCGAATCCCGAATGCAAATCCATTACTGGCATGATCGCATTTTTTGTAGGGTAAAAGTATTGATGAATGAAACGATACAGTGCTCTTGATTCCGGCTCGAGAGAATTCCCGCGAAAGTAAGGAAGTTTAGGAGTCCATTTCTGTCCACCAAACAACAAAGGTGCGGACTCGGCTTCCACTCCCGAGTTCCGCATCAAATCCACGCCGGCAGGATTGGATCTGAATTTTTTAGCAACCCCGCCCGGATTGACAATGGGTATGACTACGAGTCCGACTTTTCCTTTCGCCAACTCTTCCATATAGCCGTCACTTTTTTTGTGCAAAATGTACTCTAAAAAATCGAGTAGAATGCGAATTCCTACCGTCTCTAATCCATGCACTCCGGCTACGATTCCAACCGGTCTTTGTCTGACGGCTTTTTCCGTCCCAATCTCCAAAGCATGAATGGGAAATCGAAATCCTTCTTCCGATTTTCTGGAAAATCCGAACTGTTGCAAACGGACCAGTTTGCCACCGATCTTAACAATATCTAAGATTCGTTTTTCATATCGGTTTAATCTGCGAAGTCCTCGAAGCATATTTGTTAGTCGCCAGATTGAATTTTTTTGAAATTTTCACATTCGGGTAAAGAATCCACCTTACCCTGTTTCAATTCTTCACAGGATGCGGAAAGAATCTTTTTAGAACATTCTCGATACAACAGTTTTATGTTTTCCGGATTTTCACCGATCAATTTATAAGCATTACTATCACGAAATGTTTTTTGACAATTCGTTTCATCCAATCTCGATTTTGTAAAATCTTTGAGTTTATCAGGAACGGATTTCCAATCGGGATCGGAACATTTTCTATATTTGTCACAAAGGGAAGCGGTGATTTTTAAAGACTCTTCCTTCCATTCGTTCGAGTCGATTCCTTTGTTTTTTTTACAGGCACCAAACAAAAAACTAAAACTTATAATCAAAACATATACGGGTAAGTATGTAAAAAACTTTGAGATCTTCATGGAGACTGTTCCTTTTTTCTGATAATCACTTCGATTCTTTCTTCTTTCGCTTTTTTTTCGGGGGTATCGCTATCAACTGATTTTTGAAATGTCGCATAACCTTGTACAGATACTTGTTCTTTCGGAATTCCGTAATCAGTTACTAATTTTTCGGCAATAATGGAAGCTCTGTGAGAATGATAATCCCAGGAATTTTGAAATTTTGATTTATCAATGGTTGCTTCATACGGTATCTGCACCCGAACAACTACGTCTATGTCCATTCCTTTCGAAAGTTCCGCCAATTGTTTGAATGCGAACTCCAACTCAGGATCTTCTTCCAGTATGACACCCGAAGAAAGATTCGATGTCAAAAAAGTTAATTTCAACTCTTCCGTTTCAGCAAGTCCCAATTTCAATTTGGCTTTTTCCTTTAAGGAACGCAAAGCGAATCCGACCTTTTCCCAAAGTCGATACACTTGTGACTTCGGCTCCATCAGATCTTCCTGCAAAATTCCCGAACCACCTTCGACAATCAAACCCATGGCGGAAGCATTCAATCCGAAACCTCTTTTGATATCCGTTGCCACTTCGGATAATTTTTTCGAGTCTACCTTACTGATCGCATAGAGTATGATAAAAAGTCCGAGTAGCAAAGTGATCATATCCGCATAAGTCAAGAGCCATCTCTCCTGGTTATGCGATGTTTCCTCTTCCTCTGCGCTCGACTTTCTGAACCTGGATCGTCTCATTTATTTTTTAAGCTCCGGAAATGCCTGGAACAAAAACTCCCATTCTCTTTTTTCCACCTCATCGAAAAACGAATTAAAAATTTCCGGAGAGACCGGGAGGGTGGCATAATATCCTTGTTCTACCTTTTTGAATAAAGGATAAACACCTAACATGCGTGCCATGACTGCCGCAGGTTTCATAATATAGGAATTGATAGGTCTGTGAGCAAGATCGTAAAATTTTCTTAGATTGAATAGAACCACTTCCAATTGTTTTTTACGGCTTTGAGATTCTCCCAATTCCCGAAACCTTTCGAAATATTCTTCTTCCGAGATTTTTGTTCCGGGCTTCCAACCGTGTTCTAAAAGCAATTTGCCGAGTTTTATATCCAGTTCATCGGTGATCGTATTGAGTTCGATAAGTCGTTCCACACTTTCCCGGGTGCCTTCTTTCATCATATGTTTTACTTTTGCATACGTATTGAAAGCCAGGGTTTCCCATTCTTCCTTCCCTTCCAAATTATATACAGTTTCGAAGAAAAACTTTGCCATCGCAATGGTTTCCTTTCGATTGAAATAGGAAGAATAAAAATTCTGAAATCTCTCGACCTGTGCCCTGACGACTTCTTCCCGAGCAGCTCTCAATTCAGGGGATATGTTTTCTTTCATTTAACATCCATTAACATTGGATAAGTGGGAAATCCTTGTTGATCGATTTCAGTTTTATTGACGGAGAACCGATTCGGTATGGAAACGATTTCCTTATAAAATTTGAAAGAGGAACGAAATAAAAATTTTTGATTTTCTTTTGTCATAGGAGTATAATAAAAACTGATTCCGTACTTATAATTGGAACCCCAACCTTCTTTGGTAGCTTCCAATAACAATTGCGTGGATGAAATCTGTTTGTTCTGAACTATATTATAAACAGTGGCACCCTTGTTATAAAAACGAAGTCCTTTCGCATTTTCATCCAAACGAATTTTGGCTTCTCCCGGAAAAGAAAGGGAGAGATAAGTTACGGTCGTATAATTTCCGCGGTTTTTCAATTGCAAAGTAACTTTCGACTCCTTACCTATTTCCAGTTTCGGTTCCACTTCAAGCGATACAAAGGAAGGAACCGGTCGCATAGGCAGATTGGGAATCATCTCCCAACCGTTGAATATAAATTCCTGCGAATAATTCGGATTAGTTGGAAAAATACGAACGGATTTTTCTTTGGGAGAGTATTCGAACTCAAGTCGTTTGGTACGAACCAATTCCTCATGTTCTTTCAATTGCAAGCCGTCCAGGATTTTAACCCCCTTTCTGTATCCGAAAGGAATCGAAAAAAGCCCCATCGGTGGTTCTTCCGATAGTACTTCCACAAAAACAGAGTTAAACGAATCTCCCGCAAGTTCCGCCAATACAACCCTACGAATACAATCCCCTTCCAGGATTTTTTTCTCTTTGCCGGGAATCGTCCCCGACTCCCAGGAAAGTTTTTTCAGATCGTAATGAAAACTACCAAGTGTTAGCTGATTAAATTCCTGTTTCCAAAGAAATTTCCAAGTTCTTCCTTCCTTCTTATAAGCGGAAATCGCTTCGGTTTGCCCGGATTGCGAGAGGACAATTGCTTCCAAATCGGGATTTTCATCCAAATTGATGACCTTGGAACCGATCACACGGACAACTTGCTCCGTGTTTTCTCCATAAAGAGAACGAGTTACCAAATCATCGCTCGGAACCTCGGAACCTTGGCAATGTAAGAACAAAAAACAGAATAAAAGGAGTAAAATACCACGAAGATAATGAGACATAATTACCTAATTCATTGGAGATTGAAATCTTTTCGGATTCAATTCTTTTTTTCATTGAACCTTTCCAGCTTATACCGTCTATTAAATATAGAACGGGGACGACATTGGTTTCGACTGTTGTTGGCTTGGGTTCAGTGGCACGTAGAGGTGAGGGTCCTGCTTAATAACCTTCAAAACAATAACTGCAAATAACGAATTTGCTCTAGCAGCTTAATTTAAGCTCTACGGTTTCATTGGCTGTTTCTTCTGGTGGCCAAGAAATCGACACCTCTCAGAAGACTATCGCAAGTCGTTTCCGGCTTCGACCGCGGTAGAACTTTAAGTTGGATAGGAAGGATTCCCCCGATTGCAGGGCAAGGCCGTCCGAATTTTATATGCAATCTAAACGTGTAGAAGCTGCATTTGAGGGCGATAGGACCCGGGTTCGACTCCCGGCGTCTCCAAAGTTCCGATGTGCATTGCTCGCGCTCTGTTGACCATCCATGGTCAAACATCGCGCCCGCGTCCTTCCGTGGACGCTTTTCGCAATATACATCTCCACCCTAGAAGAGTTCTTATATCAACATATTACATTTGTTAAATTATATTTCTTACCGGGGAGTCAAACGACCGCGAGAAACATCTCCCTTGCGAGGGCAGCCCGAACTTCTCTTCCTTAGAAGCGCTCAACTCACTGGTTTTAATTTTCAAATAGAAAATTAGATTTATGACCTTCGCTAACACTAATCCTGGATCACCCTTTTGGAATAGCCCACCCCTGGACACTAACATCCGCAAGGGCCTCAAATATCGCCGGCGTGCGTTCCAAGCGGGCGATCGTTCGGGCTCCCTCGACGGCGGCTACCAACGCCGCTGCAGCAGAAGATGCGCGTGCGGAAGTAAAACCGCACCCTCTAAAATGTTCCGCAACAATCTCTTCCGAATCAACAAATCCACGCGCTATCCGTTTGGTCAGCTCAGGGTCGAGCGCGGGCAGCTCATTCGCCAGATTCTGCATTAAACATCCATACTGGAAATCAGAGGCGGCCATTTCGGCCGCGAAAGCTTCGAAAATCTGATGAACAAATTTCAGAGCATCACCCACTGTATTGGCCGAGATATTCCGTAAGAGAGCAATTCGAGTGGCAAGGTATCGATCAATCGCTTCTTCTGCGAGTTGAGCCTTGCCACGTGGAAAGTGAAAATAGAACGATCCTTTAGGCGAGCCACTTTCTTCAATGATCTGTTTCAATCCAGTCGCAGTGTAACCTTGGATGCGAAACAGTCTCTCGGCGGTGGCAATGGCCCAGTCACGGGCGTCAGTTTTACGAGGCATACTTTGAGTATATCACACCTGACTTGACAATTCTATGGCGATTGCTATATTATGGCAATCGCCATAGAAAAATGAGCGCTGTAATGCCGAAGGAGAACTGAAATGAGTTCAAAAACCTGCTCGATGATGCTTTTGGGAGCCGCCCTGTTCACACCTCCTGCGTCCGGGGAAACCCCTGCCATTTGGCACAACAAAATCCCGTCTGTAATGAGCGAGCCTGCAGTCGATATCGACAAGGATCCAAAGCTCTTGCACAGGTATGCGGACAATGCGGGAACGAAAATCCACTATGTCACCATCGGATCGGACAAACAGCCGCTTATTGTGTTTGTGCATGGATTTCCAGACTTCTGGTATTCTTGGCGAAATCAGATCCAAGCATTCTCAAAAGATTATCAAGTGGTCGCGCTTGATCTGCGCGGGTACGATTTAAGCGACCGACCAGAAGGGATCGAGAACTACAAAACTCCGGTTCTTCTGGGTGACATCCATGCCGTGATCGACGCAGAGAGCCAAGGACGCAAGGTCATCTTGGTTGGTCATGACTGGGGTGCCGCCTTATCATGGTTATTCACGGGGCAAAATCCTGATCTGGTCCAAAGACTTGTGATTCTCAGCGTTCCTCATCCAGGCGCCATTACCAAGGAATTGCTCCCATGGAACCATCAGATTGCGCAGGCCGGAGCGAGCGCTTACGCCACGCGGTTCTTTGCTAAAGGCAAAGGTGATCATCTGACGGCGGAAGATTTGGCATACTGGATTGTAAATCCACAAATTAAAAGCCGTTACATCGAGGCATTCAATAGATCGTCCATCCCGTCTATGATGAGTTATTACAAAGCTAACTATACATTCTCTCAGTTTGCGCTCAACCTTTTTGATCCGACCATGAGGAAAATCTATGACGCTGCGATCAAATGCCCGGTCTTACATGTGCATGGAATCGAAGAGACCCATGCTTTGCTGAGCACTCTTGATCTGGAAAAGTCATGGATGGAAAATCCCGACCATCTCACGATCAAAATCGTTCCTGGAGTCGGCCACTTCATTCAAGCCGAAGTGCCCGACTATCTTAACCGAACGATTTCCTCCTGGTTAAAAGATTCAGGAAACTAAGCCCAGCCGCTGTTCTGATCTGTCATCTGGGCTTTCGAAGATTTTATTAAGCGATCCCTGGAAGTTGAGTTCACATGAACACAGAATTGAGAGATGTTATCTCTTTTGTAGTTGCCATTGGGATCTAAATGAGGATTAAAGAGCCATCTTGATTGACACAGATTCGGGTTCCGACAATCGAAACTTCGTCTCCAAGAAATAATTGTCCATACAACAAGACAGGATTCGCAGCAAAGTAGATTCCCAACGGGGGAGTCAAACGACCGCAAATGTAAAATGCAGTAGCAAGCCCCAACAACGGCTGTTTTAGCGGAATACTCAACTAATAGTTTGGCGCCTTTTCCGGCTCTTCCTCGACGAGGGCGCTCGGTCGATCCGGGGCGGGGATTCGTTCCAGTTTAAAAATCGATACGAGTAACCAACAAGTCCATTGAGGAAAAAATACGAATCCATCCGGGCAAAAAGACGAACTTATTTTAAAAATATTTTCCGAATGAGGAATTATGTTTTTCAAAAATGGATCGCCGTGGTAAAGGAAGCCATTGGGTGGCGGGTGGTTAACCCCACCCAGTCTCATTAGGGCGGGGATGGTATATCTTTCGATTACCACCTAACAAAATCACTTCGTTTTCTGAGAAATTTATTTCTTTCCCGACAAAATAAGAGTTCTTTAATTCGATTCATTCCTATACAAAAGGTCTATGCTATTTAGATCGTTGTTTTTTTTCTTTCTAATCACAAGCAATGGTTATGCAGAAAGTATTTCCGAACATTGGTCAAAAATTGAGAAAAAAACCAAAGCGGAAGATTGGGAAGGTGCGAAAACACCGGTTGCTGACGCGATTTCGGAATACCCGACTGAACGTGATTTTCGCATAACAGAGGCTTGGGTATGGAGAAACTCCGGCAATCCCGAAGAAAGTTCGAAAAGAATCAGAAAAGCACTTGTCCAATGGCCTGCCGATGCATCCCTGAAAGAACAATTGGCTTATTCTTATTTGGAACCTGCAGATGAGGAATTAAAAAAAGAAAATCCTAAACAAGCGATCGAACTTGCAAACAAGGCGGTTCTTTTACTGCCTGATAACGAATGGGCAAATTTGATTCTTGCTTACTCCTGGCAAAAATTAAATCCCGAAAAAGCGATTCCTTATTTTGAAAAAGCCGCAAAGCTCAATCCGTCAAACGAATATACGATTCCCAATTTGGGATACAGCTATCAACTATTAGTTGAATCATGGATCAAAAACAAGGAGGATGGAAAGATCTCGAAAATTTTTCCTACAATCAAAAATTATTCCGAGCTTCCCGCAAAACAAGGAGTCGGTTTTTTAAAAACCTGGAATTCGATTGTGGACACAACGGAAGATTTCGGTCCCTTAATTGATTTTTTAAAAAACAAAATCGTAAAATACCCCGATGATATTGAACTGAAAATTCTTTGCGGTTCCGTTTTAAACAAACTCAATATGAAACAAAGAAGATCCGATCCTACTCTCGCCGATTCCACTCAAAAAGAAAGCAATCTGTTTCTAAGAGAAGGAATGGAATTATTTGAAAAACAAAATCCAAACCGACCTAGTTTCATAGGCGCAAAACTACCATTAAATGGAAAAATCATTGTGGCCGCCGCATTCGACGGAGGAGGAACTCATAGTGGATTTGAAAAATACAGCTACGACTTTCTTCACGTAGATGAAAACCATTCCACCCTCAGACCGAATACCCAAGGCAGTAAAAATTCGGACTATTACACTTTTGGAGAATCCATTTATGCAGTGGACGAAGGAGTGATTTTAGCTACAAAGAACGGATTTCCGGACAATCCGGTTCCCGGAAAAATTTCTTTCGCTCCGGGAAATGACCTTCAAATCCTTCATGATAACGGACTTATCTCCCATTATGCCCATATTAAAAACGGAAGCATCAAAGTAAAAAAAGGTCAACGTGTGAAACGAGGAGAGAAAATTGCCGAGGTGGGAAATTCAGGAATGTCCTACGGCCCCCATTTGCATTTCACAATTGTTACCAAAGACTGGACATCTGTTTATTATGAGTGGGAGCCTTTGAAAATCAAAACTCCCGATCAAATTATATTCGGTTCCCAACCATTGGAAAAAAATTGGGTGATAGAAAAATAGAGAAAAAGTTTTTCATAATTCCCAACAGAATTTCAGAAATTTATTTATAAATTCAATCTCAAACTTTTAGAAAACTAAATAACCGAAGGCATAAGATAATTGACAAAGACCTTTGCCCAACCAACCCTTCAAAGAATCATGTCAGACGAGTACATTCTTGGAATTTCCGCTTACTATCACGATAGTGCGGCGTGCTTATTAAAAAACGGAGAGATCCTTGCCGCAGCCCAGGAGGAACGATTCACAAGAAAAAAACACGATTCCAATTTCCCTAAAAATGCAATTCAATATTGTTTGGAAGAAGCCGGGATCAATGTGGATCAACTTGCAAACGTAGTTTTCTACGACAAACCTCTTGTAAAATTCGAACGGTTACTGGAAACCTATTTAGCCTATGCTCCCCGCGGTTTGATTTCTTTCTTTTCTGCAATGCCCGTTTGGTTAAAAGAAAAGTTGTTTTTAAAAAGCACTCTCAAAAAAGAATTTGCAAACCTTTCCCCGACAAAGTCTTCCCCAAAACTTTTGTTTACCGAACATCACCAGGCGCACGCAGCCTCCACTTTTTTTGTCAGTCCTTTCGAAAAATCAATCGTACTTTGTTTGGATGGAGTCGGCGAATGGGCGACTACTTCCGCATGGATCGGAGATGGAAACACTCTCAAACCGTTATGGGAAATTGATTTTCCCCACTCGATCGGACTATTGTATTCCGCTTTTACATATTACACCGGTTTTAAGGTAAATTCGGGAGAATACAAAGTCATGGGACTTGCTCCTTACGGAGAACCAAAGTATACCGATCTCATTTACAAGTACCTAATCGATTTAAAAGAAGACGGAACTTTCCGTTTGAATATGGATTATTTCAATTATGCCGCCGGTCTTACCATGACAAATGGTAAATTTCACGAACTCTTCGGTGGCCCTCCTCGTAAAAGCGAATCCACTCTAACACAAAAAGAAATGGATCTTGCACGTTCCGTTCAAGAAGTCACGGAAGAAGTGATGTTACGATTGGCCCGTTCCGCAAGAAAAGAAACAGGCATTACCAACTTATGCTTATCAGGTGGGGTTGCACTCAACTGTGTCGCCAACGGCAAAATTTTAAAAGCAGGAATTTTCGATGAAGTATTCGTGCAACCGGCTTCGGGAGATGCCGGTGGGGCCTTAGGCGCGGCGTTATCAGCTCATTATGAATACAAGGGTCATCCTAGAAAAGTAATGCCTCTCGATTCGATGAAGGGATCTTATCTTGGTCCGAAATATTCCAATGAAACCGTCAAGACCACCTTAGATAAATTAGGTGCAAAATACACCCAATTGGACGATGGGAAAATCGAAGAAAGACTCGCGAAGATTCTGGAAGAAGGAAATGTAATCGGTTACTTCCAAGGAAGAATGGAATTCGGGCCACGCGCCTTGGGGGGAAGGTCCATCATCGGAGACCCTCGCAATCAAAAAATGCAATCCGTGATGAACTTAAAAATCAAATACAGGGAAAGCTTCAGACCGTTTGCTCCTGCGGTGCTTGCCGAAAAAGTATCCGAGTATTTTGATATCAAAAGCAAAAGCCCTTATATGTTGATCGTTGCCGACGTTCTGGAAAAACATCGTATCAAAATGACTCCCGATCAGGAAAAATTATTCGGAATCGAAAAATTAAATGTACCTAGATCTTCATTGCCGGCGATCACTCATGTCGATTACTCTGCACGAATTCAAACAGTTCATCCCGAAACCAATCAAAAGTTTTACAAACTCCTGAAAGAATTTGATAAACTCACCGGCTGTCCGGTATTAGTAAATACTTCCTTCAATGTGCGCGGAGAACCGATCGTTTCCACACCGGAAGACGCATATCGCTGCTTTATGCGAACAGAGATGGACTATCTTGTTGTGGAAAACTTTGTTCTGGATAAAAAAGACCAACCTATTATCGAAAAAGACGATTCTTGGAAACAAGAGTTTGAATTGGATTAAATAAATATGTCCTCAAAAAAAATTGAACCTACATCTTCCGACTTACGAAAGTTTGCTTATATAGTCGGAGGAGTCTTAGCATTGGTATTCGGTCTTGCCATCCCTTATTTGAATCGCGGGTCTTGGAACCAGTATTTGGTGGGAATAGGCTTAGTACTTATTTTTCTCGGCACAGTTCTTCCCAAAATTCTATACTGGCCTTACCGTCTCTGGATGTTGATCGGAGAAGTTTTAGGTTGGATCAATACTCGCATCATATTGTCGGTTATCTTTTTCTTACTATTCACTCCGATCGGTCTCATAAAAAGGCTATTCGGTACTGATGCGTTAAAAAGAAAATTAGATGCTGATGCAACCAGTTATCGGATCATTCCTCCGGAAAGAACGACCGATCATATGGAAAGACCATTTTAAAGGATAATAAATGTTAGAATTATTAAAAGACCTCTGGGATTTTCTAAGGATTAGAAAAAAATTTTGGTTAGCACCCATAATCATTATTTTATTATTACTGGGTGCTTTGTTAGTATTAACGCAAGGATCTGCGATCGCTCCTTTTATCTATACCTTGTTTTAGATAGATTTTGGTTTGCCGGCGGATTTTTGGATTTCTTCTCCGAGAATCTGCCCAAACCATCTATGTCCTTCCGCATTCCAATGAGCATCAAATGGGAAATACAAGGACTCAGGATTTTTATCCCAAAACAATTCGGTAGTATATAAACATTTCAATTGATTCTTTTCACAAAAACCTTTCAGCAGATTGAAATGAGGATTTTGCAATTCATATTGTTTTAGATTTCTGTTATTTATATTCCCGAGAATTCCCTTTTCCGCAAAAAATTCCTTAGCAGGAATGTAAATCAAATTGAGTTTAATATGATTTGTCTTCAAATATTCGTTAATATTTGCTAGGTGTTCTTTCTGTTTCTCCAATCTTTTCTGCCAAATCGGATCATTCGCACGTTTGTAAAAGGAAAATTGACCGTTATATTTTGATTCAATTTCATCTCCGATCGGTTTTAATCTTCCGAATTTTTCCAATGATTCGGCATGACCCAGAATTTTACGATCCGGTTCCCTTCCCGGTTTATAATATAACAAAGGTTCCACTTGTCCGCGACCAGTTTTCCATAACCTTTTCAATAAACGAAACAAGGAAGATTCTTTTACGAAGTTGTAAACCGGAGTGGATAGAAACTTTGCAGCCAAAGGTTTTTTAGCTTTCCATATACCGTTGGTTTCTTCCATGAAAACTTCCAACTTTTCATTATCATCCAAGTCATTGTCAAAAATTTGGATCCAAACTTCCCTTGGTTGAAATTTAGGAACATAGCTCCTCAAATGAATTTCAAATAAGGCGGGACAGGAGCCGTGAACTCCTAGATTTCTAATTTTATTTTCCTTGGACAAAACCTGGTTCGCTACTTCGGAAAAAACTTCTTCTTGTTTTACTCCCCAGCCTTCTGCAAAAGAATCTCCCAATAATAAAGTGGAGTATTTATTTTCCGGAGATAAGATCTGCCTACCTCCATTTTCATTCGTCGCTACTTCTACGTTGTATTCTTCCGAAACAACTCTACCCGTTTTACCGGGATAAAGGGAAAACAGAAGGGAATCATCGAAACTTTTTACAAAAACCGCTTCAGGATCGAATAAGCTTAAGACCCCTTCGATCAAACCCAAATAAATAAATGGTAAGATAATATAGATGAATAATCGCCGAAAGATGCGTTTTCTCATAGGAAAAGAAAAATTTGAACGTAAATTTTGGAAAGCAAATTTGTTTACCTAACATTTCATCCGTTAGATGAAATCATTATCTTATTCTTGAAAATCAGTCAGTAATTTACTGGAATTTTGATTGAGTAGTATGGTAATTTGAGCCTTTGAACCGCCGTCAAAGTAAGTCAAATCATCGAACGAAAGCCTTTTGGCCATAAAAATTCCACGCCCGTGGGTTTTGAAGGCATTTCTAGTCATTGCCTGCAAAGAAAGATACCTCTGCCAATCAAATCCCTTTCCCTGATCCTTTATGATTATAATGATTTTGTCTTCCAACTTTTGGAAATAAATTTCAACATATTTGTCCTTATATTCCGGTGCTTCCAGACGGCGAAGGATTTCTTCCATAAGCTTATCGTTGTTATGTAAATCCGTTTTTTCCTGGTATGTAATCCCAAGATTACCGTGTTCGATCGCATTATTGAGAATCTCCATAATTCCGGTAAGTACTCTTTCCGGATCAGGGCATGCATTTGCCAGGATTGGTGCAAGCTCATGCGATTCTTTGATTGTGCGGATTCTAAATTCTCCGTTCACAAGATGGCGTAAGGCACCCATTCCTTTGTGCAAATCTTCCTTTGCACGCAATAGTTTTACATAATGTTCCACCGCAGTATGAACGATGGTAACGAGTACAGCTCTGGAATACGGCTTTGTCAGATAATAAAATGCACCTGAATCCAAACCTTCCGTCATATCTGAAATTCCGCTCATCGCAGTTTGAAATATAACAGGTATATCTCTCCACTTTTCGGATCGTTTGATTTTTTTTAGAAGTTCGATCCCATCCATATTGGGCATCAATCGATCCAAGATGATGGCAAAAAAGGAATATTCATCCGAATTTAAAATTGCTAATGCTTCCTCTCCGTCTTTCGCCTTTACAATCATAAATCCTTTTTCAGAAAGAGATTCTTCGATGATCATCAAATTGATCGATTCATCATCAACTGCGAGCAATGTCATCGTCATTTCAAATCCCTCCTGTTTTGCGGTAATAGCAGACTGAACACGGCACCACCTTCCGAATGGTTTTCAGCATAAAGCAAACCGTCGTGATCATTCAAAATCTCTCTTGAAATCGAAAGCCCGAGACCCGTACCCTTTGTACCTGCCTTGACCTGTTTAGACTGAATGAACTTCTCAAAAATCTTATCTAAATCTTCCGGAGGTATTCCCGGGCCATAGTCCCTTATTTGTAAACCGATACCTCGAACATAATTCTTAGTCATTTTAGGAATAAATTCCCTTTCTATCTTGGTTATCTCGATATTTGTCTTATCTGGTATGAATTTTAACGCATTTGCAAAGATATTTCGCAATACTTGCTGAATTCTTTCATAATCAAACTCAGCCTCCCATCTTTCACCGGATTGATCAAAGATAATTTGGATGGATCGTTTCTCCAAAATTGCCTTCATTTCACTGATCACGTGTTTGATGGTATCTTTTAAAGAATGTCTCTCAAAAATATACCTCATTTTTCCCGCTTCCAGTTTGGCAATATCCAAAAGATTTTCAAGCAAACCAAGCAGCCTTTTTCCGGAAGAATCAATGATCTGAAAATACTCTTTCAGTTTTTCAGGACTGGACAATCCGCTTTTTTCTTCACCTAATTCAGCGTAGCTCAAAATAGCGTGAATCGGTGTTTTCAATTCATGGGAAATATTCGCCAAAAAAAGAGATTTGGCATAAGACGCTTCTTCGGCCACTTCCTTCGCAATTTTCAATGCCATGGTTTGTTCTTCTACAAGATCTTCCAAGTGATTGCGATATTGGTACAATTCGGCTTCCTGCATTTTGCGATGACTGATATCTCTGATGATGCCAGTAAACATATGACCGTGTTTGGTTTTGAATTCGCCGATGGAAAGTTCACAAGGAAATTTTTCGCCTGACTTTCGAACTGCGACCAGCTCACTTCCGATTCCTATCGAAGAACTCGGACTTCGTTCCATGTAATTGTACAAACTATCTTTTCCTTCCGAACCGGAAGGTATGATGATTTCAATATTTTTCCCCAATACTTCTTCTTGGGTATATCCGAAAATCCGCTCTGCGGCTTGGTTGAAAAATTGGATCAAACCTTCGGAGCTGATGATCAAAATGGAATCCGCCGCATTCTGCACCATAGATAAAAAGCGGGACTCACTTTCTAAAAATGCAGCTTCCAATCGTTTTCTTTCCGTTATATCACGATGAGTTGACATGATATGTCCGTCATAGAGCACAACAAATCTGACTTCCGCATAACGAATATCACCATCAATGGTATATTCATATTCTTTCCAAAAAACCTGGTTTCTCCTTTCGCTTAAATATTCAATCGCCTCAGTTGCAATTGCGATAAGATACCCCGGCAAGCCGTCTGACAGATATTTACCGAGAAAATCCTTCGGATCTTTACTGATCGACAAATATCGGGAAGGTTTGTAATCGACGATCCTTCCGTCGACAGTGAATTTAAGCCAAAAATCCGGATTGGAACGAAGTAAATTTTCCAATTCCCTGAGAACTTCGCCTGAGGGAAAAGAGCCGGGATTTTGCCAAATTCTATCTGTAGGTTTAAATGGATTCATTCTTTGGAAAAGGATTCTATTTAGGACGCTACATTCTGTTGCTATTTTAGGAAAGAAATTGTAAGAAATAACAAAGAAAAAAGGCTGAACGAAAGGATCTTCCATTGCTCTATCAGAACCTACTCAAACCTATTTTATTCCAGTTTGACCCGGAATCCGCACATCATTTGGCTTCTTCTTTTTTCCATTTGTCCCAAAAAGTACCTTTCTTAAACCAAACATTATCTTCTGTTTTTAATTACAATTCACCTCGACTTTCCCAGGAAGTGGCAGGGATTCAGTTTCCAAATCCTGTGGGACTCGCTGCAGGTTTTGATAAAACCGCGGAATTATTTCCTACTCTGATTCACATGGGTTTCGGGTCCGTAGAGGTAGGAACCGTCACCGCGAAAGAACAACCGGGAAATGAAAAACCCAGACTTTTCCGTTATGGAAAAGAAAAAGCACTGATCAACCGAATGGGTTTCAATAATCCGGGAGCGGATCGGGTTGCAGAACTTTTGAAACTTCAAAAAAAATCAGGCGTTCGAGGCATCAATGCAGGAAAATCCAAAATCACCCCTTTGGAAGAATCCGTATCCGATTATGTTTACAGTTTTCAAAAATTAGTCCCTTTTGCTGATTACGCGGTTGTCAATGTAAGTTCGCCTAACACACCAGGACTTCGTTCTCTCCAATCCAAGGAAGCGCTGACGGAACTCATCACCGGAATCAAAAAAGGCTTTGATGGAAATTTCCCCATTCCACTTTTTTTGAAATTCGCACCTGATCTCTCCTTACAGGAGTTAAATGAAAATCTGGAACTTTGTCTGAGCTTGAAAACAAGCGGAGTAATTCTCACAAATACTACTTTGGACAAAAAATCTCTCGGCGGAGGCCCTCATCCGGAAGGCGGCTTATCGGGAAATCCTCTCTTTGAAAAATCTTTGGATTTCGTTTCTAAGGCATATCAAATATTGAAAGGGAGAATTCCCATCATCGGAGTCGGTGGAATCGATTCCGGAGCCAAAGCCTTGCAGATGTTCGAGGCAGGCGCCAATCTCATTCAGATTTATACCGGCTATATCTATGAAGGTCCTTTTTTACCTAAAACGATCAACGCCTATCTCGATCGTTATCTGCTAAAAAACAATATTAAAAACATAGCGGAAATTGTCGGAAACAATAGTAGAGTAAAATAGTGAAATCTTCCTGCGGTCATTTCGGTATTTGCGGCGGTTGTACGAATCTTTCCATGGATTATGGAAAGGAACTGAGTAAAAAGGAACAGTTTCTGAAAGAGACATTTTCCGCTTTCCGCCATGTGGAAATAAGACCGATTCTTGCAAGTCCGTCCGCCGAACTCTACCGTCATAAATTACAATTGCCTTTTGGTCGCAGAGTGATCGGCAAAAAAGTAATCACAACTTTGGGTCTATTCAATAGGGAATCCACTTTTATCGTAGATCAAAACGAATGTTTAATCCAAGAACAGGCGTTAACCGAAATTACCCAGGCAGTCAAACTCTGGGCCCGCAAAGAAGGCCTCCCTCCTTATAATGAAAAATCCAAACGAGGAATTTTAAAATACCTCGTTGCCAGAAAATCATTCACAACAAAAGAAATTTTAGTGGGAATTGTAACTGCTCAAGAACATATCCCTCATCCAAAAGATTTATCCAAAAGATTGCACAATCACATAACAGACCGTATTGGTAAATCGGGCAAATACGGAAAATTGGTAGGCATCATTCAAAATATCAATTTGCGTCATACTTCGATGGCACTCGGTAGAGAAGAAAATCTTCTCTGGGGAAGACCTTACATCAATGAATCCATCGGAAAATACCGCTTTCGAGTCGGACTTTCCACATTTCTACAAGTCAATCCTTCCCAAACTCCCAGCTTGTACAATTTGATCCTGGATGAAATAGAAAAAGGGAGTCGGGTGATCGATGCCTATTCCGGAATCGGAACGATCTCACTTTGGTTGTCCGGTGTGGCAAAAGAAGTGATCGGTCTGGAAGAAAATCCGAATTCCCACAAAACAGCGATCGAAGCGTTGAAAAATAATCATATTTCCAATGTAAAATTCAGAAAAGGAAGAGTTTCCGAAACCTTACCAATGTTACTTGCACAAGATTATTCCACGGTTGTCCTCGATCCCCCTAGATCGGGATTAGGCGAAGAAGTAGCCTTGGAATTGGCAAATTCAAGAATACAAAAAATCATTTATGTATCTTGCGACCCGATCAGCCTCAGAGATGATGTCAGGATTTTAAGTAAAAATTATTATCTAAGTTCCTTACAACCTGTGGATATGTTTCCCAAAACGGATCATTTGGAAACGGTCGCCGTTTTGAATCGGAAAGCTTAATAATAACGCCAAAAAACCCAAGAATCTTAAAATAAAATACTTTTATTCGCATAACTAATTTATCCACCTGACGTAACGCAGGTAATTTGGTTATCGGGAATTATGCGTTTTCGCTAAAATAAGATTTGACAGGTATTAGACGGCTTCAAAGTATTGATTTCAAAATATGAAAATTTGCTTAAAGTATTGCTATTCTATAATTTTATTATTTACTTTCTTAAATTGTAAATCGAAAGATCTACGACTATACGATCCAGCTAATAATAACGAGCAGAAACGACATTCAATATTTGCCTTCGGACAATATAGATTTTATAATAAATTTTTATTTGGCTCAACGGCAGATCTATATGGTAACTTTGAAATTGTCGAAGTGATATCTGTTGATCACGAAGGGAAAAAATTAATTACTAGCCCTGTTATTCCGGAAGAGCCATTTGAAGTAAAAAATGGTGAAGATTCCGTTTTTCTTTCAAATTTCATTGAGTTCGATGGCTATCAGACTTACTTATTTATTAATCCTGAGAAAAAATACGCATTAAAAAATATAACTTACTCTATGCCTTGTGGTAGTGACTGTACTCGCAACATACAGATGAAGTTTAATCTATATGATAGTTTTAAAGTTTTTCCTATCACCGCAAAACCCGGAAATTTTAACTTTGCGGGAGTTTTCAAAATTACAATTGAAGAAACGACTTCGGATGATCCTGATGGAACAATTATATTAAGCCCTGATCCATTGTATAATGCAATGATGGAAAGTTTAGGTAAATTTAAAAAACAAAAAGCAATAATAATACCTGAGGACGGAACATTAAAAAAAGAAAATCTTAAGAATGCAATTAGTGCCTTATACTCAAATCCGGAATCGATCACATTAAAATCAGCTGAAGAGAAATTTTATACTGAATTCATAAAAAAACAAAAGGCTGGTTACTGGAAAGAAAAAGCCCAAGCATTAATTGGAACGAACAAAAAATGATAAAGATTGCTAGATTTATATTTATCACTTTAATTTTATCTAATTGTATAAGTGTATATGAAAATCCCAAGTTTACAAATAACATTAAATTCAATTTACCAAGATTGGAACCGGTTCTTTTTCGTTTAAAAACCAATTTTTTCGATTTATACGGTAACAAAAAAGAGTTAAACGAAAATGCAGTAAATTATTATAAAATGGAATTAATCAAAGAAATTAATAATTGTCGATGCTTAACAAGTTTTATTGTTATTTCTGATTTAGAAAAAATTGAAGATTTTAGTGAAAAATATAACTATATAGTAGAGCTTGAACAAGATATTTTCATTGAGCATAATATCATTGCGCTCAATGAAATATTAACATTCTACACACTTGGAATAATTCCTACATGGAATAATATAAAATACAAACTGAATTATAAACTTTTAAAAAAAGATAATACTAAACTTTTATCAAATACTTATGAAAATAAGGTAAAATTATACCGGCATTTCATATTATTAGCACGTATGCCGTTCGACAAGACTTCTTATGTTTTTGATAAAGCGGATATCGTAAAAAAAATCATATATGATGATATTTATTGCAGCAATCTAATACCACTTGCCAACTAATTCGAAACGCAGTATCATACAATCTCACCAATCACCTGTTTTGCGGCAATTTTACTGAATGCCATAATGGTAAAACTGGGATCCACACTTACACCCGTAGGAAATACCGAAGAATCGGAAACGAATAGATTTTTGAATCCGTGCACTCTGTGAGTGGAATCGACAACCGAATTATGAACATTAGTTCCCATACGGCATCCTCCTGCAGGATGAGGCGCCGCCATAGGGAATTCTCCCGCCCTCCATTCTAAAGATCGAATCTCTTCCCATTTCGGGAGTTTGGAAAATCGATGGGTTTTGAAACCGGGAAGGAATACTTCCTTCGCTCCCGCCTCAAAATTCAAAATCATTTGTTTGTATGTAAGATCGTTAAAGATCTGTTTTGTGATCTTGCCGAAAGGATAATGAATTTTTCTTTTTCCGGATCGATCCACTTCAATGCGCCCAAGCTCCGTTTCGACATCATCAATCCAACCGATGGTTCCTCCCAATCTCGGCATCTGCTCCATAAATTCGGAATGTTCTTTTCCGAATCCCGGAATGAGTGCCGCAAGAGTTGCCGGTTGCAATTGGTTCGGCATAAGCATATATCCGCCTTGTCTATAGTCCCCGTTTCTATATTCGGCTAACCGAAATGCTTCGACCCCGTAAGCCGCAGGGATATTTCTCCATTGAATGATCGGTTCCTCGAACAAAGCATGAACCATAGGGGATGGATTAATGGCAAGATGTTCCCCCAGCATAGGCAACCTATCCTTAAATCCGTTGCGAAGTAAGAATGTGGAACTTCCGAATCCACCTGCGGCAACACAAACCGCTTTCGCTTTGAATATGATTTTTTTGGATTCAGGGCGAAGTGTTCCTCTGTCAATGGAAATGGTTTCCAATCCTACGACCTTTTGTCCTTGAATCAGCAATTTTTCAGCGCGAAGATCCGTATACACATCGGTTCCCAAAGCGACCGCCCTTGGGATATGAGTGACCAACTGTGACTGTTTGGCGCCAAACATGCAACCTTGCATACAATGCCCTGACTTCTGACAATTTTTTCGAGCTTGGGGGACTGCATGTCCTTCCCAACCTAACTTCTGCGCAGAGCCGCGAAAGAGTTGGTTCATTCGATTGAAGTAGGGTTCAGCAGCCGGATTTACGTTTAAGTTTTCTTCCAGCTCATTCCAATAGGGAGACAGATCTTCAGAAAGATGTCCCAGAACCCCGTATTTGCGATTCCAAAGTTTCAATCTGTCATCCGGTGTTCGGTAACTGTCCGCCCAATAATGTACTGAGGCGCCGCCTAAATTATTTCCATACACCAGAGAAACACTCCCGTCGGAAGTAGTATGAAAATTTCTTTCGGCGGAAATTTTCCCCGCCATATTCAATTCGTTATTGTCGAAAGTCCCGGTATGATAATTGCCTCCTTGTTCGATCAAGGCAACATTCACTCCCTTTTTGGCAAGTTCATAGGCAAGAGTCGCTCCACCGCACCCAGATCCGATCACGACCACATCCGTATGAATTTCTTCTCCGTGAGAATACGATTTCCAGTTTCTGTAATTTCCTACTTTCATTTAACTAACGTTTACCGATTTTTTATAATGAATTCTGGACTCGCTCCACTTTTCGGGAGGATTGCCGAAAGGGCCGTCGTATCCGATTTGTTTCCAAGTGCTTTCGTGGCAGTAATAGGCGAGAAAGGTAACTAATTTCAAATTTCCGATAATGGCTCTTATGGCATCCGAATCCGTATCTTTTGTTTTTTCCAAAAAGGAAATCCTATCTTCCTTAGAAAGTTTATGGAACCGGGAAAAGTGGCCGTAGAAAAAAGGCAGATAATCCAAACCGATGATGGCCATATGGAATTCTTCCTGAATCTCTTCGGATACGAAATAAAACTCCTCGTCCAAACGACGCATTACTTCCGCTTGGCGAAAATCCGACACATTCTTTTCACCGGGAAGTACAGAGATGGCCCACGCCTCCAGGATTTTCAATTCATAATCGGAAAAGAAAAGATATTTTTCCTTTTTTTCATCCGCGCAAGCCCAACTAACAAATAATAAGCCGGCAAAACTCACACGATTCAAAAAACCTTTTCTTGAAAATTTTTCAGATTCCCAATGCATAAACTCTTCCTAAATTTTTAAGATTTTTCCGTTTTACCGCAACAGGCTTTCCGTTTTGCAAAAGAAATGCATCCCCTGTTGCTATGATATCCCATATTTGTCCTCGAAAAAATACATTCATACCATTCTTAATCTGATGTACTTCCGCCCTTCCCAAGAGAGAATACTTTTTCCACGCCTGCCATTCCGTGATTTGATTTATATCTTTCGTGTTTACATCTTTCGGCGTTTTTCCACCGTTATACCCATTCCATTTTTTATCCCATGCATCTGCAGGAGCAAGCAAAGAAGGGATCGCGAGTAAAGTTGCCGATTGATTCGAAGCATTTTGGTACGCCTCAGGATACCAGGAATCCGCACAAACTAAAGTGGAAAGAGTTCCCAAGGGAGTGAGGATGGATGGATTGGACCCGGGATTGGATCCGGAAATAAAACTTTTTTCGTCTTCGATAGGAAATGATTTTCGGGTAATGCGCTCATCCACCTCACCGTCAGAGCGAAAATAAAAACTTACATTTTGCAAAGGTCCGTCCGTAACGGTGATCTTTCCTTCAACAACTTTCGGCTCCGGCAAAATAATGGAACCGGCAACGATCGCAACTCTGTATTCTTTCGCCAAACGGGAGAAAACGGTTTGATAGGAATGAGCCATTTGCCATGCCTTCATCCGGAACAAAGTTTCTTTCAAACTATCCGTTGAAGAATTATTTCCGAATAAATAAAACCAAACAAATCTACCCAGATTTTTGAGAACAACGGTTTCCATTGCATCACCGACTGTAGGTTTCTCAAAAAGAGATCTGTCTTCACCGCTTGCCACAAGCCAGGTTCCGATATACTCCGGCAAAACAACAACCGTTCTTTCCACAGGCAGAACTTCTTCCCTTTTCGCATAATCAAAGTAAACTTTTAAACTCTGATAGAATGCTTCGTCCGTTGAATAGGAAGATTGAATCAAATAAGGCTCGATTCCAACCAAATACCCTTTTTGCGGTTTGCCTTCAACTTGAATCTCCATTTCCGGCTTAGGTTGTTTTGCCAAAGCGGTCTGCAGATCCAGTTCGGTTTTGGAACAGTTTGTAAGTAGAATGACTAAGAAGGAAAAACAAATCCAACGCATTCGTATATTTTACACTGAATCCAAACTAGAACAATATTTTATTGTCTTCCTCCATTTTTCTCATAGAGTGACCCTAATCTATGAAAGAGAAAGTTTCTCCAAAAAAAATCGTACTCGCATACTCCGGCGGTTTAGACACCTCCGTGATTTTGGCATGGCTGAAAGATACCTATGGTTGCGAAGTCATCGCATTTTGTGCCGATGTGGGCCAAAAAGAAGAGCTTACGGGCCTGGAAGAAAAAGGCAAAAGCACGGGTGCATCCAAAGTTTATATCCAAGACCTAAGATTGGAATTTGCCCGCGATTTTATTTACCCTGCCATTCGCGGATCCGCTATTTATGAAATGCGTTATCTTTTAGGAACTTCTCTTGCACGTCCTTTGATTGCCAAAGCAATGGCGGAAGTTGCAGAGAAAGAAGGTGCGGACGCGTTTGCTCACGGCGCCACGGGAAAAGGGAACGATCAGGTCCGTTTCGAACTTACTTTCAAAGCACTTTCCCCCAACTTACAAATCATAGCTCCTTGGAGGACATGGGAATTCGGAGGAAGAGCGGATCTCATCGAATATGCAAAAAAGAAAGGAATCCCTGTTCCCGTAACAGCTGCTAAACCATACTCGATGGATAGAAATCTAATGCATATTTCCTTCGAAGGTGGAATTTTAGAAGATCCTTATAATGAACCGAAGGAAGATATGTTTGTTCTTTCCGTTTCTCCGGAAAAGGCTCCGGACAAACCTACTTACCTTGAACTCGGTTTTGAAAAAGGGGACTGTGTTTCCATCGATGGCAAAAAACTAAATCCTTTGGAAGTCCTGGAAACACTCAACGACTTGGGCGGAAAAAACGGAATCGGAAGAGTCGATATCGTTGAAAACAGGTTAGTCGGTATCAAATCAAGAGGAGTGTATGAAACTCCGGGCGGAACGATTCTTCATATTGCCCACCGTGATTTGGAATCCATTACTTTGGATCGGGATACCCAACACAAAAAAGACGAACTTTCTCAAGAGTTTGCCCGCTATATTTATAACGGTCAATGGTATTCCAATCAGATGAATGCTCTTCGGGCCTATATAGACTATACCCAGCAGTTTGTTGCAGGTACGGTAAGAGTGAAACTCTATAAAGGCAATTGTACAGTTGTTGGGCGAAAGTCGGACAAATCGCTTTACAATGCTGGTCTTTCTACTTTTGAGAAGGAAGAATTGTACAATCAATATGATGCGGAAGGGTTTATCAATCTTTACGGGCTTCCTATGAAAGAATGGGCAAGAGTTAGAAAATCATAATGAGAGCGGTTGCAGTTTATCCCGGTTCCTTCGATCCATTTACAAATGGCCATCTTGATATCATTCGACGAGCTCATCCGTTGTTCGATAAGATCATCGTTGGAATTGCAAACAATTCAAACAAATCGTCTCTTTTCTCAGCAGAGGAAAGAGTCGAGTTGATAGAAAAAGTTCTTCATGGCTGGGAAAATATCGAGATCGATACGTTCCAAGGATTGACTGTAGACTATTGTCGAAAAAAAAACTCAAGAGTCATTTTAAGAGGATTGCGTGCCGTTACCGATTTCGATTATGAATATGCAATTTCCTTAATGAACAAAAAATTAGCTCCTGAGATCGAAACTTTTTTTCTGATGGCGGATAACGAGTATTCTTTTGTATCATCTACCATCGTCAAAGAAGTAGCACGGCACGGTAGAGCTGTTTCCAATCAGGTTCCCGATGTAGTGAATGAAGCTCTCTTGAAAAAGTTTCACGGATAAAGATTTAGATCCTAAGAATACCAATATGGCAAAAACCAAATCTACCTTATTTTACGCATTAACCCTAATAGGGTTTGGCTTGTTTGCTTACTACCTGATTCAATTAGGTACGGACTTGGAAACTCATGCGATCATCGTAAAGAAGGATGATCCTGAAACTTTGATACAAGGAATTCTTGGCCAAATCAAACACCCTCTTGCTCTTTTGTTCTTACAAATCATAATCGTAGCATCTTTTGCCCGATTTGTAGGATATATATTCTCCAGAAAATTAAACCAACCCAGTGTAATCGGAGAAATCGTCGCAGGTATTTTGCTCGGACCTTCCTTGCTCGGATTTTTCTTTCCGGAGACGATGGGATTTCTTTTTCCCAAATCAAGCTTACCTACTTTGGGAACATTCAGCCAGATCGGTTTGGTTCTATTTATGTTCATCATCGGTATGGAGCTGGATGTAAAAGTTTTAAAAAACAAAGCTCACACCGCAGTTATCATCAGTCATGCGAGTATCATTTTTCCTTTTTTTCTAGGAATGATTTTAGCGTATTATTTATACCAGGATTACGCTCCCGACAATATCTCCTTCGTTTCTTTTTCCTTGTTTCTAGGAATTGCAATGAGCATCACCGCCTTTCCCGTACTTGCTCGCATCCTGCAAGAGAGAAACCTCACGCGAACTCCGTTAGGCGCTCTGGTATTGACCTGCGCTGCTGCAGATGATATCACTGCTTGGATTTTACTCGCCATCATCGTAACTATTTCCAAAGCAGGCAGCCTAAATACCGCACTATTTACAATCGGGCTTTCCTTTGCCTATCTGCTAACAATGTTATTTCTAGTGGCACCTTTTCTCAAAAGATTAGGATCCATCTATATCTCCAGAGAAAACCTCACAAAAACCGCGGTATCGATTATTTTATTGATACTATTCATTTCCTCCTTCTCCACGGAGGTGATCGGAATTCACGCATTATTCGGTGCTTTCCTCGCGGGAGTGATCATGCCTTCCGAAGGAAATTTAAAAAAGCTGATCGCTGAGAAGATAGAAGATCTTTCCGTAGTTTTATTTCTTCCTATTTTCTTCGCAGTCACAGGACTAAGAACGCAGATTGCACTTTTGAATGATCCGAAACTTTGGATGGTACTCGGACTTGTCATTCTGATTGCAGTCATCGGAAAATTCGTAGGGAGTGCAATTGCTGCTCGCATAGCAGGATCTACCTGGGAAGATTCCTTATCCGTAGGGGCCTTGATGAATACACGAGGGCTTATGGAACTCGTAGTTTTGAATATAGGTTACGATTTGGGAATTTTAAGCCCGGAAATTTTTGCAGTATTTGTTCTGATGGCTTTGGTTACAACGGCGTCCACCGGACCTGCGTTAGATGGGATTCAAAAATGGTTTTCCGCAAATCAAAGACCGAGCGAAATTAAAAAACCGGAAGAAAACAAACTCCATGTGGTAGTCGCTTTTGCTCAGGAAAAAATGGGAAAAAGTCTGGTACGATTAGCGTATGCACTTTCCGGCAATCAGAAGAAAAACCTGGATATCACCGCTTTGCATATTTCTCCGAACGATTCTCTGACCAATGAACAATTGACAAATTACAGAGAAGCCAGTTTTGAATCCATTCGCAATACCGGGGTTGAACTCGGGATGGAAGTGAGAACGGAATATAGAACAACTGATAATATCACTTACGAAATCGTAAATTTTGCCAAACAAAAACATTCCAATCTGCTTTTGATCGGTGCTGCAAAATCTCTTTTTTCCCGAAGTTATACCGGAGGAAAAATCAAAGGAATTTTAAATTACACTCCTGCGACCGTAGGAGTACTCATAGACAACGGTTTGGAATCTTACGACAAAGTGGGAATCATTTATCATTCTCCTGACGACCCGATTCTCAAATTTGCCGAAAAATTACTCACCCTCAAAGGCATGAAATCCACCAAACTCAAGCTAGAGGAAATACTCCAACCGGAAACAGACATCAATCCTTACCCTATTTCGGTTTCAAAATTATCCTCTTTTTCGGTGGTGATCATTGACTTGGACACTTGGGATGAAGTTGGTTTCGAAAAAATCGAAGAGTTGCCTACTTCTTTTCTTTTGGTGCGTTTTCACTCCTAAAGATTCGGTTGCTTTTTTAGGTTTTTATGAGGTTCTGGACTTATGGAAAGAACTTTCATCATGCTCAAGCCGGATGCTGTTAAAAACAAGCATATCGGCGATATCCTTCAAAGAATCGAAAAAGAAGGATTTAAAATCCTAGGACTTAAGTCCTTAAAACTCAGCCTCGAAGACGCAAAACAGTTTTACAAAGTGCACTCCGCTCGCCCATTCTACAATGACCTTTGCAGTTATATGGCATCAGGTCCGATCGTGGCAGCTGCACTGGAAAGAGAAAATGCTGTATTGCATTGGAGAGATGTAATCGGTGCTACAGACCCAAAAGAAGCGGCACCGGGAACAATTCGCGCACTATTTGCAGAAAGTAAAGAAGCAAATGCAGTGCATGGTTCCGACTCCGTTGAAAACGCTCTCCAAGAGATCGCTTTTTTCTTCAAAGGTTACGAACTCAATTAACCCCCATTAGCCGACTTGTAAAAACCAAGTCGGCATTTGTTAACAAGTGAGTTCTTTTTCATATCATTTAGAATCCGCAAAATCGTTATTCGATCCTTTCTTTATTCCTACAATCCAAACTATTTTAAAAGGTTTTTCCCCTTCTCGGGTCAGCGAGGCTGCTCTTTACAGCTTACAAGCCGGTGGAAAAAGAATCCGCCCCGCAATAGCAATTAATAGCTATTATGCGAATCAGAATATTCCGAAACCCAATACGGAAGATATAAATTTAAATAACCTGCTTTATCTTTCTTCCGCAATAGAAAGCATACATACTTATTCTTTGATCCATGACGATCTTCCTTCCATGGACGACGACGACATGCGAAGGGGAATGCCTACTTGTCACAAAAAATTCGACGTGCCCACTGCTATCCTTGCAGGAGATGCATTGAATTCTCTGGGATTCTATTTGGTACGTTTTATCAATTCAAACGATGCCAACCTACTAAAAGACTGTTTGGATTATTTGCATGAAGGTGCCGGCATCCCCGGAATGATCACAGGCCAAATGGAAGATCTGGAAGAAGAAGGAAAATCCGGAACCTCCGAATATAGAAAGAGTTTGTCTCGGAAAGAAAGGCTTCTTTCCATTCATGAGAAAAAAACAGGAGCACTTATCATCGCAAGTTTTCTTTTAGGAAATCGTCTTCGCTCCGATTTTAAAGAAAGAGAAGCGAAGATCAAAGAGTATTCCAAAGAAATCGGGATCCTATTTCAAATTACCGATGATATTTTAGATGTGGAAGGAAGTGCGGAATCTCTGGGCAAAACCCCCGGCAAAGATGCAAACTCGGGAAAACTAACTTATCCCTCTCTTTATGGAATGGGAACGGCAAAAAAAATGCGTGATGATTCCAGAGACAAAGCTTACTCTTATGCAATCGAACTGGAATCGGAAACCAACCAATTCTTCAAAGGATTGCCAAACTACATTGCAGAAAGAAAAAATTAGACTGGATGACAGATTAGTTTCACTCGGCCTATGCAAAGATAAAAAAGAAGCCCTTTCTTATATCTTATCCGGCTCGGTGCTTGTAAATGACGAACCGATTACCAAAATCGGATTCAATGTTCGCATAACAGATAGTATTCGAATTCGGGAAATCATCAAACAGTATGTTTCCCGTGGTGCCAAAAAACTACTGGGTGCTTTGGAAGCTTTTCCGAAAGCAAATCCAAAGAATAAAATCTGTTGGGATTGGGGTGCTTCCACAGGCGGTTTTACACAAATCCTCCTCGAGAAAGAAGCAAAACATGTTTATTCCGTTGATGTAGGCTATGGCCAATTGGCGCAGAAGCTGGCCAATCACAAATCTGTGACGGTCTTGGATAGAACCCATATCAAAGAATTGAATTGGGAATTATTGGGTGGTAAATCCGATTCAATCTTTATCACGATGGATCTCAGTTTTATATCCCTATTGTCCGTATTTCCAACAATCACTCGTTTAGCGAATGAATCTCCCGGTACAAACTGGGAAGGAATTAGCCTACTCAAACCTCAGTTTGAAGCAAAGGAAAAAGATCTTACGGAAGGAATTGTCACGGATCCTTTGGTGATCGGTAGGATCATTCGGCAAGTTTGGAGAGAGATCAGAAAACAGGATCATTCTATAAAAATCTTAGGAATTGTAGAATCCCCTATCAAAGGAACGGAAGGAAATAGAGAGTTTTTATTTTGGTGGAGAAAGGAAGGAAAAAATCTTAAGTGAAAACGGAGACTGCTTCTCGCAATTGATCGGTAGTAAAAGGCTTCATCAAATATCCGTAAGAAGGGTCTTTGGAGATTTTTCTTTTATGATCATCATCTAAAAATCCGGTTAAAAACAAAATCGGAACGGAGAATTGATTTTTTAAAGATTCTGCAGTTTCCATTCCGCTGAGAGAACCTTCAAGATTGATATCCATAAGAATCAAGTCAGGAACTTTTTCAGAAACAA
This sequence comes from Leptospira kobayashii, assembly GCF_003114835.2. Classification (NCBI taxonomy): domain Bacteria; kingdom Pseudomonadati; phylum Spirochaetota; class Leptospiria; order Leptospirales; family Leptospiraceae; genus Leptospira; species Leptospira kobayashii. The sequence goes on along the minus strand of NZ_AP025028.1, from coordinate 75,866 downwards.
TTTGAAATGCTTCATCCCCGGAAGGAACTACTGCAATCACATTGAATCCGAAAGACTCGATTTTCTGTTTGATATTGAGCCCTAGGAACGGTTCATCCTCAACGACAAGGATGTTCTTTTTCATCATATATGCACGATTTTCAACAAGGCTCTCTCTTAAAAGTAAAAATAGATCAGTGTTTATTAAATACTTTAATTTCCTTGGCTATGTCACTTGACCTTTCCAAATGAATCGCATGTTTTGCACCTTTCAACAAAACCAACTTACTCCCTGTTATGTAGGACTTCATTTTTTTCATCATCGCAACAGGCGTGATCTCATCCTCTTCACCTGCAATGATAAGAGTCGGAATTTTTATTCCGCGAATCTTATCACCGTGAAAAATTCGGTGTTCTTTTTTGAGAGTGTTCTCTTGTAAAAATTGGTTTTCCCAACCGTTCCAAACTGTAACTAAAGTTTTTCGTAAAAGGAAGTTCGGTTCGGGACTATCCGACCCGTACAAATGAGTGAGAAGCTCTACTACTTGTTTTTCCGTTTTAGGGAATAATAGCTTTTGCATTCTTTCTCTTTCCGGATGAGGAATCCCTCCTGGTGACAGCAAAATTAATTTTTTAATCCGCTTGGACTGATCACCCAGAACCATATGCTGTGCAATCAAACCACCCATGGAATGGCCGACCAAAGTCACATTTTGAAGACCCAGTTTTTCCAAAGCTTCCAAAAGAAGTTCTGCCCAGACATCAATCTGAAATAGATATTTGATCTTCGGAAGTTTGCTATTTCCATAGCCGGGGTGGTCAAAAGAAATGATCCTTTTTTTATCACCTAACAAATCTTTAATGATTCTTCTGAAACCGAAACTATGATCCAAAAGTCCGTGTAAAAAAATAATACAGTCTTTCCTGTTGGTTTGGAAATCCCAAAAAAACAAGGAATGGCCTCCGAGGTCTACGTACTTGGGAATGCCTCCCATATTTTTCATTGATTTGTTTCGTTGAAATTGATAATTTCGGTAGATGGTTCTATAGATAAAAGAAAACATACTTTTTAAGAGATCAGACCGTCATGATTGAACAAACGAACTCATTGCTTCCGCTGATCCAAAGTCTTTTCTTACCATCCTACGAAGGCTTTCTACTAGTCGATTCGAAAAGTTATCGGATTTTAATCGCAAATCCGAGCATTGAAAAACTTTTGGGATTTTCTCCCGGTGAATTGCCCGGACTCAAATTGGAAAGCATCCTTCCTCAAAACGGATTGTTTGTTCGAATGATCAATGTTTTAAACGAACATGAGATTAACAAGAAAGCTCTTTGGCAATTGAGGAAAAAAAACGGTGAATTGATTCATATTGAATTTATGTTGCAACGGCAAACTTTACCAGATGATTTTTTGGAATGCATTGCCATCTATGTAGAAGACAAATCCGCCATCAAAGATCTGGAAATTCAGATCAATTTCACTCAGAATTTATTTCAAGCTATTCGTGAAGTCAAACAAACCATTCAGGAAGACAAAGAGCCTAACATAATCCTTCAGACCGCATGCCATTTTTTACAAAAAGCAAAACAATATGATTTTGTTTGGGGAGTTCTGGCAAACGAATTTGAAAATCATATCGAATTTTCCGAAAAACAATCGTTTGGTTTAATTCACAGATCGGTTACGGATTTTTTTAATAAAACCGAAACCTCAATGCCTATGAAAACTCTTCTGGAAAAGGCCGATGGTAATCCGTTTTCTTATTCAAACAAAGAAGACAAATACAAAGACTGGTATGAAGAATTAAAACATTCCGGTGTCGTATATGGATTTTGTTTTCCGATTTCTTGGAACAATTTAACTTATGGCGGTTTGGAAATTATTTCCTTTCAGGAAAATCCGTTCACCCCGGATGAAATTAGTATTATCAACGAAATTGCTGTAGATATCGGATTTGCAATCTTTTCCAAAATCAATGAAGAAGAAAGATACAAAGTACTAAAAAAAACCAGATATCAAGGGAAATTATTAGACACCATTGAAATTCCTATTTTTACCCTAGACCAATATCTTCGATTGGAATATGCGAATGATACAGCTATAAAAACTCTGGGAATCTCATTCCAGGAATTAAAAACAAAAGATCTGTTAGGTTTATTTCATTTGGAAGATGAGATTGCTTCTTCGATGCTTTTGGAATCGGTTAATAAACAAATCATAGTTAAAAACAACAATAATGAAGAAATTTCGATGATGTTCCAATCCTCTATTATCAGAGACGATAATGATGATTTTCAAGGGCTTATGGTTATTTTATTCAATCTTTCCGAATTGGCACATGCGGAAGAAGCGCTTAGAAATTCCGAAGAAAGATTAAGAACTATTTTTGCGACGATGAACAACGGTATTGTGGTAGTCAACGATGAAGGAATTATCCTTGATATTGCACCGATTTTTAAATTTTTGCTCTTTCAAGTCGTTCCCATGGAAGCTGGAGATTTTGTATTTTCCTTTCTGGATAAAGTACATCAGGATTTATTCAGAAGCACGATTCAGGAAGCACAACGAAGTTTAAGCATTCAAACCAGAGATTTTTTCTATACGATTTTAAATGAAGAGTATTCCTTTCAGGTGAGATTCATACCGATCAAACGTTTTTCCAATCTGGAAAAAGTTGTCATGTTGGTTTTTACCGACACGACAGAGGCAAAGAGACTGGACCGCCAATTGATCGAATCCATGAAATTTGTAAGTATTGGAGAGATTGCGGCGGGACTTGCCCATGAAATCAATAATCCTTTACAAAGCGCCTTACTCTACTTAGATGATTTAATTGTTGTCGAAGAAGAAGATCCTGCCGAAAGAAAACTGATCTTAAAAAAAATCGAATCCGCAAATTTGAGAATCCGAGATCTAGTACGTGCCCTTCTTGACTTAGGTCGAGTAGAAAGTCCTAATCGGGATTTGGTTTCACCATATTATATTTTAGTAAGGGCAAGTGAACTAGTCGAAGTAAGCTGCAAAAAAAAAGGAATCGAATTCACCCGACACGCAGGTCCGAATTTACCTGGAATCTTTGTTCGCTGGCAGGAAATAGAGCAAGTATTAATCAATTGCGTCGTAAACTCAATCAATGCTATCTCCGAAATGGAAAATCCGGTTCCAAATCCGAAAATAGAAATTGGAATTGATCTTGTAAGGATTAGTAAAAAAGATTGGGTAGTGTTTTCTATCGAAGATAATGGTCCTGGAATGAGTGAAAATATAATCGAGCGTGCCTTTCTACCCTTATTCACAACGAGAAGGGAAAAACAAGGTACCGGGCTCGGACTTTCCATTTCAAAAAAAATTATCAATGACCACGAAGGGGATATTACCATTAAATCAAAATTAGGAGAAGGAACTAAGATCGAGATATTACTTCCTGCACATGTAGAAATCAATGAGTAAAATTCTAGTCATCGACGATGAAGAAGAAATACGTATTGCCTTAAAGAGAGTATTAACTCGCGAAGGGTATGAAGTCGTATTATCCGCGTCTGTTATTGATGCAATAGAAAAGGTAAATTCGGATAAGGATTTTAGTTTGGTGATTTCTGACATTATGATGAAAGGAAAGAATGGAATCGATTTCATTCAGTATGTCTCGGAGTCGAATAAAAACCTTCCTGTTATCTTAATTACTGGAAATCCGAATCTCGCTACCGCGGAATCCGCGGTAAGATTTAAAGCATTCGAATACATCTCAAAACCGGTGGATCGATTTCAAATTCTTTCCGTTGTAAAACGAGCGATCGAATCCAAAACAAAAATCGATGTAGACGCGGAAAAACTACACCAGTCCGAGATCATGGAAAAAGTGTTACGGTCGCAGTATCTCGACCTTAACAGACAAAATGCGGCCATTCTGAACGCCACTTCCGATGCCGTGATTACAATCGATTTTAATAAAACAATCGTATCCGCAAACTCCGCAACTTTTGAAATGTTTCGTTATCCTTCCCCGGCAGACCTGATCGGCCAGACGATTCAGGTATTATTCACCGAAAACAAGATGGATAAATACATTGATCGAATCCAAGAAGTAATGAGTAAAAACCAAATAAAACAAGCATATCAACAAACAGATGTTACCCTGAAAAGATCCGATGATAGTACGTTTGTTGCCGATGTGGCGATTTGCACTTATATCCTGGACGGAGAGTCTTATTTCACCGGTGTTGTTCGGGATGTTACTCAGAAAAAAATGATGGTAGAACAGCTAATTGACTCGGAAAGAAGAGCTTTTCTCTCTACCGTAGCCGCAAGTATAGGTCACGAAATCAATAATTCCTTAACCGCCATACAAGGATTTGTTGAAATGGCCATGAAAGAAGCTGCGGAAGCAAGTTTGAAAGATCGAGCTTTACAAGTTACATTAAATCAAACGCAAAAATTGCAAACATTGACCTCCAATTTACTACAACTTGGAAAATCTTCCAAAACGCGATCGGAAACCATCGAGCCTATAGATGTGAACAAAGCTGTCTCGCATGTTTTGGAGGTCTTCAAAGAAACTGCCCGATTGAAGTACTGTCAGATCAATTGGGAGCCGGGAGAAAAACTTTCAATCAATATCAATCCGGACCAGTTCAGTTTGTTATTATCAAATATTTTATTGAACGCGGCGGATGCTACGAAAAATACCGGAACTATCTCCATTCAAGCTTTCAAAGAAAAAGGATGTGTCCACCTATCCGTTGCAGACGATGGATATGGAATGACTGAAGAAGTCATTTCAAAAATCTACGAACCCTACTTCACTACAAAGGAATTGGGGAGAGGGACTGGACTCGGAATGTTCGTTGTAAAGCAGATCATCGATTCTTTCGGAATCAAATTGACGATCAGTTCTGAACCGGAAAAAGGTTCGGTCTTTACATTTATTTTCTCCAACTAAAAATCATTTTTTAACAAATAACTATGACCAATATTCTTTCGAATGAAATAACGGATTATTTGGATTCCTTATACCGAGGAAAATATGAAACACTACCTTTGCAGGAAGAAGCGTCTACAAGACGATATTTTCTAATCAAAACGAACAATGCCAAAGAAGTGCTTTGCGTGGATCAGAAATTAAATCATGATTTTATCGAGATAACGAAATTTTTACGATCCAATCAAATCCGTACCCCGGAAGTCATCCGAACAAACGAACAGCTGAATTTAACATTTATTAGCTGGGAAGGAAAGAATGATTTAAGCAGCTTAAGTCCAGAGCAGTATAAAAAACGACTTCCTGAAGTGTTGGATCTGATTTTAAAACTGCAAACCTTGGAGCCATTACAAATTGTCGCCGAACGACGATTTGATCTTGAAAAGCTCATGTTTGAAATCAATCTTACTATCGAAAAATTTCATAAAATGAAAACAATGTACAGTTTGGAAACGGAGATCACGGATGAAGCTAAATATTTCTTAGAAGAAACTGCAGGTTATTTGGACAAACATCCTGTTAACGTTTTTACTCACAGGGATTTTCATTGCAGAAATATTCTTTTGAATGAGGAAAACGGCTTAACCTTAATTGATTTTCAAGATGCAAGAATGGGAATTCCCCAGTACGATCTGGTCAGCTTGATCTATGATGCGTATTATCCACTGACAAAGGAATACCGTTCCGAATTGATCGATTACTTCCGAAAACGCACCATCGGAAGCGACAAAAAATTCAAAGAAAGTTTATATCTGCAGGCTTTGCAAAGATCCTTCAAAGCGTTAGGAACTTATTTCAGAATGGTGGCTGATGAGAAAAAAATGAAATTCAAACCATCGATTCTTTCCTGTTTGCAACAACTGGAAGAAATCATCCAGATAGGGATGTTTGCCGATTCCCTGTATGTCTTTATCCGTTCCTTGAGAAACGAATTAGCGAAACACCCCGAATTCAAATCCTTGCCGAATTTCATATGAAAGTTTTCTTTTTAGCAGCAGGTTTCGGGAAAAGAATGGGAGATTGGACCAAAGAAACTCCCAAACCGTTATTAAAAATAGACGGTATTTCTTTTCTGGATTATTCCTTTTACCTGGCAAATCGGTGGGGACTTGCAGACGGATGGATCAACGTACATTACTTAGGTGAAAAAATAGTGAATCATCTGAAAGATTTCAAAGGATTGAAATTGCAAATCTCTTATGAAAAAAAGGAAATCTTAGGAACAGCCGGCGGAATCAAAACAGCGATTCAAAATAATATTCCGGAGGAACCAATCTTGCTAATGAATCCGGATACCCTTCTATTCCCAAAATCTGACTTCAAAATCAGGACAGATCTTCCGGGCCATTCGAAGATTCATCTTTATTTGCAAGAATTAAAACCTAATGAAAATTATACGAAAATTCATCTTACCGATGATGGAAAAATCGAATTTGGATTCGGAAATTATTATTATATCGGGCTTTCCATTCTTGACCCGAGCGTATTCGATGAAGTTCCTGCAGATACTTATTATGATTTGTCGATTATTTTTAAAAATCTGGTGAAAGCAAATCAAATTACAGGTGAAGTATTCGCAGGAACAAGTCTTGATCTAGGTGAACAGAAGTTATATGAAGATTCCATGAATCAGAATATTTTTGGAGAAAAAAAAGAATCTATTCTAAAATATATCAAAGATTCTTTTTCTAATTGATTTTCGTTTTCCAAAAAAGCGCTTAAGTTCCGAAATTGTCCAGAATTTCCTTTCTTCTCGCTTCATACCCTTTTTTTCCAAGCAAAGCAAACATATTGTTTTTATAATCCTCTACTCCGGGTTGATCAAAAGGATTAACACCTAACATATAACCGGAAATCCCGCAAGCAAATTCGTAAAAATACATAAGTTCTCCCAAAACTTCTTCGCTCAATTTGGGAATTTTAATCTGCAAACAAGGAACTTCTCCGTCAGAGTGAGCGATCAAAGTTCCAAGAACCGCTTGATCGGATACTTCGGATAATTTTTTTCCTGCCAAATAATTCAACCCGTCCAGGTCTTCCGTCTTTTCAGTCATATAAAGATCATACTTTGGAATTTCGATTTGAATGACAGTCTCGAATAAATTTCGCTCCCCTTCCTGCAAATACTGTCCCATCGAATGTAAATCCGTTGTGAACAAAACTCCCGCAGGAAAGATTCCTTTCTTATCTTTGCCTTCGCTTTCTCCGTACAATTGTTTCCACCATTCTATAAAGTAAGCAAGTGCGGGAGAATAACTGACCATGACTTCTGTTTTTTTACCAAGAGAATAAAGTGCGTTTCGGTAACTTGCATAAACGCAGGCAGGATTTTCCTTCGGAGAAGAATCTTTCGAAAGCTCCGCTTCCATATTCTTTGCTCCTTCCACCAATTTATTGATGGAAAAACCGGCAGCAGCAATCGGCAATAACCCGACAGGTGTTAAAACCGAATAACGTCCGCCTACATCATCCGGAATGGTAAAGGTTGGAAAATGATAATCATCCGATAGTTTTTTCAACGCACCTTTGGAAGCATCCGTTGTGGAGAACACTCGGTTTTTAATTCCTTCTTTGCCGTATTTTCGTTCCAAAAGAGAAAGTAACAAGCGAAAGGCGATCGCAGGTTCCGTAGTTGTTCCCGATTTGGAAATTACATTTACGGAAAATTCTTTTGTTTCCAGAAAGGCAAGCAACTGAGCATGATAATCGGAATCCAAATGATGACCGGCATACAAAATCCGAACTCCTTTTTTCGGAGCTTCCCAATTTTGAAAAGGAGAAGACAAAGCTTCAATAACAGCGCGGGCTCCCAAATAAGAACCTCCGATTCCTACAACTACAAGAAATTGGGAATGGCTTTGGATGATTTCCGCAGCTTCCCGAATTTTTGTTAATTCGGAAGAACTGATGGAAGAAGGAAGTTTTACCCAGCCTAAATATTCATTTCCTTTTCCTGTCTTAGAAAGAAGCATCTCTTTTGCTTTTGATGCATTTGAAAACTGAGTATTTATTAGCGAATCGGGTATAAATTTGTCCGTAAATTGAGTTGATAGTTTTAAATTCGCCATTTGTAAATAACCTCGAAGAGAAGAAAAAATCCTTAGTAAAAATAGAGTGAATAAGTAACTGTGTAAACAAAATTTGGAAATTCCGATGCCATCGCAACCAGATCTTTTTCTAGAATTTTTAAATCAATTCGAAGGCAAACAGGATACAATTCGCCATTTCCAGGCACCCGCACGTATCAATATCATCGGCGAACATGTGGATTACCTGGGAGGAATCGTTCTCCCCGCAGCCATCGATTTTTCCATTGAGTGTTTGATTCGCCCGAAAGATAATAATTCGATTATATTATATTCTAGCGATTTTGATCGCAAAACAGAAATAAAACGACCTTTTCAAAACTCAAAGGAAGACCCTTGGTCGGATTACATCGCAGGCGTAATTCATGAATTGGAATCTTTAGGCCATTCCATTCCCGGGTTCGAAATGCTCATCAAGGGAAACATTCCTCAAGGTGCAGGTCTATCTTCTTCGGCGGCTTTGGAAGTTTTGGTAGGTTATTCGCTTTCTACGGTTTTTCAAATCGATTTGACTCGACCTGAAATTGCAGTCATAGGGCAAAAAGCCGAAAACAATTTTGTAGGAATGAAGTGCGGGATTATGGATCAATTTGTCATTGCAAATGGCAAAAAAGATCACTGCCTATCTTTGAATACGGATTCTCTCGAATTCAATTATCATCATTTTGATTTAGGAGAAAATGAATTTTATCTCGTTAATTCAAACGTGAAACACAGTTTAAAGGACAGTGAATACAATACCCGAAGGCAAGAATGTGAATCGGCATTAGCCAAAATCAAACGAATTGATCCCAAAATCACAAATTTATATTCGTTTAGCTTGGATAAGTCGGAATGGAAACAATTCGATTTTACTGAAGATGAAACGAAACGAGTCATTCATGTAACTACCGAAAGAGAAAGGACAAAATCGATCATCCGGACTCTTTCGTCCGGAAATTATGCAGAAGTAGGAAAATTTTTATACGAATGTCATTGGTCCTTATCTCAAAATTTCGAAGTCTCTTGTGAAGAAACCGATGAAATCGTTAGACTGTTACAAAACCGGGGAGCGCTTGGAGCCAGAATGATAGGTGGTGGCTTTGGCGGATGTGTTCTTGTTCTGGATAAAATCGCAAATTTTTTCAAAACAAGCGTCGAATTAGAAAAAAGTTATCAACAAAAGTTCGGGTATCCGGTAAAGTTCTACAAGTTTAAGATTTCAGACGGCGTTAAAGAGATTATACATTCATGAGCGAAAATTGGAAGGATTATGCGATAGAAGCTGGCGACTTTAAAATGGAAGTCATAGAAAAGAACAGAGTTCTACTCCCTGCGACAGCGATTGTTTTTGAAGTTTCCGGGGAAATCAACTTGTACAATTCTCAAGCCATTAAAGAAAACTTGGAAAGACTGATCGAAAAAGGGATCGTTCATATTTTCTTATACTTGGAACTCGTTTCTTATATAGATTCCTCCGGTCTAGGTGCATTTCTAGGAATCCATTCCAAACTATCAAAAGTGAGCGGATTCATTCGTTTGGTTTCCCCTTCCGAAAAAGTCCGTTATGTGTTAGAGCTAACAAAATTAAAAAGCCTCCTCCAAATTTTTCCTACTTTAGAGGCTGCTTCCGAAGTTTTCTAATTAAAAGTAATTAGGAAAAAGATAACTTAATTTTTTCATCTGCTCGGGGTTTCTTTTTTCCGGCGCAGTAATAATAGAGTACTTTGTACTTTCTTTGAGAGATTGATCATCACTCAAACCTATTTGGTCGATCAAAACCGATAAAAGTTTTTTAGATGCTTCCGCATTTTTTAATAAGTTCTGAATCACCATCTCCACAGTCACGTGAGCTTCATCTTCTTTCCAACAATCATAATCCGTTGCAGTACATATCATTTGATAAACGATTTCCGCTTCGCGAGCAAGTTTCGATTCGGGAAGAACCGACATATTAATGATATCTCCTCCAAGAGAGCGATACATATGTGATTCGGCTCTTGTGGAAAAAAGAGGTCCTTCCATACAAACGAGTGTTTTGTTAGTATGAACATTCAACCCCAATGATTTGGCAGCCGTTTCCGCTTTTTTGGCAAGGCTTGCGGAAAATGGGTCTGCAAAAGGAGCATGCGCAACGACCCCGTTTTCAAAGAATGTAGCATGTCTGAGTTTGGTTCTATCGATAATCTGAGAAGGTATAATAAAATCTAAAGGATGAATCTCCTCTCTTAGGCTTCCTACTGCACTGAATGCGATGATTTCTTCAACGCCTAAGCTTTTTAAGGCGGCGATATTGGCTCTTGCAGGAACTTCAGTAGGACTTAAAAAATGTCCGCGACCGTGTCTTGGTAAAAATGCAATTTCTTTTCCCTTAAATACTCCGATTGTAATTGTATCCGAAGGCTTTCCCCAAGGAGTTTCCGGTTGAACCTCTCCTTTGATTTCCATACCTTCCAAAGAATACAATCCGCTCCCGCCGATGACACCTATCTTTACTGTCCCACTCATAAGATTACCTCTCGAAAGCATGTTGAAATTTATCTTTTTAGTTGCATTCGTTTTTTTAAGAATAAAATTAGAGTTTGCCGAAAAGGAGAATTCATGAGCCTAAAGAAAAAGCTTACCACCGTTTGTATTACATTCATCATCTTTCTATGTTTTGGAACCGATGCCGATCCTAGTTTTGATTCCTCAACGGAAGAAGATCGTAAAAATGTCAGTGTTACCATCTATAATGGTGGAGTGGGACTGGTTAGAGAAACAAGAAATATCGATCTTCCCAAAGGAATTCGCGTTTTAAGATTCGAGGATGTTCCTTCTCAAATCATTCCTCAAACCGTTCGGGTCAAAGCTACGGATCCTAAAAAGTTAACGGTATTTGAACAAAATTATGAATACGATCTTATTTCCCAAGAAAGACTCTTGGAGAAATATGTAGGAAAAGAAGTCACTATTTACAGAGATTCCTATGAGAAAGGAAAAGAAACCCCGGTAAAAGCAACACTCATCGCCAATAACGGAAGCCCTGTTTATAAAATCGGAAATGAAATTTCTCTCGGTTACTACGGAAGAGTCACTGTTCCCACGATTCCGGACAATTTATTCGCTAAACCGACATTAGTTTGGAAATTGAAAAACGATACTGAGAAAGAACAAGAACTGGAAGTATCTTACCAAACACATGGAATGAGTTGGTCAGCAGATTATATTCTAGTTTTGGAAAAAAATGAAGAGGAAGCCGGCCTCAACTCCTGGGTCACTTTGAACAATACTTCGGGAACCAGATTTTCAAATGCAACATTGCAATTGGTTGCAGGAAAAGTACAATTGGTTTCGAATCGTCCTCAATATGCGCCTGCTATGCGAGCAGTAAAAAAATCGATGGAAAACGAAGCTTATAGTGATGCAGCTCCCGAATTCCAACAGGAAAATCTTTCCGAGTATTATCTATACACTTTGGACCAACCTACGACAATCGGTTACAATCAAACCAAACAGGTTCAACTTTTCCAAACCGAGAATGTAGGAATCAAAAAATACTTTGTTTTCGAAAATCTCCCCATGTATGAAGGAAATGAAAAAAACTTCAATAACGCGGACGTGAAATATATTTTCAAAAACGCAAAAAACAATAACTTGGGTCGCCCACTTCCTTCGGGAACGATCCGGGTCTTTAAAGCGGATTCAAAAGGCAGGCAACAGTTATTAGGCGAAGATACGATTGATCACACCCCCGAAAACGAAGAAGTCAGAATTAAAACCGGACAGGCATTCGATGTGGTCGCCAATGGAAAGAGAACTTCTTTCGAAAACTTCAAAATTTCCGACGGAAACAAAGCATCTTATTCGGTAGAAATCAGAAATAGAAAAAAAGAAAATATAGAAGTTCGTTTTTATGCGACTCTTTGGGGAGATTGGACTATGACAAAATCTTCTCATAAATTCACCAAAGAATCTTCTACAAGAACTTACTCGGATGTTCCGATCAAAGCGGGAGAAACCGTTAAAGTGGATTATACGATCGAAACGAAATACTGGTAAGTCTAAATGACAGAACAGCTTGACAAATAATTTAATCTTTGATAATTTGATATTAAACCAATGGGAACAAAATTCAAAGGCTCCAAAAAAGAGATCCATGCTCTAGATGCTTTTATTAAGCTGAAAAGAGCCGCTGAATCCGTGTCTTCTCGACTCATTGCCGATTTTTCGAAAAGCAATGTTACAGAGAGCCAATTCGGTGTATTGGAAACTCTTCATCATCTAGGTCCTCTTTGCCAAAAAGAGTTAGGTGACAAAATCCTGAAGAGCACCGGTAATATTACCTTGGTAATAGACAATTTGGAAAAAAGAGGATTGGTGGATCGGGTTCGGGATACTCAGGATCGTCGTTATATTACGATCCATCTTACCGTAGAAGGTAAAAAGCTTATTGAATCGATGTTTCCCGATCATGTGAAACGAGTTACCGAAGAATTTTCCGTACTATCGATTGACGAACAGGAAACTTTGGGTAATATCTGTAGGAAGTTAGGAAAAAAGGATCAACACAATGAATAAAGCGGCAATTGTAGTTCGTTACATCTTAGGAACCATTTTCTTCGTATTCGGATTAAACGGTTTTTTTCAATTTTTACCCGCACCCCCTATGCCGGAAGCTGCAGGAACATTCATCGGAGGAATCATTAGCTCAGGCTACTTATTCCCTCTTCTCAAAGGTACTGAAGTATTGGCCGGAGCAGCTTTACTTGCAAACTTTTACGCTCGTTTGGCGCTGGTCATTCTAGCTCCGATCACAATCAATATCTTTCTATTCCATGCTTTCCTGGCACCGGAAGGATTGCCGATTGCAGTGATCGTACTTGCAGGAAATATCTTTCTAGCTTACTTTCACAGAGATGCATTTGCTTCCGTGCTTGTTGCGAGACCTAGACCGAAAAACTAATCAATCTCGATAGTCCATAACCAATCGGAATCCCGCTCTTCTATCTTCCGATAGATTCGGGATTCCTCCGTAAGAGCGTGCAATCGAACTGGAATTCTTAGCATTTTCAGAAAAAGAACCTCCCCGCACTACTTTGTAGATTTTCCCGAAGGAAAAACTTTTTAAATGATGCCCCGGATACAGCTCATACCAGCTGGAAGTCCATTCGGGGGCATTTCCACACATTCCTATGGCACCGTAAGGACTGCTTCCTTCCGTAGATAATTCGTAAACAGACATTGTCTTTCCCAATTTCGATTCACGGCTATTGCATAATAAGGAATCGAATTCATCACCAAATGGATATTTTGTGGTAATGATTTGATAAGATATGGTTTCGTCCCTATTCGTATATTCTATGACTCCGGGACCTCGGGATGCTTTTTCCCATTCCCATTCGCTAGGAATTCTTTTGCCTACCCAGATGGCATATTTTTCCACTTCCCGATAAGTCAGGTTTATGACCGGATGGTCTTCTTCTCCTACCGGAAATTTTCCACCTAACCAATTTGTAGGCGGTTTACCATTCGTCTGTTTCAGAAAGTACATGTATTCTCCGTTTGTGACTTCGTACTTATCGATATAAAAAGAAGGAATTTCCTTCAAATTGCCAAGCTTGGGATCATTATAATAAGGATTAAAATTATCCGAACCTGAATCTGTTCCCTGCCCGTATAAAAACAAACCGCGGGTTACTAGAACCATTTCTTTTCTATCTTTGGGATGAATGACTGATTTGCGGGGAGGAGTGTATCTTCCCTTGAAATAACCGCCCGGTTCTACGTAAAAATCCTCTTCCACATAACTTGCAATATACGAATCCGTTGTGATCGCTGAAATTTTGGAATTCGCATCCGGAGAATAATCTCCTACAAGCACTACTTCAAAATATTTGTCTTTGGGATGGATGTTCTTTTCCTCCCAGATCGTTTCTCTCAAAAGAAAAGTTCCAATGGGGAGATTGGTTTCTTTTTGATAAACGGGGTAATCCTTTTTCGTTTCAAACAGTGATTTCAGTTCGGTATTGGAATATTTTGCAATTTTTTGATTTCTATAAATGCGAATTTTAATCCAAAGCCTGTTTTTATAGACCCCGGTCACATCCCCTTTCCAAAGTTGAACTTTTTTCTTTGTGGTGGCAAAAGGAGATACTTCCTCATCCTCCGTATTCTCCTGAGAATAAAACGAAGTAGGAAAATACAGCAAAATCAAAATTAAAATAAATAAGCGATTCATAAGCTCTGTCCCTATTATCGACCACTTTGGTCGAAAGCTTTTGATTGAATTTTTTTGACAATGTGTACAATGGCTTTCGAAGGAAATCAAACGAAGTGATTCAATTTCAATACAAACGGGAAAAAAACAACATCCTGATTTCCTTAAAAACGGATTCTACCCAATACGGTACATTTCACCGCATAGCGACAATTATTTATGCTCTAAAACTAGACATTTTATCGGGGGAATTGGGCACAATTGAGGAAAACGGAACACAATTTACCGTGGATTCCTTTATTCTGCAGGCAGAAGACAATAATACAACACAAGCGGCGTTTCAGCTGGGTGTGATGATGGACTCTCTTTTTTCACAAAATGCCAAATTCGAAGAAATTTTGGAAAAATTACAAATTCCCGAACCTGCTATAGGAACTTTTTTCAAAGAAAATCCGGAATTCATTTTTACGGATCTCACGGAAAAAAACCAAACTTGTTTGTATTTGGAATCAAGTGCAGGACGAGGACTTTTGTATTATGTTTCCCGAATTCTGATGGAAAACAAAATCAACATTATCTCCGCAACGATTGAGACGGATCAACAATCCGGACGCGCCAAAGATAGTTTTTACTTAACAAGTACAGACGGTGCTATGTTCGCTTCCACTTCTCTTTCTGAAAAGATCAGAAACGAAATTTTAGCACCGTTGCAAACCAAAACCGTTTAGTTCTTACAAAGCACCTTGTTTTTGTTAGTTTTTGTTTCTGCGAAATTCGCACCCGTTTCCAACTTAACAGCGATCGCTTTGCTTTTTGATTTTACCGATTCAGTACTTGACCAGTATTTATCAGCATTCTTCAACTCTTTCGGAGCATTTTTTGCGAAATCAGCAAGCTCTCCCTTGGAAGGAAGACTCGCACCGATTCCTTTGCAATAAGAAGAAGCATCAGACCAAACTTTCTTTTCGATTTTATCCACCAAAAAATTGGACGTTGTGGCTTTTGCAGCTTCTTCCGGAGCGGTAGGAGCTTCCGTTGCTACTTCAGCTTTTTTCTCTTCCACTTTTGGAGCTTCTGCTTCCACTTTCACTGGTTCAGCTGCGGGAGCTTGATTCTTCTTTGCAGAATATTTCGCATAACCTAGATAACCGATTGCTACCACACCTGCTAATACTAGAAATAGATACACTCCATTTCCTGTTTCTGATTTTTCACTAGTTTCTGAAGTTGACTTAACTGCAGATTGCAATGACGCGTGAGCGGATTCATCGCTCGCAAAAAGAGAACCAGACTCTTCTCTTACCGATTGTTTTTTTACCGAATTCTTCTTTGCGGCCGGCTTTTTAGCGGCTGCTTTTTTCTTAGCGGCAGAAGATGATTTTTTCGTTGCCATATAGAATATCCTTATTGCCGAGACAATTGTTATATTAGTTATCACATAAATTTAAAAAAAGCTGAAGAATATCTTTTCATTTTTGATTTTTTTTCAAATTTTTTTAAGTGTATTCCGCTTTCGCATCCGGAAACTAGCTTTTTAGATGAAGCAAATTCGAATTGGTTTGGTAGGTGTAGGTACTGTTGGTTCCGGACTCCTTCAGCTCCTGGAAAAGAATCGAGAGATTATCAAAAAAAGAAACAATCTGGATGTCCAACTGGTAGCCATTGCGACTCGTACCCCGGAACGAGCAAAAGCTTATACTTCACTCCCTGTTTCGAGCGATGTGATCTCCATTACCACCCGACCGGACGTGGATATCGTCGTCGAATTGATAGGTGGAACCACTACGGCATTCGATGTAGTACATTCTGCACTGACGCACGGTAAAACTGTAATCACGGCCAACAAAGCTCTCCTTTCCGAAAAAGGAGACGAACTATTTTCCCAAGCATGGAAAAACGGGGTCGAATTAGGATTCGAAGCTGCTGTCGCAGGCTCTATCCCGATCATTCGTACTCTCAGAGACGGACTCTCTTCCTGCGAATTCGAAGTACTTTGCGGTATATTAAATGGGACCACCAATTTCATCTTAACGAAGATGGAAGAGGAAAATTGGGACTATTCGGTTGCTTTGAAAAAAGCCCAAGACCTGGGATTTGCGGAAGCAGACCCCACTTTTGATGTGGAAGGGATTGATGCCGGCCATAAAATTTCTCTGCTCTCTTCCTTGGCCTTTCGGGAAAAAGTTCCTTTCGGAGATTTGCAAGTAGAAGGAATTAGCAAATTAAAATCTATTGATATTCTATCCAGCAAGTCTTTGGGTTATAGAATCAAATTATTGGGCATTTCCAAAAAGACTTCGGGGGGAATTTTAACAAAAGTTCATCCCACTCTCGTCCCTTTAAATCACCCTCTCGCCAATGTAATGAACGAATTCAATGCAGTTTATTATAAAACCGTTGAGTCCGGTGCAGGGATGGTGACAGGAAAAGGTGCTGGTGCGCTTCCTACTGCAAGTGCTGTACTTGCCGATCTGATTTTTTACGCATCCAAATTCGGAGTTAAAGATTCCATCATTGAAAATAATATTTTTCCAAAATCGAAAAAGGCCGAGGAAAAGGAAAACGCTGCCCGTTATTATTTACGTTTCTCAACTTTGGACAAACCGGGCGTTCTTGCCGAAATTGCGAAAGTATTAGGCAAAAACAATATTTCTATAGCATCCGTTCAACAAAAGGAAGTGGATAAAGAACCTGTCCATGTGATAGTTCTCACTCATTCCGCAACGGAAGGGGATTTTAAAAAATCGATCCAAGAAATTGATGAAATGTCTTCCATCATAAAAGAAAAAACAGTAGCCATTCGTTTGCTTGAAAACTTATAATTAAAACTGCCACCCTTTCATGGAAACTTTAGAATTTTCCTCTCTCAGTTTAAGCATTGAAACCATTGAAATCAAAGAAGACAAAGTCTTACTTGTTTCTTTCAACGGCCAGATTACGAACACGAATGCTTATGAAATCAATCAAAGTATTTCTCAAATTTTCAAAGGAAATATATTCAATCTAATTTTGGATCTGACAAATTTACAGTACATCAATAGTATCGGAGTCGCGACTTTGCTTGGAATGATCAAAACGGTTGAACAAAACGGTGGTGTGATGTTACTCGGTGGTCTGAATCACTTTTTGGAAAACGTAATCAAATTGATGGATCTTCCGAAACATGTGAAAATCCATCAAAGCAGGGAAGAAGCGATCAAAAACTGGCCCAATTAAGAAGCCAAAACCTTTTCCTGTTTTCCCATCCAAAGTCTGGACTCAATCAAGCTCAATAGTTCGTTCAAACCCAATTTAGTGACAGCCGAGACCAAAATCTCTTCCTCATTTTTTAATTTCTCAAAAAATTCCGGCTCCAAATTGTCCGCTTTGTTATAAATCACAAGCCTTGGAATTTCATGTAAGTTAAGACTATTTAGAATTCCGTCTACCGCTTCCATTTGCTCTGTATAATTCGGATTAGAAATATCAACAACATGCAAAAGCAAATCAGCATCTCCTAATTCTTCCAAAGTGGCTTTGAAGGCTTGCGAAAGATCGGGAGGAAGATCATGAATGAATCCAACCGTATCGGAAATGATAATCTCCCTTTCTTCTGGAAAACGAATCCGCCTTGTAGTAGGGTCGAGAGTTGCGAATAATTTATCTTCCGCAATCACTTCCGAATTGGTTAAGGCATTGAGAAGGGTGGATTTTCCCGCATTTGTATAACCAACAATAGCAACAATAGGAACTTCATTTCTGGTACGCGCTTTGCGATTGAGCTCACGCCTTTTTTTCAAAGACTCCAATTCAATTTCAAGCCTAGTGATTTTTTCTTCTACTCTTCGTTTTCCGATTTCGAGTTTCGTTTCACCCGGTCCCCTTCCACCAATACCACCTGTTAGGCGAGACATATTGTCATCCAACTCGGAGAGACGGTTTTTCAAATACTTAAGCTGGGCAAGTTCCACTTGAAGTTTACCATCTCTCGATTTTGCATTTTTGGAAAAGATATCTAAAATGAGTTGGGTTCGATCTATGATTTTCAAATCCGTAGCATCTGAAATTTTCTTAGCCTGTGCCGGGGCGAGTTCCAAATCGAAAATCAAAAGTTCGATGTCTTTATGAACTGATTTTAAAATGATTTCCTGTAATTTTCCTTTTCCTACAACCGTGGAAGGATCGGCCGCTTTTTTTTGAACATAGACATCGACCACATGAATGTCCGCTGTCTTACAAAGCTCCCGCAACTCATCCATAGAATGTTCCGGAGTACGGCGCATTTTTCTCGCATCATAGACTCCCACAAGAAAAGCCCGATTGAATTTTTGCGATTCTTTCAGATTTGAATTTTTTTTTGTAAATTCCGTTTCGAGTGCTTGCACTTCTTCAGCATAACCTTCGGTTAGCTGGCCAGGGAATTTACGATTTTCCAAAACCCAAGGATCAGAAGCATCGGGATCAGGGTTGATATATGCAGAATAAAAATATTTGGGAATCCCTTCGGAATCCACTACAGCAGCCGTAATGGAATCGAAACGATTCAATACCAAGTCCATCAGATCTTCCTGGTTGAGTGCTTCGTCTTTGAGATGACTATGGAAGAGTCTCAGACCACGCAGGCGCGAGTGAGCAACCCGGTAGCGGTCCAAATGAGGGATTTCGATGGAATGATCGCTGCCTACAATCAGATGAGTGACATAACCGGATCTGTCGATTAAGGTTCCGATTTGTCTTCTGATTTCGACAGAAAGTTCTCCCACACTGCGAGCAAAGTCCAATGTGATGATGGAATCGCTTCGAAGTCGCTTTTCCGAGAGAGATTTTAACTTTTTTAGGTGGTTTGGCTTAAGTCCACCCAGATTGCCGCTAATTTTACTTATGGTCAGATACCGATATAGTTAGTATGGAAGTAGGCTACCACAAATATACCATGGGTCAAGACATAATTTTCAAATGGAGTGTAGGATGTCTTATCCTTCTTAGTTTGAACTGTTCTTCAGCGAGACCTTTCCAATTAACGGACGTTTCACCTAAGTTTAAAGATTTCCAAGGAACTGATTTGGATCCTTATAAGGAAAAAAAAGAATCCATTGTTCTCACCAATAAACCAAAATACGATGAACATATTTTAAGTGCAAAGCGAAGTATTTCCACCCTTGAGTTTGCAGAGAAAGTAGCACTAAAAGCTGAATTAAAAAAATTCGAAGGACAAAACATCCAAACGGAAATGTCGGCAGCTTCCTACTTGGAAGAAGATCTTCCTCCCATCATTGCAAATCTTGGAAATTTAAAACGGAAGAACATAGAACTATTAGATGACGCACCGAATGATTTTGACGGTCCTAGCATAGGAAAAGCAAGCGGAGCTCTTGAGGAAATTCAAGAAGGTTTAAACCTTTTTATCCCCAAAGCGAACAAAATACTTCAATCGATTAAAAATATTCGGGCAGATAGCAGCAATTATGCGGAAAAGAAAGACATTCCCGTAAAAGAAGTACAAGAACCTCAAGAAACAAAAAAAGATCCAGAAATCAAGCCGGAAGAAAAACCGAAAGAGCCTGAGAAAAAAAACAAATTAGGAAAAAGAGATATAAAAGACATCTCTATTCCGAAAGAAAAAATACAAATCAATCGGGTTGCAAAAAAAAATAAAGTCACGGGATCTGCGAAAGAACTGATTGCAGAACAAGTTTCCAAAGAAGATGTAAATCTTACCGATGACGAAAGAAAAGAAAAAGAATACACTGAAAAAATCCGTAAAGGTTTGGTCGAAGTATTCACTTATGAATATTATAAAAAAGCAAAAAATTTGGAAAAACTTTTGCTCACTCATCCGATCCCGCGTATTCGTTCCGCAGCAGCACTTGCTCTAGGAAGACTGAAAGCCGGGAGAGCGACGTTACAACATGCGATCGACAAAGACGGATATCAAGTAAGACCGGCTGCTTACAAAGCTCTTTCCGATATAGGCGACAAACGTTCTCTTGCCTATTTTTTCTCAGGAACAAAGGCCGAAGATCCGGAAGTAATTGCTGTTAGCTTTGAAGGCTTGGGAAAAACAAAAGATCCTGCGGGAAGAGAATTGATTCTGAACCAAGGATTGAGTTCCGAATATGTAATTATAGTGGGAGGTTCTCTAAGAGGACTTGCTTATCATAAGATTCCGGCGGATGTAGAGGTGATTGAAAAATTCATCCGATCGGAAGACAAAGAAATCAAAGAAGCCGCAATCGAAGCATTATCCATTCATGGAAGCCGGGAAAGTTTGAGAATTTTGGAACAAAACGTAAAAGACCAACCGGATCTGGCTTCAAAAATCCTGGATGAAATCGGTAAAAATCCGAGTCTCTCCGCGACTTTTTCTTTAATACGTTTGAATGAGTCCATCCAAGATGAGAACCTAACAAAGAGAATCGGAGAACATCTTTTGAAAAGAAAGGCTTTCGGAAAATATGCGATCATCCTGATCGAAGACGATTTCATTCGAATGGAACCGAATGAAAGATCAAGACCTCTGTCTTATATTAAATCGAAAGAAGTAGGTTTGGTGTTAGGGGAAACGAAGAAGGAATTTTCCGTTCGCATCGGAGAAGATATTATCACGGATAAATACATCCAAATCAAAATCGAATCCACTTTGCCGGGAAGCAGCAATCAATTTGTAACGGGTTGGGTATTTTATCCAAAGCTGGAAATCATCGAAGTGAAAAAACTCGGAGAGAATTCGTCAAAAGGCAAATATTCGAATTTTAGCACAGGGAAACACCAAAACCTATTCAATCCTACGGACAAAGAAAAAGCGGAAAATCCTTCCGAAGAATAATCCTAATAAGGTTTTGAATTTTTATTGGAAAGTCGAGTGGGCACCCACTCGACAGTTCCCTTTTTCAAAGGAACTTTCGGAATCATCCAATGCAGTCCGCAAAACCAAGGTAAAAACCAAGCGGAAAAAGGCATCACACCTAATACATCAAATCCGGTAGAAGCGATTACCTTTATCCCTTCGTATCCATCCTTATATATCTTTCGCATCATCCATAAACCGGAGGTTTGGGTTTCCATAGTCACATCGGAAATAATCATTTGGTAGTTTTTATGATTTGAATATAACTTCCAACCTTCCGCCGCGTCCACGGCTCGATCACAGGAAATTCCTTTGGAGGAAAAATAAGAAATTAGATTATTCGCATACTTATCGTTGTCATCAACGATTAAAATTTGATTCATATTTGCACTTCCGCATCTAAAAATTGGCTGTCATGTAACTTGCGATAAATTCCATTTTGGGCAAGCAAGGTATCATGATCTCCTTGCTCTTTAATCTCCCCTTCTTCCACAACAACGATATTGGGAACTCTACGAATCGTAGAAAGTCTATGAGCAATGATGAAAGTAGTTCTATTCTTAAATAACCGCTCTAAAGCGCGGCTTACAAGCCTCTCTGATTCCGCATCCAACGCACTTGTAGCTTCATCCAGGATCATAATTTCGGGGTTACGCAAAAGTGCCCTGGCGATCACCAAACGTTGCCTCTGTCCTCCGCTTAGATTGAGTCCTCGTACTCCGAGTACGGTATCGTATCCGAATTCCATTTCACTGATAAAATCATGGGCATTAGCCAAACGAGCCGCACGAATCACATCCTTTCGACCGACTCCCGCAGTCCCATAAGCAATGTTATCTGCAACGGTTCCGTGAAATAAAAATATCTCTTGGGTAACGATTCCCATTTTGCTTCTCAAAGACTTAAGCGAAATCTCCTGGATATCAACTCCGTCTATAGTGATTCTGCCTTGGGTCGGTTCAAAGAATCTGGGAATCAAATCCATAAGTGTGGATTTTCCGCTTCCGCTTGTTCCCACGAAAGCATAAGTTTGACCTAACTTTACGTCTAAATTGATTCCTTTTAAAACTTCCTGGTTTGTTCCCGGATAGGCGAAATGAATGTTTTCAAAACGAATCCCTTCCCTAACGGATTCAATTTTTTTATCGGTAAGATTTTCTTCCACTTCCGCTTCCCGGTCGATGATTTCAAAAATCCTTTTTCCCGCCGAATTGGCTTGAGTGATTTTGCCTACCATTTGGGAAAGTTGAGTCAGAGGTCTGAGTAGAAACAATAAAGTCAAAAGAAATGCCATAAATTCACCTTGGGTGAATTTGCCCGAATAGATGAATCTAGCACCTAACGCGAAATATCCGAGTACAACGATGGACGAAGTCAACTCAACAAGACTCGGAGCCATTTGGAGATAAAACTGGCCTTTGAAAGTTCTGCGATATACTTTGTGGTTGATGTTTTTGAATTTTTCAACATCGGCTTTTTCCTGACGGAAAGTGCGAATGACTTTAATACCCGAAATAAATTCCTGAATATGACTGTTTAGGTCCGCCACTTTCTCCTGAAATCTTGTGGTGGAACTGGATATTTTCCTCGTAAACAAAGTAACCGGTAAGATCACAACAGGGATAGTAAGACAGGCCATCAAAAGCAATTCGGAATTGAGATAAATCAAAATCATCAAATGGGTTAGCACGTAAAAAAAATTGATTACCGCATCACGTAAGTTACTCGAAATGACGGCAGCAACAATCTCCGCATCATTGATCACACGACTCATGATGAGTCCTGTCTTCTCCTTATAAAAATAAGTCAGAGGTAGTCTTTGAATCTTTCGGAATAATTCCTGACGAATGTCTCTGACCCCGCGATACCCTGCGGTCGCGATACAGAAGACCGAAATCAAATAAGTGACTACTTTAAAAAGATAAAGAGGGAAAACGGCAAAACAAACCGCCCAAACCACTTCTTTCGGTTCCATGTCCTTGGTCAGATCATTGATTTGCAATTTTGCGGAAATGATAAGTCGTTTTGCCCTTTCCAATCCGTCCAAAGAATCTTCGCCCAGTAATACTTCCTGGAGCAGAATGGTTCTTTCCGGTAATGTCAGGTCCAGATGAAAACGGTTCGTGCTATCTCCGCCTAACGAATCAAATAGCGGAATCAGTGCCGTAAGGGAAATACCGTTCAGTATGGCGGTTAATAATGCAAATATCAATCCTAGGAAAAAGCGATTTTTATATTGCAAAGAATAAGATAATAATCGTAGGAAATATTTCATTTGTTCTTTCCAATCTCACAAAAGTTCTGAATTAACTTTTTTCCAAACTGAGTCAGAATAGATTCGGGATGAAATTGAACTCCAAACAAATTTTGATGATCCTTATGCCTGATTCCCATAATCACACCATCTTTCGTTTTAGCTGTCACTTCCAATTCGGCGGGAAGTTCTTCTTCGGAGACCACCCAAGAGTGGTAACGATTTGCTAAAAAGGGAGATGTAATCTGAGAAAAGACACCTTGTCCATCATGGTAGACCTCGGACACACGTCCATGGAAGATTTCGGGTGCCTTGACCAATTTGGAACCGAAAAATTCCGCCAATGCCTGGTGCCCCAAACACACTCCTAAGATCGGCTTTTTAAAAACAAGTTCCGCAATATGTCCCATAAGTTTTCCCGAAGTCTTCGGCAAACCGGGGCCAGGTGATAAAACCACTCCTGTAATCAAATCCATTGATTCCATAGGAAGATCATCCGTATTTTGTATGACCTTTACCTCATCCCATTCCCGTAAGTACTGGTACAAAATATAAGTAAAGGAATCATAATTGTCGATTAACAGTAACATGGTTTGTTTGAATGAATAACCAAAGAAGAAAACCTTTCGTCATGACGATGTCTGACGAAGCTTTTGAGAGAACTTGATTTCCCTCAAAAGCCGTAGGTCGGTTAAAGATTCGGACTTTCGATTCCTACGCCGTCATTTAGGAATTTGGAAATGATTACCCTTTGGATTTGAGAAGTTCCTTCGTAAATTTGAAAGATTTTAACATCACGCATCAATTTTTCTACAGGGTATTCTTCGTTGAATCCGTATCCGCCGAATACCTGAACTGCATCCGTACAAACTCGCATTGCCATATCCGCACAGAATACTTTTGCGATGGAAGCCTGGTAAGTATTTCTATAACCATTGTCGATCAACCAACCTGCTTGGTAACAAAGAAGTCTACCTGCTTCAATATCGCGCGCCATTTCCGCGATCGGGAAACTCACGCCTTGATTGACTGAAATCGGTTTTCCAAATGCGTTCCTTGTGTTCGCATAACGAATGGAATGATCCATTGCAGCACGTGCCACACCGACTGCTCCGATCGCTACCGTAGGACGTGTATGGTCGAAGGCACCCATTGCGATTTTGAATCCATCCCCTTCTTTACCAACCATTTGCCATTTTGGGACTTTTAAATCTTCGAACGTCACCGAACGAGTGTCAGAACATCTTTGACCCATATTTTTTTCTTTTTTGCCCAGAATGATTCCCGGAGTTTTCGCATCTACAATGAACCCGCTCATTCCTTTATGGCCAGCATTCGGGTCCGTCTTTGCCAAAATAAAAAACCAGTCCGCAACACCCGCATTGGTGATCCACATTTTGGAACCATTGATGATATAATCGTCTCCAACCCGTTTAGCAGTAGTTCGTATACCGGCCACATCGGAACCGGCACCGGGCTCAGTTACGGCATAAGCCGCCATCGTTAGTTGATCCGACATAGGTTGGATGAATTTTTTTAAGATTTCGTCGCTTGCACCAAGTAAAACCGGAGCCAAGGCTAGATTGTTTGCAAGAATCGCCGTGGAAACTCCGGAGCACGCATAAAACAATTCTTCGAATGTAATGATTTCATCCAGAACGGTCATTCCGGCGCCGTTGTATTGGGTAGGAATGTGTAAGTTCATGAGCCCGACGTCATGGGCTTTTTTTAGGATTTCTTTAGGAAACTCACCTGTATGATCATGATGTTCCGCTTTCGGTGCAATTTCATTTTTTGCAAAATCACGGGCTAAATCCCGGAGAGCTTTTTGTTCGTCTGTTAGTGAGAAATCAATCATGACAGGCCTTTGTTCAGTTTTTTTTACAGTACTTTGGAATTTTCTTCTACCGTCAAGAAACATGGACAAAAGGGAAATCTGTTGAAAAATCCTATAATTTAAAAAAAGGTGCTAGTGGGAGACAACTATGTCAGGACATTCGAAGTGGGCTACGATCCGAAGGAAGAAAGGGGCGATTGACGCAAAGCGCGGTGCCATCTTTACAAGAATTGCACGGGAAATTTCCGTAGCAGCCAAAGAAGGAGGCGGTGACCAAGATGCCAATCCCAGACTTCGTATGGCAGTTACCAAAGCCAAAGCTTCGAATATGCCGAAAGACAATATCGAACGCGCCATTAAAAAAGGAACGGGCGGTTTGGAAGGGATGGTTTACGAAGAATGTCTTTATGAATGTTACGCACCCGGAGGCGTTGCCATTATGGTGGACGTCCTAACGGACAAAAAGTCCAGAACCACACCGGAAATCAAAAGTATCCTTACCAAACTAGGCGGTTCCTTGGCCAATTCGGGAGCGGTATCCAGATTATTCGAAAGAAAAGGCCAATTGGTTTTAAAATCGGATCAGATCTCGGAAGAGGCTTTATTCGATTTGGCTCTCGGAGCGGGAGCGGAAGACATACAGGCAGCGGATGGGGTTTATACTGTTTTGACTCCTCCCAATGAATATGAAGCAGTTCAATCCGCTCTTACCGCAAAAGGTCTTAGTATGGAAGAAACAGAGATCAAATACATCCCTATGACTACTGTGGAAGTGAATGATAAGGACACTGCGGAAAAAATCATGAAACTCATAGAAAACCTGGAAGCAAACGACGATGTGCAAGGTGTGAGTTCTAACTTTGAACCGGGAGAAGGAATCGATTTGGATTAAATCTCCCGTTAACCAACGTAAGCTTATGTCTCCTTACGTTGGTTTGGTTTTTGTTTATCTTTTTTTGATATAACCTGCAATTACTACGAGAAGTATCGAACCGGCCACAGCGACAATTAATTCTGCGATGAGTCCGTAACTTCCAAAGCCGAGCAAGCTGAATACAAATCTTCCTAAAAACGAGCCGATGACCCCAATGACCAGATTGGCAATGAGTCCAAATCCTCTACCACGTAGAATTCTACCTGTCAGCCAACCTGCTGCCAAACCAATCAATAAAAAGTAAATTAAACTAAACATAGTGTTGCTATCCTTCTTGATTTCTTCATTTAATTCCCTTAGAATAGACTAATTCGTTTTCCTAATCAAACCAATAACGAAGGCAAACTTCTTGAAAGACCAAATTTTCTCAGGCCCCTATTACTACGGAATGAAAGACCTGGATGTTTTTAAAAAAACATTCATCAATGAAAATAGGGGAAAACCGCTATTTCTAATACGCTTTGAGAATATTACGGGAATTGAAATTACCGGTTTTCTGGATTTACTTCGGGGAGATTTTTACAGCTGTCTGGATTTGGAAGATATATCCTTCGGATTTCATTATTTTGAAAAAAAAGGAATCCTGCTTATGGGGATTTCTCCTTTGTTCGAGTGGAACATTGAAAAATTTCCGAATATAGAAAATGCCGTAGGTAAATTCCAACAGGAATGTTTAAAAAACAAGCTGGCATCCTTTCACTTTGGGGTCTCCCGGACACAGTCTAACTTCATTTCTACGAACGACGAAATTTTCGATGAACTGTTCGGTTCCTCCGAAAAAAACCTGAATGACAACCTGGTTCGCTGGAGTTGGACTTATTACAACAAAGCGAATACGTATATATCGGGATCCGTGCATGAAGCAATGATCCAACCTACCGTAATATTTAATCCGAAGACAAAAACCTTTTCCGTAAAGGGAGGAGAAGTTTTCGTCGGAGGCGGAGCTTATATAGGATATAAAGATTTAATCAATGATATACCCGCCGATCAGGATCTCAATCGAATCGAATTATTGATTTTGGAAAAATTAATCATCGCTTGCGACGGTGCGCCGGGATTATTAAAATTCAATATTTCCCCTCAGTCTCTGATAGATACTTTTTCCAATAAAGAGAAAGTAGATCGTTTGAAAAAATTGATTTCAGCAAAGAATCTAAATCCGGACAATGTTAGATTTGAATTGGTGGAAAAACCTTACGATGAATCCAACTATCCGTTGAGAGACGTATG
The DNA here is from genome assembly GCF_003114835.2 of Leptospira kobayashii. NCBI lineage: Bacteria > Pseudomonadati > Spirochaetota > Leptospiria > Leptospirales > Leptospiraceae > Leptospira > Leptospira kobayashii. The sequence continues at coordinate 48,557 of NZ_AP025028.1, read as the reverse complement.
CCAGGCATTCTATGACCACGGAATGAGCTTCGCCGCAGACGATTTCGGAGTCAAAAGCCAATCGCATCAAATCGTTTTGGATCTGGGAATTATGATCAAAGAGTTCAAGTTGGATCCGATCAGTTTTAAGTTCAAAATAGAAGAGGATCAGATCAAGTTTTTGGACAATCTTGCATTTATTGATTATTGCAAACGTCTGGCGGACAACAGGGAGGCGGTGATTACTGCGGAAGCTGTCGAAGATTACGATACATTCCGGTTTTTAATGGAACATCAAATCTATCAGTTCCAGGCGAATATCCTTTTTGGAAAAATGTCTATCGGCGATTACAAGCGTGATTTTGATTCATTCCATTCCCTTTCCGAAGAGGTCATCAAAGAAGTATTGACAGATAAGATTTTGGCGGAAAAACAAAAAAGAATCGGGAATGTTTTCCGCGTTGCCACGGAAGCGGGACTTCTTTAAACATAAAAGACGACCATGCATTTTATAATGGCTATCGAAAATGATCTTTTTGCTTCCCAAGAGTTGGAGAATATTTTCCAGGGACTCCGGCAGCGTGTCGTCATCACGAAATTTACCCAAACGGTAAAAGAATATGTGAAGTCTTCCAACCCGGACATCATTCTTTTGGGTCTGTCCTTTCGTGACAAAAAAGAATTGGAGTTTGTGATCGAACTCAGAAAAGATGTGATCACCCAAGGGATCCCCATCCTTGCTATGATTCCGAAAGAAGATGAAAACTTTATCTTCAATCATAAGATCTTAGGTTTTACGGATTTTATGATAAAACCATTATTCAAACAGGCTTTATTGGATCGGATTCATTCTCTAATCGAAGAATACAAATCTGCTGAAAGCAGCAAAACAAGAGACAATATGTCCTTCGTTGTTGTGGACAGAAGCCATGGAAAAGTTTTATTCCAATGCCGTGCCAATTTAAAAAGATTTGTTTTTCCCGAATTCAAGCGTATTTTTACACCTAACTTTCTTAAGTCGATCCAGGGAGAACATATATGCTTCGATATTCGAGGCGTTCCCGAAGTTGGAAAGGAAGAGGTGGAAGTTTTCGAACGGGTTGTAAAAGTATTTATCGGCCAAGACAAGATTGCGTTCATTGCAGGACGTCATATGGGAGCCATCATCGAACATGCGCTAGATGAAGAAAAACTTTTAGTCTTCATGGCACCGAACGAATTTGACGATTATTTGAAGGTTGAAGAACAAAAGAAAGAAGATCTTCGCAAAAAAGAAAGAAAAGACAAAGCTCACCCGATGTCCGAAACACAAAATACAACAACCAATCCTGCTGTTGCGCCTCCGCCGCCTCCGGCTGAACCGAATAAAGATTTACCCAATTAAGGAAAATAATAGAGAAACATGAATTATCAAAGAGAAGAAATCACCGTTAGCGGTGGAAAAGCGGAAATCATTCATTTTCAAATGAATGATCAAAATTCACTCACCGGCTCCAATATGAAGGAGCTAGCGGTAATCCTAAAAGAAATTCGAAATGATTCTTCAAAAAAAGGAATCATTCTCACTTCAGACCACGAAAAGTTTTTTTGCAACGGTTTGGATGCGGATAATTTACTTTCTACCCCGAAAGAAAAATTACTGGATGAAGTCGGAGGAATCGTAATTTTATTCGGCGAATTGATTCTTTTTGACAAACCGTTGATTACCGAAGTTACAGGTTATGCGATGGGCGGCGGTGCCGTAATCACTGTAGCAAGCGATTATAAATATATGTATGATGGAAAAGGTAGAATCGGATTCACAGAAGTGAACGTGGGATTACCTTTGCCGGGAAGTTTTATCGACCGAATTAAAATGTGTGTAGAACCCAGATATTGGTCCGAGGTTTGTTTGGAAGGAACTGTCTACAAAGCGGCAGAGGCTAAAAAAATCGGACTCATTGACGAGATAGCAGCAACAAAAGAGGAGTTAAGAAAGATTTCTCTTAAAAAACTGGATTCTCTTTCCAAAATTCCTATGAGCGCATATCGTTCCACCAAAAATATGTTAAACGGTGGACTAATCGCAAAATTGGATCAATACCAAAAAGAAACAGCGAATGCATTCCAACAACCCGGAGTAATAGACAATCTCTTAGAGGCGATGACCGCCCTGAAAGAAAAACGCAGACCCGTTTTAAAATAAGCATTTCCCGAGCTGGGATTTATCTCTCAGCTCGGGATTCCTACCATTAGCTTTTCTACTGTAAATTCAAGTAGGACATATCCTAAACATACGCAAGTTTTCCATAGGAATCGGAGTCAAAATATAAAATTTCGATTAGTCTTGCAGAAACAGAACCCCAAATAATTCTGAAATTGAATGTCCCGGCTAGTATTCGTTTTTATATTTTTAGCTATTTCCACTTTAAGCCGGACTTTCGGATCTGACTTACCACCCGGATTTGTATTAAAAGAACCTTATGCTTGGCCTGTGAAAGGACAAACTGCAATCACAGGAACGTTCGGTGAGTTCAGAACGGGACATTTTCATATGGGCCAGGATTTTTCTACTGCAGGGAAAATAGGAATCCCTATCCTTGCGGTTGCAAAAGGAAAAATAACAAGAGTACAAAGGAGATGGGCAAGCATTGGTTATGCGGTGTTCGTACAACATGATGATGGAATGACTTCTCGATACGGACATTTACACAAATTCGCTCCAAAAGTAGTAAAACAAATTTTAAAATCCAAACAAGCAAGACGATTCAAAGATCGTGTTGATTTCGATATTGCCCTTCCCGAAGAAGTTCCTGTGGAAAAAGGAGATATGATAGCATATTCGGGTGATACGGGAGTAGGGCCTCCCCATTTGCATTTCGAACTTTTTATGGACAATGTATATTATAACCCGATGCATTTCGGATTGGGCTATACGGAAGCCGAGTCGATTGTATTTGATTCTTTAAGGATCACTCCCCAAACTTCCCGCACATTCATCAATGGAAAAAATGAAACGGTGGATATTCCTTTTTCTTCGGTAGGCGGAAACAAGTATCAGCTTTCCGAATCTACAGTTTCCATCCAAGGAAAAGTGGGACTGCAAATAGCAACCCACCAAAGGTCAAATAACCATCGACTTGGAATCTATACATTGGATGTTTCTTTAGGTGAACAACTGTTACAAGGTTTTCAATTATCGAGAATCCTTAAAAACCATTCCAGAAAAAACGTAATTCTATATGATACTTCCATTAGCAAAGCGAACGGAAATCCTTTTTCTTATTTTCTGCATACGAAAGACGGCAATGATCTGTTGGGAATGTTGAGACCGGAACGAGAACAGGGTTTAATCAATAGTGAAAATTTAAAATTGGGTGAACCGAAAGAAATTACCATCCGAGCGACAGGGCAAGGTGGCCAGGAAGGATTTGCTTCTTTTTTCATACTCCGCGATCAAAGAGATTATAAAGACGTAATCACCAAAGAATGGATATATAATGTATATTACGACCGTTATACGACATTCAAATCCAAAGACACCAGAGTTGAATTATTTTTTCCCGTAAACGCGGTCTATTCAAAAGCATTTTTCGATATAGAAGCTCAGGAAGATATCAAAATCAAAACGGACGGATTGAATCAATTGTCTTCCGTATATAAAATCGGTCCCGACTTTAAAGATTTCAATTTAGGTTATGATCTTTATGTGAAAGTTCCCAAAACCAAAGATATCAATTCAGCGGATCTTTATGAAGTAATGCCCGATAGGACCGTCAAAAAAATAAAAGGTTCTTCTTTCAGTGCCTGGGGTCAGTTTTTTAAAGTTAGGTTACGTAAAACAGGCTATTTCGTAGTATTGTCCGATCAAACTCCTCCTTCCATCTACCTGCACGAGTCGATGACTAAACCTCTTTATCCGAGAGAAGATTTTGCTTTGTTATTAAAAGCAGTCGATGTAGGGTCGGGGATATTACCGGAGGGATTCGATATCACGGTCGACGGAATTCGAGGCAAGGCGGAATTTTCTCCAAAAGACGGAAGAGTGGAAATTTTCGAACCGGAAAGCCTTTATCAACCGGGAAAACATACATTACTAGCAAGTGTTAGAGATTTTGCAGGTAACTGGAGTCAGACGGTGAGATACGATTATGAAATCGAAAGTCCTCCGGCTCCGATGGAAGAAAAACCTGAGATCATTGCAGAACCGAAAACCACAACGCCGATCAAAATGGAAACGAAATCCAAAAAAACGGAACAACCAAAGGCGGCGAAAACCAAATCAAAACCGCCTCAGGTTAAAAAGAAATCTACATCCCGATAGCGGCTCCGCCGTCGACTCGCAGATATGTTCCTGTAATATAAGATGCGTCTTCGCTTAGGAAAAACTTAACTGCCGAAGCGATCTCAGATTGTTTTCCGGGACGTTTGAGAGGAATGACGGAAGCATCCGTTAATTTATCTTGTACTTCTTTCGTAAGTGAGCCAGTCATTTCCGTTTGCACATAACCAGGGCACACTGCATTTACAAGTACGTTTCTTCCTGAAAACTCACGAGCTGTTACTTTTGTCAGAGCGATGACACCGGCTTTAGATGTGGAATAATTTGCTTGGCCAGGTTGTCCGGTAAGCCCGGAAACGGAAGAAATATTTACAATACGACCACCATCTGACTTTAACAACAGTTTGCTTGCAGCTTTTGTCATAAGGAATACACCTTTGCAATTTACATCCATAACAAAATCAAATTCCTGTTCCGTCATACGAATGAGGAGATTATCTTTTAAGACTCCAGCGTTGTTCACTAGGAAATCCAATTTTCCAAATGTTTCTTTTATCTTTGTGATAGCTGCGTCACAATCTTCCGGTTTTGTCACGTTCGCTGCGATTCCAATTGCCTTTACACCGTAAGCCGCCGCTAATTCTTTTGCCGCCTCTTCAATCTTCTCTTGGTTCAAATCCACCAGAACCAATGTAGCTCCGTGGGATGCGATTCGGTTGGCAATGGCGCGACCGAGTCCGATAGGTGATGCCGCTCCCGTTACCAGTGCTACTTTGCCTTCAAATTCTTTGGACATAAATTCCTCTTACTCAATCAATCTTTGCATCTATGTAAGAAGTTTGAACATCGTTCTGCAACCGTAAAATTCACAGTTGAAGCGAATGTTTGGGATGAAACTCTGCCCTTATGATCGACCGTTACAGCCACCCCGAAATCTCAGCAATTTGGGAATTAGAGAACAAATTTAGAATTTGGACAGATATTGAAATTTATGCCTGCGAAGCACGTGCCAATCGCGGGGAAGTTCCCAAAGAAGATTTGGAAACGATCAAAGCAAAAGCAAAATTCAACGTAGAAGAAATCCTGGAAATAGAATCCAAAGTCCATCACGATGTGATCGCCTATCTGACCAATTTGAATTCCTACATTGGACCTGCAGGACGCCATGTGCATTTCGGACTTACCTCTTCCGACGTGGGGGATACTGCACTTTGTGTGCAAATGGTCCAAGCTATGGATTTACTCATCAAAAGAGCGAAAGAACTTTTGGAGACCACCAAACAAAAAGCAGTCGAATACAAAGATCTTCCTTGTATCGGCCGTTCCCATGGAATTCATGCGGAACCGATGACCCTCGGACTCAAGTTTGCATTATTCTTTGCGGAGATGCAAAGAAACATAGAACGCATGGAAGATGCACGTTCTCAAATCGCAGTAGGAAAATTATCCGGCGCCGTTGGAACCTATTCCAATATTGACTTGGAAATCGAAGAGTATGTACTCACAAAACTAGGATTAGCTGTTGATCCGATCGCGACACAAGTGATTTCCAGAGACAGACATGCGTATTATTTATCCGTATTGGGAATTGTAGCGGCTAGTTTGGATCGAATGGCAACCGAAGTGCGGCTTCTTCAAAAAACGGAAGGCCGTGAAGTAGAAGAGCCTTTTGCGAAAGGACAGAAAGGATCGTCAGCGATGCCTCACAAGCGGAACCCTGTCGTTTGCGAAAGGATTAGTGGAATTTCCAGAGTGATTCGCGCTAATGTGAATGTAGGTCTTCAGAACGTAGGCTTATGGCATGAACGGGATATTTCCCATTCCTCTGCGGAAAGAATCGTATTACCGGATTCGACCATTGCTTTGGACTATATTTTGGAAAAAATGAATTTTGTTTTGAAAGGAATTCACGTTTATCCGGATGCCACAGAACGTACGTTAAATGTAACTCGCGGTTTGATATTCTCGCAAAAAGTTTTACTTTGGCTGATTGAAAAAGGCGGGATCTCCAGAGAAGATGCTTATCTGATTGTTCAGGAGAATGCAATGGCGGTTTGGGCGGACCAAAACCAAAACTTAAGAGAAAGATTGAAAGCCGATCCTAGATGTTCTTCGATTTTAAAAGACAAAGACCTTGATGAAATCTTTCAAATCGCACCTTATTTGGAACGCATTCCATTGATTTTCAAAAGGCTGGGTCTGACTTAAAAATATCCCATTCCTAGCCCGGCGGGGATTGGCAAAAAGGCGAACTTTTCGAAAGAATTTTTGTAAGAATCGGGATAGGGATGGTAAAAATTGCGAACTCGTGTTAGGTGGGTTAGTGCGAGCCCACGAACCACACCCCCCAACCCTAAACAGGGCGGGGGCTTCCAAGATCATCCCGCCCACATTATGTCCCTTTCAAGTTTGGTCTGACTTAAAAACCACCTTCCAAGAGGGAACCATTCCAAATCGTTTTGGGTTTCAGTTTGCATTCCAAGGTTTCCGAATTGCATGGGGTGATCAGTATATTATCCGTGCATGTCTTCACATCTTTTTCCGAATAATAATCGGCCGGGTATTGTTTTTCTATACTGTTTGCAATATCATTGATAAAGTAAACTTGTACATCCGTATAACGTCCGCAGGCGGCGAGTCTCCCCAATTTGGCATTACGGATCCTTTGGATTGTTTCTTTTCCGGTGAGGACGTCTCCTCCGTTGATTCCCGGATTCGAACAGGAAATCATAAAAATGATCCCGAACCAGGCCGGTAAAGTCAACCTCAAGGTTGATAACAGAAACAAATGTAAAACAAATCGTTTTTTAAACAAGTGCAGGTTGCGGCGCTAAATTGTATTTAACTTTGATTGCTTCGATTTTTTCTTCCATCTGCTTCCAAAGAGTCTCTTTTTGAGGATGGAAAGTACAATAGACACTTTGTTTTACCAAATCAATGATCTCATCAATGGAAAAATCCAAAAAGCGATAGAGTTTGAAATATTCGTAAGTTAAATTTACATTAAAAATTTCAGGATCGTCCGTATTGATACAAAGAGTCAGACCTTGGTCATAATAATAACGTACAGGATGATTTTGTTCTTTGCGAACGTACTTCGCAGTAAATACGTTCGAAGTCACGCAGATCTCAATCGGAATCTTATTGTCTTTCATATACTTGACAAGTTCTGGATCTTGGATTGCAGAAGTTCCATGCCCGATTCTTTCCGCCTTACAAAGGCTAACTGCATCCCAAATTGCCCAAGGACCGTCATCTTCTCCGGAATGGGCAACAGTACGAAGTCCTGAATCACGGGCAACTTTGAACACTTCCGCATAATCTTTAGCAGGTCCCATAAGTTCCGCGCCGCCGAGTCCGATCCCTATGATTTCTTTGTGTTTAACACCCAGAACCCGTTTGAGGTTATTCATCGCATTTTCCGGACCGAACGAACGGGAAACGTCTACAAGAAGTCGGATCGTCACACCATCTTTTACTTCGATTTGACGGATTCGATTCACCATCACTTCCACCATTTCATCAAAGTCCAATCCGTTCTGAATGAACTTGGACGGAGCAAAAAAAGTTTCGCAATAAACGATATTATTTGAACGCATGTACTCTGCTAGGCTATCTATAAAATAACCCAAGTCACTTGCTTCCTTCACGGCACCTTGTACAAAAAAGAATACCTGAATGAATCCCATCAGATCTTTGAAATTGTACTTATCTTCGAATTCTTTATCCGTGATTTCGATACCGTTCTTTTTGTACAAAAATTTCAGTGTTTCCTTATTAACACATGCTTCAAGATGTAGGTGAATTTCCGATTTTGGAATCTCCCGGATAAAATTGATCACATCCTGTTCATTCGGATGAGGGACGGACAAATCCCCTGCAAGAAGTGACTTTCTTTCTTTGAGAATGGATGTTTCGTCTGTCGCCTTTTGGCCTTGGAGCGTCTCTTTTGGGAATAACCAAAGAGGCGGATTGAGAACGGGAAGCTCCATAATGGAAACCCGTTCGTTGAGTAGAGTATTGATCTGTTTGTCGAAGGTTAATTGTAAAGAAGGGGAATAAGGTCTGTCTTCTGGCAGTCGGCTTTTCAGTCGATTGAGCTCAGCAATATCCCGGTCAATGACCAAAATACGATTTAATATTTCTGAAAATTGAACTTCCATGTTCCAGGAAATTCTTTTTCGTGATTCGACTCGCTACAAGAAGATTTTTCCCAAAGGAAAGAAATTCCTATTTAGTTCATAAAAATGATTCCGATTATCTTTGTGGGAGCGGAAAAGACTGGAAAATTTTCCGAATTATGTCGTTTAGATGAATATGCTTACTACCCGCAAAACCTTTCTTCCGTTTGCACTGCCTTCCATCTCCGAAGACGCCATTGAAGAAGTAGCACAAGTACTGCGCTCCGGCTGGGTTACTTCCGGACCTAAGGTCAAACAGTTCGAAATGGAGTTCGCTGACTTTGTGGGTTCTCCTAATGCAATCGCTGTCAACTCCGCTACGGCCGGTTTGCACCTGGCATTGGAAGCAATCGGTCTGACGGAAAATGATGCGGTAATTACAAGCTCGATTACATTCACTGCAACGACAGAAGTCGTTTGCTATTTTCACGCAGAACCAGTTTTAACCGATGTAGACCCGATCAATAATCTACTTACACCGGAACTATTACAAACTACGATTGATACCCGCTGCGTTTGGGATGGGAAAAATCTAAAAACGAAATCCACCGGCAAACAAGTGAAAGCTGTTATGCCTGTCCATCTTGCCGGGCATACTTGCGATATGGAAGGGATCCAAAAAATCGCAAAAAAATACAAATTGATCATTATCGAAGATGCAGCCCATGCGTTTCCGGCAGTTCATAAAAACAAAATGATCGGAACCTGGGGAGATTATACCGTTTTCAGCTTTTATGCAACGAAAGGAATTACCACCGGCGAAGGTGGAATGATTACTACAGCTAACGCAGCTTCTGCGGATCGAATGAGAAAAATGAGACTTCATGGAATCAATCGGGATGCATTCAACCGTCCCGGCTGGTATTATGAAGTGGTGGATGCCGGTTATAAATACAATATGACCGACATCCAGGCTGCACTTGGTGTGGTACAATTAAAAGAGTCTCACGCTTTCTGGGAAAGAAGAACCGAGATCGCAAAACATTATAACGAAGAATTTAAAAATCTGAAAGGACTTATTCTTCCCAAAGATGATGTTAATGGACAACATAGCTGGCATCTATACAGAGTGGAGCTGGATACAAAGCTCGCAAAAATGGGAAGGGATAGTTTTGTTGAAGAACTTAAAGACAGAAATATTGGAACAAGTCTGCATTTCATTCCTATCTTTGAACATCCATATTATAAAAAAACTTTCGGCTTCAATCGCGCAGAATATCCGAATGCATGCAAGATGTATGATCGAGCAGTATCTTTACCTTTGTTTGCTGGAATGACAAAAACCGATGAAAAAGACGTAATTGATGCGGTGAAAGATCTACTCGGCTGAGGGATTTTTTTCCTTCAGTCTAACTTCATAAAAATCAGGATCGTATAATTTTAATAAATCGACTAAGCCGAGATAAAATTGCATTTCGGTTCCGTCGATTCTTCTTCGAATCCAAAACCCTACCGTTTCTCTCACCAATATGGCAGGGTAAACATCATCACCTTCCCAACTAACGAATTTGCTACCGTCCGCTTCTTCTTCCGCATCCGTAAAATCAGGAACTAAAAACAAATCGTATTTATCAAGATAGTAAGGATCTAATCTTTTCTCGGATACCAAATCAATGTATCGATTTGTTTCTTTATCAAAGTAGTCTCGGTTGGATTCCAATTTGCGATGAACGACAAAGAAGGCTCGTGCGGTTTTTCGAATGTAATCATCGTAGATTTTCTGAGTTGCTTTTCGAAACCCAGAGTTCTTTTTGGCCGGTAAAAAGTATGATTTCAAACGAATCGGAAATTCAGGATGATAGAATCCGAAACGGGAAAGATGGTTTGTTACCAATTCTCCACCTTCATGCGGACCACTTATAAAAATAGGAATACCCAAAAGCTCCGAAATCTGTTTCGGACTTGCAAACGATCTCAGATAACAAAAGTAATTTGAATATCCACCTTCTTCCATAGGAATTGGCTTCAAACCGGAACAGTATGATGTAGCCTTCGGAAGTGAAGTCCAGGCGGACTCCACAAGTAAATTCAAACGGTTCGCGTTTTCATTTGTTACGGGAAGAACGGCTATCTTATTCCACTCTTCTTTGTACTGAGTTATACATCCAAAAGTGATGATAAGAAAGACAAGAAAGCTACTTAATCTTATAGGTAATCTCAGCAGGTAAATTTTCCCATTCGGAATTTGCATCTTTTCTGAAGTAAACGGGAGAAACGGACTGTTTATAATTCAAACTTTGATAAAGAATGAGATCCGTTTCTTTTTTTTCAAAATATCTTTTGTCTTGAGCACCGTTAGGTGTCAGATCTCCGATCGGTAACCAGCCAAAACCCAACAAAAATACGGAAAGAGAATCTTGAACAGATTTGGCTTTTCCTTTTTCAAAACGAATCATTCTATAAGGTAAAACGGGAATCCCCGATTCGATCATTCGACTTTTAAAATCCTGAAAAGTAGAAGCTTGTTGTCTTGCATTATAAATCAATTCCAGATAATCACGGGCAAAAAGTTGTGAATTCTCTTTTCCTTTTTCATAATAATTGGCAATATCAAACGGATAAGTTACGTCTTTGTCCAAATAATCATCCGTAACGAAATATTTAATCAACTGATTCCGTGATGTGAATTTGTATTTTAGTACTTGTTCACCGGCGGAATCTTCAATGGAAAGCTTTTTTATATGAACGCGATTTCTTTGTATAAAAGTGGGTGTAAAGCTCGAATCCGTAAATTTAACGGAACGAATCCTTTGTTGTTCGTTAGACGGTGGATGAACAACCGCAATCTGTGCTTTGGAAAGAGAAACAGTATCTATTTTGAACTTCAACGTAACTTCAAGACTGTATTCCTCTTCTCCCGAAGCGATGAATCTTTCCGTTTCCAAGAAAGGAATGTTTTTGATTTCATGACTTTCCCGATCGACTACCCAAAGTTTCGAGCCGCTCAATAAAACCCCTCGAATGGATTTCATATTGGTTTTAATGGAACCGGTGATTTTACCGGACTTTGCATCGTATCTATAAATCGTGTTATCCGAAGAATCCGAGATCCAAAGAGAATCTCTTCCGAAACAAATATCTCTCGGACGATTTCGATCGGTGAAAAACCCACCGACCAAAATCCCACTCACTTGGTCGAAGATCTGTACCTTAGCATTATCCAAATCCAATATATAATAAAAATTTCCTACACTCGCAACGCCGGCTATATTTTGCACGGGTACAGCTACTTTATCCGTAATTCCGCCGGAATTGGGATCGATCTTTAAAATTTGTTTGGGAGCAACGACTAAAATTTTACCTTCTCTGGAATCAAAGCTGATTCCTCGTAAATTGGCGAGACCAAGATTGAAAATTTCCTGTTCACCGATTTCATTGATCTTCACTAAAGCACGACGATTTGTATCTATAAACCAAAAGTTCACTCCGTCCCAAGCAACACCATATGCTTTGTCCGTAAGTTTATATTCCTTACTCTCCTGTGAGTTAACATTTGCTATGCTAGCGAACAAAATGCAAATTAAAATAAAACATTTGATTTTTTTCACTTCAAATACCGCCGATTGCGTTTTTTAAGATAGTTAGAATATCATGAAGTAGAGTCGGAGAATCTATTTCATTACCCATCATGATTGGACGAGGAACAAATATAAATGCCAACGCAATGAGCATAAAATACCCTAAAAATTTTCGAAAGCCTATCAATTCATTTTGGGAGTCGGGAACAAATCGATGTTCTACTTTTAATAGATAAAAAATCAAAAAAGACCAAAGTAACCATGTGAAATTCAAAAGAGCGAAAAATATAAAACCCAAAAACAACCAATGAATCCAATTTCGATAACGCTCGCCAAACAAAGCATAAATGACATGTCCGCCATCCAATTGTCCGAACGGCAAAAGATTGATAGCTGTGATGAGCAATCCTACCCATCCGGCTTTTGCAAGGGGATGAATATTTATATCGAAAAGATTTGTATCGTAGGGGCCGAGGATCCATTGTCCCGACCAATAAGTAAATAAACTGTCTCCGAAGAATAAAAACTTTGATTTATCCATCCCTTCCGGAATCGCCATAAGATCTGAAAGGGAAATTCCGATGACCCAAGCAATGATCGAAAGCAAAAAACTTGCGATGGGACCGCCGATGCCGATATCAAACAGTTTTAATTTATCAGGAATTCGTTCTTTGATTTGTATCACGGCACCCATAGTTCCAATCGGCCCGAAAGGAAACGGTATAAAATACGGCAAAGTTGCCTTAACTCCGTAATATCTCGCTGGCAAATAATGCCCCATTTCATGGAAAAATAAAATTACGATCAAGCCGACCGAATAAGGCCATTCCGATGAAAGAATCGTGAGATATGTCTCCCAATCGAAAGTGAAAAGACCGACAAACAAAAATTCACGATAAGTGACGGACAAGAACGTTAAAATAAAAAGCAAAAGATGTAATGAATATTTCTGTTTCAAGGTAAGATCGGTATAATTTTGAAATTTGCTATTCTGAATGCTGTCTAAAAAATACTATGGAATCAATCCAATTTTCTAATAAAAAAATTTATGAATCAATTTCTAACTAAATTCAGTGTCAAACTCAAAATTTACGGAACGAATGCGATTTATCAATTGCTAGTTCTCGTGATCACCATTCTTGGCATCTACGGATTAACAAAATTGGAGCAAGAACTTGTATCCTTAAAAAGCATCTACGAAGAATCGTTTGAAAAATCGGTAAAAATCGGATACAACTTAGCAAAAATCAGAAACCTCACGATCGTTGCGACCGATTCCGAAGACCTGAATGAATTTTTATCCATAAGCAAAGAGATCGATTCAACGACGAAAGACACACAACGAATGTTAGTTGAGATTGAAAATTTTCTCAATTTGGCAGGTTATGATAACCAAATCGAATTCGGCGAAAGCATCAAAGCCCTGGAAGAAAACACAAAGATCCAAGCCGACTTTGAAAAATCTCTCGCTCTACTCTCCGGCTTTCGCGAAAAAAAGGAAATTTACTTTAGAACAAAATCAAATCCCGCTCTTCAGGAATCTTTTTCACTCCAAAAACAACTGACTCCTATCAATAAACAACTTCTGGAAAAAATCAGTAATTTTGATTCTCTTATGGCAGTTTTGATCAAATTGAGAAAAGATCAGCTGGAAGCAACCGCCAAAAACGTCAAAATCATCCTAATCGTCGGCTATATTCTTTCTTTTATCATTGTTGTCATCCTCTCCTATTTTATGGGAAGAAGTATCGCCACACCTATCATCAAAGCGGAGTTAATTGCAAATAGGTTTGCAGAAGGCGATTTAACTGCCGAAGAAAGTTTCCATTCTAACGATGAAATTGGACGTTTGATCAATGCATTGAACCAGGCTTCCGTCAATTTGCGTGCACTCATCAGCCAAATTAACAAAACATCAGATATGGTAGCTTCTTCCGCAGACGAAATTTCCGCAACAGCCGGTTCCCTCGCGGAAGGATCAACCAATCAAGCTGCATCTTTGGAAGAAACGGCTGCCGCCATTTCTGAAATGACTGAATCCATCAACCAAGTAGCCAAAACGGCGAAAGATCAATCGGAAGAAACAAATTCCACAATTCGTGAAATGACTTCTTTGTCCGATGCCATCCTTTCCGTTACCAACAAAGCAAAGTTAGTAAATGATGGTTCCCAAGCAGTATTGAAAGAAGCCGAATCGGGGCAGTCCAGAGTGGACGAAGCCGTCTTGCGAATGGGAGCGATCGAAGAAAGCTCCGCCCAAATCAAGGATATTATCACGGTAATCAATGAGATTGCAGATCAAACCAACTTACTAGCGCTAAATGCTGCAATCGAAGCGGCACGAGCGGGAGATTCCGGTAGAGGGTTTGCTGTCGTGGCGGAAGAAATTTCGAAACTTGCAAGCAGATCGCAAGGCGCGACGAAACAGATCGAAGACCTCATCATGGACTCTATCAAAAAAGTAAGTGATGGAAAATCCATTATCGAACTTTTAGTAGATGGATTCAAAAGGATTTTGGAAAAATCACGGGAAGCCGCTACTTTAACGGAAGAAATTTCATATTCCACTCTAACACAAAATCAACAAAGCCAAAGAGTGATGTTATCCATTACGAATCTTACGAATTTAGCCAATTTCATTGCAGAAGCGACAAATGAACAGGAAACATCTTCCCATGAAATTGCTTCCGCCATTGAACAGGTAAATACGATTTCTCAATCCAGCGCAGCTTCTGCAGAGGAACTTGCTAGTTCTACTGTCAACTTAGCACAGTTATCCGAACAACTAAACAACCTTATTTCCAATTTTAGGACTAAATAAACCAGATGTTTGAAAATATTCGCGCGATAAGAAAATTTGACCCTGCCGCAAAATCATATATTGAAATTATTTTGTGTTACCCCGGATTGCACGCCATCTGGTTGCATAAAATTTCCCACTCTCTCTATCAAATTAAAGTACCTTTACTACCCAGGATGATCAATTATTTTTCCCGCTTTCTTACAGGGATCGATATTCATCCCGGAGCTAAGATTGCAAAAGGGGTATTCATTGATCACGGAACAGGTGTAGTGATCGGAGAAACCGCCGAAGTAGGAACCGGTAGTTTGATTTTTCAGGGAGTGACTCTCGGGGGAACCGGAAAAGAATCCGGAAAAAGACACCCCACAATCGGAAAGAACGTGGTGATTGGTGCAGGCGCAAAGATTTTGGGTAACATATTGATCGAAGATAATGTGCGCGTTGGAGCTGGATCGGTTGTTATGCGAAATGTTCCGAGCGGAAGCACCGTAGTAGGTATCCCTGGAAAAGTGGTAAAATCCGGTGCTGGCACGGATACAGTAGAACAAATGTTAGAACATAATCAGATGCCGGATCCTATCGCAAAGGTTTTTTCCGTATTACTGGAAAAGTTGGAAACCCAACAACAGTTGTTGAACCAGCTATCTGAAAAACAGAAATCTTTGGAAAAACAAAAACCGGAAAGTTTGGAATCCATCGAAGAAAACGAACGATTCATTCAGGAATTCATCCACGGAGACGGGATTTAAAGCTCGTCTAATAATTGTTTTTTCTTATTTTGATATTCTTCTTCGTTGATTAGTTGTTTCTTTCTCAAATCATCCAATATTTTGATTCGATCCGGAACGGATTGCCAATCCGATTTAGTCGTATTTATCTCTTCTTCATCGGGCACTCGAAGTAAAATTGGTTTGGGAAGAAGTTCCGTCTCTTTATGAACGATCACTCTACCATATACTGAAATCTTATCCGCCGATTTCTCAATATAAAAGCTCATCGGGGTTCCCTTGCTTTTGATCCGAAGATCCTGTTTGTAGGAAGTTTTCACCTTCTCAAGAGAATAAATACTCCAGTCGTCGAATTTATACTGTGAGGCGAATGTGATATTTTGTCTTAAGTCCGGAATTATGATCACCTCTCCGTTCAGGGTCTTAATATATAAAATGCTAGTTCGCAAAATTTTTGTTAAAGGAGAAAGAGGATCATCCTTTTTTATAAGAATCAAATAAGCGGCAGAAGGTGCTTTTTGAATCGATTCAAATATCATTTCATCCAGTTTGGATAATATATTCTGTTCCAATATTGCAGTCCAATCTTCACTGGAAAGAATGCTCAACCGATAATCCACCCGTTTTAAAATCGACCCGATACTAGTCGGTTCCGAAAAATCCGAATTCAACAAATAGATATTATGCGGAAGAATGGAGGAAAGAACTTCTTTAGAGACGGAAAAAACGGCAATGTCTTCCGATGAATTTACAAGAGTCAGATGTTCTTTCCGAATTTCAGTCGTTCTGCAAGTTTGGACTCCCGAAAAGAGACTGAACAGAAAAATCAAAAATAAACTTGCAGAAGCAAATCTCATAGGTAAATCTTTTCTTTGTGTTCGCAAAACTCAGAGTACTTTTTTATTTTCTTTGCATATTTTTCATTTCTACCGTTTCTACTCATGCGAACACTCTTCCTCATTTTCAAATGGCCGATCAGTATGGAAAACAATACAATCATACTTCTATCAAGGGGAAACCTGTAGTTTTTTTAGGATGTGAAATCAGGGATGTAGAGTTGTGCCGAAAGATAGGTCGCAAGATTTATTGGAAAATGCAAAATCTACTTTGGAAAGATGCAGACAAAATCGCTTTCTTATCTTATTTGAATCTGAAAGAAACCAACCAGCTTGTTGAAAAATACATCGAAGAATCCAAATCAAAGCAGTTTGAAGCGGTATTGTTGGACCGGAAAGGCGAGCTAATCCAAGGTTTGGAACCGGAAAAAGCGTTTTTAAGGATTTTTGACAGAAAAGGAAAAGAAATTCATAGAGAATATTTGGAAACTGCGGATGATGAAAAAGTCAAAGAGTTGTATGTTATTCTCAAAACAGTATTATAATCCAATTTTATTTTTTTCTTTAGTTCTATCCTTTTTCTTTTCTTGCAACAAACCTAACGGAAGCCATTACCAATTTTGGAAAGATTATGATTCCATGCAAAGAGCGATCAAATCGTCCACGACGAATGAAACTTTCTTAACTGCACAATTCGGAGGTTTTTCTCAAGCGAAAGAGAAAGATTTAAAAAAAACTGATTCCGGTGTATTCTATTTAGAGTTAGGTGGGAAGTTATCGGATTCGGGCAAATGGTCCATCGACTGGTATCCCGAAACAATCGTCGGATTGGATTATTTTGCCAAAGTTGAGTATACTCCCAAACTTTGGGGACGGAAGGAAATCTATACCTTACAAAGATCCCAAACTTCCCATTGGAACGGTTATTTGCCTCGTGATTTTTTTGCCTGGTTGAACGAATTTGTTTTCATTGCAAATGATGAACCTTCCTATCAGAAATTGAAAAAAGATTCTGCCAACTTACAATTTTTATGCGAATCAATGCAGTGCCATATTTACGATGAAACCGACTGGGTCGTTCTGGAATTTGTTCTAAATGAAGAAACGCAAAAAAGATTCCCCGGATTTTACAACCGAACGGGAAGTCGATTGGAAAAGAGCAAATTGAATTTGGAAATCTGGGACAAGGCCAATCCGGAAGATCGAATCCATCTATCCAATCAAGGCAAAACTCTACAGTTCCGACTTCCCGCCCGGCCGAGAAAACAATTCTTTCAGAAACCCGTTGAAATTCATTTTCTAGCTGATATTGAAATTCGTTCTTACGGAATCACTGCAAAAATCCAAGATCTGGAATACATTCTCCAATACCAAAGCCTTGCCCATGAAGATCGATTTAAGGGGAAGTTTACGAAAGTCGGCAAAAAGGAAATTTCAGGAAATCTACTCTACTTTATCCCTACAGGTGTGATTGATCTTTTTATTCCGGGTAATATGAATGAATATTTTTCAGATATGATGACTTTGTTGGTGAATGGCACCCAAGGGAAAGGCGGCTCTCAATTGGAAGCTGTGTATCTGAAAAAAGGAAATTTACAAACCAATAAGATCACCACCTATAGTGAGATTATGCGAAAGAAATTCTCTCTCTTCGGAAATGATAATTCCCAAGATGCTGCCCAAGATTTTGAATTTTACGCTTCTTGGGAAGCAGCGATGCTCAAGGATTTAAAAGGTTCCGCTTCCAACTAAAAAATTTTTCAACAAAAGTTTGCCTTCTTCCGAACCAAAAGACTCCGGATGAAACTGAACTCCTTCTATTTTCAGGTTGGTATGCCTTAAACCCATGATTTCCCCTTTTTGATCGGGACTTACTACGCGTGCAGTGATTTCCAATTCTTTCGGCAAACTGGATTCTTCAGCAATCAGGGAATGATAACGCATGATTTCAATGTTTTGTGTTAAATTTTTAAAAACACCTTTTCCGTCATGTGAAATGGGAGAAAGCTTACCATGCATCGCAATCTTCGCACGTACAACCTCTCCCCCGAACGTAGTCGCCATGCCTTGCATCCCGAGACAAATTCCCAAGATGGAAGTTTTATCGCCTAAGTTTAGTAAGATGTCACTCGAAATTCCGAAGTATTCCTTATCGGCAGGATGGCCGGGTCCCGGAGAAATAATGATTCGATCGTAATTTGCCGATTCGATTTCTTTAAATTCCTTTTCGTCATTTCGGAATACATCCAATTGGAACGGGTTGCCTATTTCTTCCAAAATCTCACCTACCAATTGATAGAGATTGAATGTGAAGGAATCGTAATTGTCCAAGATTAAAACTTTCATTTATTTTCCTTCCTCCAAATGATCTTGTAATGCCCGTTTAACGGATGCCATCTTATTGATGATTTCTTGATATTCTCCTTCCGCGAAAGAATCATATACGATTCCACCGGATGCCCTGGCAAATCCACGATCTTCACATACGAAAAAACTTCGAATGGGAATGGCAAAAGTACAATCCCCATTGAATCCGAAAGAACCTACAGCTCCCCCGTACGGACCCCTAGGACTTTTTTCAATCCTCTCTATGATCTTCATCGATTCGATTTTTGGTGCTCCTGACAAAGTACCTGCAGGAAAAGAAGCTGCCAGACCTGAAAACATATCTTCTTTTGCCTTCAGAATGCCTACCACTTCACTGGAAATATGTTGAACGTGACTGAATCTTTTCACATCGAAACGACGTCTTACTTTAACCGTTCCGAATTTTGCAACTCTACCTACGTCGTTTCTATGTAAGTCGATAAGCATATTGTGTTCTGCAATTTCTTTCGGGTCTGTTAGAAGTTTTCTTGCAAGATCGATATCTTCTTGGGGATTACTTCCTCTTTTTGTGGTACCTGCCAAGGGAAAGGATTCCATTTCACCTTGTCTAAGCCTAAATAATAGCTCCGGACTCGCTCCCAAGATGACTCTTTTTTTAAATTTCACATAATACATATGAGGCGAAGGATTAATTTTTCTAAGAGTTTCGTAAATCGCGAGAGAGTTTCCTTTTACGCTAAATTTCTCTTCAAAGCCGATTTGGCATTGAAAGGTATTCCCGGCTTTAACCTCTTCCAAAGTTTCCTCTACCATTTCTTTATGAGTATCCTTGGAGAAAAAACCTCCTTCCGCTTTTACACTGACACTCGGCTTCAATAAATCTTTTTTCGATTTCACCCGATTCAGTATGAAGGAAATTTCCTTCGAACGATCCTTTCCATTATTAAAATAAATAAGCTCTCCGGTAAATTTGTCGTAAATCAATCCGTCAAGATACATCCCGAATTCCATAGCTGGAAAATCCGGGTGTGGTTGTATCTTAAGCTTAGGCTCTAAAAATTGCATCGAATTATAGCTTAAGTATCCTACAAGACCACCCGCATAACTGATGCTTAGCGAATTATAATTCGTCAGTTCACGGAGGGAATAGTAAGGATTTGTTACTTTATAATCTTTTCCGTCTATATTGAGATTACCGGGAGTTCCTATGATTGTATGTTCCGGATCGAACCCGATCACCGAGTAACGAGAGTCATATTGATTGTCACCCGCCGATTCCAGTAAAAAACAAGTATCGTATTCTTTTTCGAAAAAACGAAATAGCTCCCAAAATTCAATCTCTCTCGGCAATTCCAGATTTATGTATTTCGGCTTTTTCGGGATTTCAATTTTCGGAAGACTCATATGACACCTTTACTTGGTTACGGATACCAAGATTCTAAATTCCTTTGTTTCTGAAATAAAAAAGGCAGGCTTGCTTTCGCTTACCTGCCTTTTGCTTTGCATAATTTAGCGAATGCTTATTTGAAATTTTGGTTTGCGAACTCCCAGTTCACTAGATTCCAGAATGCTTCCAAATATTTCGGACGAGCATTTCTAAAATCAATATAGTAAGCATGTTCCCAAACATCGACAGTGATAAGAGATTGAATTCCATCTTTCAAAGGGGAACCTGCGTTGCTCGTATTCACGATCTCTACGGAATCTCCTTTTTTCACAAGCCAAGTCCAACCGGAACCGAAATTGGTAACAGCGGATTGAGTGAACTTTTCTTTAAAAGCATCAAAAGAACCGAATGCTTTGTTGATTGCATCGCCAACGGCACCGGTTGCAGGTCCGCCACCTTTTGGAGAAAGAGAATGCCAGTAAAAAGTGTGATTCCAAATCTGAGCCGCATTATTGAAAATTCCTCCACTCGATTTTTTCACAATGTCTTCCAGAGAAGAATTTTCAAATTCCGTTCCCTTGATCAGATTGTTCAAATTTGTAACGTAGGTTTGGTGGTGTTTCCCATAGTGAAATTCCAAAGTTTCAGGGGAAATGTGCGGTAAAAGTGCATCTTTTGCGTAAGGTAATTCGGGAAGTTTATGTTCCATTGGAAGTCTCCTAGATGGTAAAGTGTATCTCTATTTTCTTTAAAATAAATATTAGAATGATTCTAGTAAACTAATAATCATTCTATTTTGATTAGTTTCTGCTTACGGAAGAGCGAACCGTTTTTAATAAATTCAGAATTTCGTCGTGAATGATTCCATTAGAGGCAATCAACTCGGGAAGACCTGTGTAATAGTGCTTTCCATTCAGATCGGTCATTTTGCCACCTGCTTCGCTCAGAATCACGGAGACTGCCGAAATGTCCCAATGTTTGACTGACTTTTCCCAGATGGCATCCATCAGACCTTCCGCAATCCAACAAGAGTCCAGGATAAAGGAACCAGTTCTACGAAAAGAACGCGCATAAGTCAAAAACCCGGAAAGGTCAGCCATAATCTCCTGGATCATATGAGCTCTTTTGGTAGGAAGGTTCGGACTGAAGATAGCTCTATTCAATTCCGAAACGGAAGAAGTAAAAATAGTCTCTCCGTTTTTCACCGCGCCCTCTCCCAAGACTGCGGAATAAACCGCATCTTGCGGAGGAACAATCACCACTCCCCCAACAGGTGTTTCACGATGTTCCAATCCGAAAGAAATCGCATAAAGAGGAAGCCCTCTTACAAAATTCATCGATCCGTCTACAGGGTCTAGAACCCAACGGAAATCATTGGTTCCGTCAATCGGCTCCTTATCTTCCGATAAAATTCCGTCTTTCGGAAAAGCCTTTTGCAAAAACTTGATAAATATATCACCTAATACCCGATCGGCGGCATGGATTCTTTCTTTTTCATCGGCATCCGTTTTAGAGCGAATACCGGACATTTCTTTCTGAATCTTTTTTGCTTCGTGAATGATACCACTGGCATTGGATTTAATGAATTCGATTCGTTTGATGGTTTCCTCAACGGGAAAGCTAATGGTAGGAGAAGAAATGCTCATGGCTTACCTTATTGCGGAGTATGGTCTTTTTCAGTAAAGTTGATTTTCCACAACATATTGCCCGAGCGAGACTGTGCTCTTTCCGCAGCAAATTGTTTTAGATAGGAATGGTAAGCGGATCTTGCTCCTTCTTCCACGCCGTCTTCTCCCGGATCTAAAACGGAATAAAAATTCCTAAACTCTCTGATGATTTTTGGTAGAGAAGGAGTTAAAAAACGCAAACTCAAAGCCAGATAATCAATGCCGATGGGACTGTAAACCCGGCCTAGCTGCCAAATTTCAGGATTGATCCCCAACTCTTCCCTAATTTTCGATTCGATATCCGAGAAATCGATTTCGTCAAAAATTTCCGAAAATCTTCGGATCGGATGGTCATGTGTTCGATCGGATTCAACTCGAAACACCCCTCCTTGGAATCGTTGAGACTTAAAATCAAGAATATGATCCCCCTCTTCTTTCACTGATTCGATGGGAAAAATTTTAACCTGAAAATAAATCCGATCAGTGATGATGCTAGGAGTTAAATTTTGTGCGCCTGGTTTCTTAATCTCTTCTCCGGAAGCACCGCCCAGATATTGCATGTCGGTAGCGAAAACATAAAGAAATTGTTTGTTACTGAATACGATTGGCCTTACAAAAAATAATTTTCCTGTTTCCCGTTTTGGTCTCGGTTCCGGCAAAAGACAGGTTCCTTCGATTGCTTCAGGAAGATACTTGGATAAGATGGAAACAAAATCTTTGACCGCGGAAAATTCCGGGTGAGTGATCGAAGAAGCGGGGATTACGAATTTTTCTTCAAAACGGATATAAGGAGAATGCAAGTTGTCTACATAGATACTTCCGGAATGATTTTTCCCGGATATATCGTTTAGCATTTTATTGACGGATTTGAAATCTTTAATTAACATTTATATATTTTTATTAATCTTTGTTATGCGAGTTTCGAACGGTTTCAATCTTTTGAATCCTGCCCAAGAAGATTTCCAGGAATGGTTCATAATGATTTCATAATCGTATTTTCGGCCGATTCGGTATTGTTTCTCAACGGTGGAACCTAAAAACCCGAATTTAACGCCGGCTCCAATCAAAACCTTACGGTAGAATAAGACCATAGTTTCCGGACTAAGAGAGGTTCCTACATAATAAACTTTTCCCTTTCCGTATTGGTTTAAAGTGATCGCAGGTTTTCCTTTATAAAATTTCCGACTATCTGAATAATAAGCGATCGGCTTTGCAGTAGTCGGTTCCAATAACTCACAAAATTTGGTTCCTCGCAAAGGAAATAGCCCCATTCGAATGGAAACTTTTTCCCCTTCGCCCATCGCTTCAAATTGATAAGTTTCTACCCCAGCCATTTCCCGAAATCGCCCAGGTACAGGCTCTTCCACCATCCAATGATTTTGGTCTTTGATTCCGGCGCGATAGCCTAAAACCAATGTGCCGCCTTCTTTCACATAGTTCTCTAATTTTTGAATCACTGCGTCTTCAAACATAGTATAAAGAGGAAGAGTAATAACTTTGTAATTTTTAAAATCAATATCGGTTTTTGCCGGCAAAGAATGTGTATTTGCGTTGAGCACATTGGTTCCGGCAAACCAAGTTGCGATTTCAATGTCGTAACCCACTTGTGCAAAAGATACGGGAGAAAATTTCAATCCGTCACTCAATGGTTGGTGTTTGTAACTACGTGCATTTTCAATGTCATGTAAAACGGCAACTTCAGCCGGATAAGGAACATCTGCAATGTCTTCCGCGTAATCTTTGATCTCACGGATTTTCTTTTGAAGTTCGAAATACTTATGTGTGAGTTTTTTACCATGGTCCAAAATTCCATAACACAACTGCTCTTGCCCGAAACGAGCCGTACGATAGCGAAAAAAATAAATCTGATTCGCACCGTTTGTAATGGCTTGGGTTAGCCACAAACCTATCTGACCCGGAGGGGGAAGATATCCCAAAGTATCATGACCCTGTACTCCCGAAATTTGTTCCATAACGGTAAACGCTTTGTTTTTCAATCCACGACAGTACTGTTGTGTTGCAGATACAAGTGGATGCGGAAAAGGATCTTTTTGATTTCCCCAAACAGGATAATTGTCCCAAGACACATAATCCAATTCACCGAATAACTTGTGCATATCGGTGATAGGTAAAAACGGTGAAGGATAAAGATTTACGGTGAGCGGTCTTCCTTTCGAATACTTTCGAATGATATTTGCCTGAAGGGTCAAATAAGAAATCAATTCATCTGATTGAAACCGGTAATAATCCTGGATCATGGAAGGATTAAAATTGCTGGCAACATGGGACGCTGGAACGGGAATTTCATCCCAGTCATTGTACATCATTCCCCAAAACACACTCCCCCAACTTTTGTTACAGTTTGCGATAGTTTTGTATTTTGCTTTCAGCCATTTCCGGAAGCCGGCGAGAGCCAAGTGCGAATAATCCAAATCCGATCCCTCGTGACCTGGTTCGTTATCAATCTGCCAACCTGTAACGGCGGGATGATTTCCGAAATGTTTTGCCATTGCGGTTACTATTTTTTCCGTCGCTTTGCGATACGCCGGAGAGGAAAAACAGGCTTGTCGCCTAGTACCGATTGTGCGAACGATTCCTTCTTTGGAAATTTGAACGATTTCAGGATATTTTTTATACAACCAGGGAGGAAAAGATGCCGTAGGAGTTCCGAGGATCGCGGTCATGCCCGCTTTGTGAATTTTTTCCAATACTTCGTCGAATAAGGAAAAATCGAATTTTCCTTCCCTGGGTTCCATAAGTGCCCAAGCAAATTCAGCCAGTCGAACCGAAGTGAGACCCATATTTTTCATAATGGAAAGGTCTTCGTCCCAATCTTTTTTTTCCCATTGTTCCGGGTAATAATCCACTCCAAAGATCATGATTTTTCCTTTTTACGATTGCAGAATCCGTCTTGCAGCATAAACTGAATTAGAAATCACCTCTTTCAATCAAATAATGACAGATTCAGTTATTTTAGGAATCATTCCCAATTACCATTTTAGATTTTCCATCGTTGATCTAACCAAAACGGCAAGAGAAATCATCTTATTGCACGAGCTTAACTCGGAGATGAGTGTTTTTCTCTCAAAGACCCTGATGGGCGCTCTGTTTCTTGCAGAGATGACAAAGGATCAACAAAGAGTCAGTATCCAATGGAAGGACGATACGAACAAATCAGTTCTTGCTTATAGCAACCGTTATGGGGTAATGAAAGCAGTCGCGTATCCGGGCGAATTTGCCGTAGGAGACATTCGTAATGAATTTATCCTGGGGCAAGGGATAATGAAAGTCATTCGATGGGAAATGAATGCGGATTTTTACCAATCTTTTACAAATTTGGTAGAAGATACCTTTGAAGTAAATTTTCTGAAATACCTAACCGAGTCGGATCAAGTAAGAGCGATCGTAGGAATGGACGTGGAGCCGTTGAAAGTAGATGGAGATCCTTTCCGTGCGAAGGCAATTATGCTTCAGGCATTACCGGAAGCAAGCGAATCGGATTTCAAATATTTGAATGAAAAAATTTCTCCCATCATCAATAAAGAATCATTTTGGGACTTGGGATTCGAAGAGATGCGAACGGAACTTATGATCGCAATCGAATCGGAGCTTGCCGTTTTGTCTACGGAAGAACCTGAATTTTTATGTGATTGTTCCCGCTATAAAGTGTCCGAAATCATCGTCTCTTTGGGAAAAAAGGAAGCCGAGTCGATTTTGACCGATGTAGGACAAATAGAAATTACTTGTGAATTCTGTAGGAAAGCTTATCAATACAATCAAGAAGATGTAGAGCATCTGTTCAAAGAATGATAAAAAATTTCGTATCCGTTCCTTTGGATAAAATCGAACCAATCCTTTCCGCTCTCAATCAAAACATAGACAGCTTACTCTCCCAAAAAAAGTTTCCCTGTATTTTATTTTCAGGGGACTTAGGTACAGGGAAAACAACCTTCATTCGCAAATGGATGGATTCCAGAAATTCAAGTGAATTGGTAAATTCGCCTACATTCGCATTACATAACTTATATGATCTAGACAACATCCCGGTTCACCATTTTGATCTCTATCGGATTAAAGATACCGGTGAACTATTTGAACTCGGCTTCGATGAAATCTGGGGAAAAGAAGGCATTTCACTCATCGAGTGGTGGGAAATAGCGGAAAGTATGCTTCCTAAAGAAGGACGACTTTATCTCAACATCGAACACGATACTTTGGAAACCCGAAATTATACATTGGAAACACCAAAATGAAGATTTTATTCTTTGATGCCACTCAGGATTGGATTCATGTTTCCACAACGATTTTGAATTCTGAGAAACCGGACGAAGTTATTTATGAATTTCAAGAATATTGTCCTAAAGAATCTTCCTTTCGTTTGGTGGAAGAAATCGGGAAAGCTTTGCAATTTTCCGGATGGGATAAACCTGATGGAATCTTTATACTTACGGGTCCGGGTTCTTTCACAGGGATTCGAATCACAGTCACCACTGCAAGAAACTTGTCCCAATTATGGAAAATTCCTTGTTTAGGGATGGATACCGTAGAAGCATATAGTCGGTATTTTTTTCAAACTGAGAAGAAAAAATCTACGTTTGTATGTTTGGATGGAAAACAAAAAAAATATTATTTCGGCCATTTAACAAAAGGTAATTATTCAGGGACTTTCGATTGGATATCTGCAAAAATCGAAGAATATTTGAAAAATTTGCAAAAGGATGATGTCTGCTTTGTTTATTCAGGTGAAACAAACGTCCAATTTTATAAGGAAATGATTAAAATTGAAGAGACTTTACCGAAAAGTATGCCAATTTTAGAAAGTAAGAAAGATATAATCTTACGTGCCGATTTAGAAACTTCCAATTATTCCCTTCTTCTCCCCAATTATATTCGCGGCACTTATTTAGAAACTAACACAACGTAATGGATACATATAAAATTCAAAAAAAAATCATAGACTATTTAGAAGCGAAGGCCGGTAAAGAAGTCACAAAACAAGAGTTAAAAAATAAATTTTTAGATCTAACGGAAAAACCGAAAAAAGCACCGACGAAGAAGAAACCGGCGCGAAAAGAAAGAAAACAAAACTCAAATAAAGAACTGATGATTGCAATGGACAATTTGCTTTTATCTTTGGAAAACGAAAACCTACTTGTGATGGATGGAAAAAGAATCCTAATCGCAAATCCTTTTCGCTTTTACGGAAGAATCTCCGTTTCCAGAAGAGGTGATGGGTTCTTAAGCTTACCAAGCAAGAACGAAGTATTCATTCCCGGTTCGATGATTAATACCGCAATTACCGGAGACAAAGTTGAAGTACTTCCCTTGGGAATCGGAAGAAAAGACCGATTTGAAGGCGAGGTAACCGCGATTGTTAAAAGAGGTCGCACACTTTATCGCCTGAGGGTTACGGAAAAAAACAATCGATTCGTATTTGGAAAATTTCTAGATATGTTAGGCGATGAGAAAGAAGGAGTGATTCACTCAAAAACTCTGTTGAAAGATATCTTGGATAAAATTCAAATCGATGATATCTTGATTGTCAAACTCAAAGAAGGTGTAACCCCGGAAGACAATTTATACGATGTATCTTTTTTAAGATTCGAATCGGATACGAAAGAAGATCCGGATTTTCAGAGAATTTTGATGAAGTACAATTTTGACGTACAACATCCTGATAATATTAAACTTGATCTTCCCGAGGAAGTGGAAGCATCCAATGTAAGTGATTGGAATTCCCGTACTGACTTGAGAGATCTTTATGCGGTGACGATTGATGGGATTACTGCGAAAGATTTTGATGATGCCATTAGTTTTCAGGAGGAAGGAAACAAAATCCGTTTCTGGGTTCATATTGCAGATGTTTCGCATTATGTAAAAGTAGGCACTCCATTGGATGACGAAGCTTACCAACGAGCAACGTCCGTTTATTTGGCGAACAAAGTCGTGCCTATGTTACCTCCTGTTCTATCGGAGAATCTTTGCAGTCTTGTAGCAAATAAGAATCGTCTGGCATTTACAGTTGAGATGGAAGCGAGTAAAGAAGGCGAAATTTACAATGCCAAATTTTACAAGTCAGTGATCAAGGTGAACCAACGATATACTTACGAAATGGCGGAAGATGAGATTAAATCCAAAAACCCGGAATCCTGGATTTATAAAATATCCAAGTTCACCGACAATATGCGCAAAAAACGCATTCAAAACGGTAGAGTCGATTTAAATATCAAGGAAACCACCATCCAATGGGACAAAGATCAAAAACCCGTAGGAATTGAAGTCAGAGAAAGGTTAAACAGTCATATGTTAATCGAAGAACTGATGTTATCTGCAAATACGAAAGTAGATGAATTTCTTCGTAAAAAAAATGCACCCACCCTGCATAGAATTCATGAAACTATGGATGAAGAGAAATTGGAAATGTTAAATCAGTTTCTTCAACTGAACGGATTTCATATCCAAATCAAGGACACTAGTTATCCGGAGATCACCGCCGCAGTAAATGCAATTGGAAACAACTCAGTAGCTAAAATTTTCAACTATCTATTGCTTCGAAGTTTTATGCAGGCATATTACGGAGGAGAAACTCTCGGACATTGGGGACTTGGTTTTCAAGACTATTGTCATTTTACTTCACCAATCCGT
Source organism: Leptospira kobayashii (assembly GCF_003114835.2). Taxonomy (NCBI): domain Bacteria; kingdom Pseudomonadati; phylum Spirochaetota; class Leptospiria; order Leptospirales; family Leptospiraceae; genus Leptospira; species Leptospira kobayashii. The sequence goes on along the minus strand of NZ_AP025028.1, from coordinate 20,224 downwards.
CGTTACCCGGATTTAGTAGTACACAGGGTATTACATGCGATAATTTTAGGAACCAAACTACCTTACGACAAACCTAGTATCGCTATGATTGGAAAACATTGTTCCGATGAAGAAAGAAGAGCAGCAGATGCGGAGAGAGACATTATTAAAATTAAATCTTTCCGTTACTTGGAATCCACCGGGAAAAAAGAGTTCAAAGGTTTCATCGTGGGGATCCGACCGGCCCAAGTATTTGTCGAGCTGGAAGATTCAAGTCTGGAAGGAGTTCTCGATAAACAACAATTTACCGATGAATTCGAGATCATGGTTAAGAATGATTTTTCGTTTTATTCGAAAAAACATACTAAAATCTTTTTCATCGGTGATCCGGTCACCGTATCTTTGGATCGAATTGACTACGAAGAAATTAAAGTGTTTTTAACTTTAAAGGATTTCAAAAAAGCGACTTAAAAATCACAAGTCGCTTCGCTTCCATATCCTTCGGAAGAATGGCTTACCACCGACCTGAAGGTTTTCCAATTTTTCTATCACCTGTTCTTCGGTGATAGAATACTCCTTCATTACATCCCGATTCAAACTAAGATGAGAATGAGTTACCCATTGAACGATCGATTTTTCCGTCCGGACTTCCTTTGGTAAAAGCCCGGAAAGTTCGTCAAAGAATTGGTCATGTGATAGAAAACTGGCATTTGATACTTCCGGCATGGGCGCGGCACCGTGATCAGCCGTTATTACGAGAATGAAATCTTCGCCGTAGTTTTCTTTTAAAAAGCTAAATATCTTTTCGATTTCTTTGTCTGTTGCGGAAAGAATTTTGCGAGCCTCTTCCGATTCCCAACCTGATAAATGACCGACTGCATCCGTAGCTTTCAAAGTCACGTAAACTAGATCTGTATCGCCATCCAAATGTTTTTTCTTTTCTAAAATCTCTTTTTGAATCGCAGTTCGAATGGATTCACCGTCTAACAATACTTGATATTCCGATGCTTGGAAAAAATGAATCTTTTGTAAAAACTCTAAACGATCTTTTACTTTGAAAGAACTGGTCGTTGTTTTTTCCTTTTCTTTATAAAAATCATAAAGATTAAATCTCTTCACCGCTTCAGGGATAAGGTATGCATTCGAATAAGTATCCCATTTCAGGTCTTTCGTATTTTCCCAATAAACAAAATCCATATCAGAGGTTTGCCCGCTCTTAGACAGAAAATCCTTTCCATGGCCGGCCATTCCTATACTTGCCCTTGCCGCATAACATTGACTAATAACTACAGGTTCGTTATTTAAATAAATATCCCATTCGTCGGCAAGGCTTGCCGCTTTCAATTCATTCAGGTTGATAGAATCGCCTACTCCTTGGTAAACTTGATGGACATCGATTTTTCCTTTGGACCAGGAATAGATTTCATTCGAGAATGCTTGTGTTTGTGACGGGTAAGCCCCTGTTCCGATGGCAGCATGTCCTACAGCGGTATGAGCTTCCAAATGCCCCACTTTTCCATTTTTAAAATATACTGATTTTGATTTTAAATCTTTGAGAAACGGAAAAGAATTGGGATGAGCGGAATACAATTGTTGCCCGCCTTGATCCACTACAATGGTAATGATAAGCTTCGGTTTTTCCGGATTGGTTTTGAAGATTTTAGATAAGAATTGAACATCAAGCAAATTGGAAAAAGAAAAATCCAATACTTTCGAAAGTATGGAAGCAAGATGCTGCTGATGAATCTTATCAGAGTAGCTGCCATTATAAAACCATTTTGGCCCGTAGATCCAAACAGGAATATTCGTATCATAAGAGTATTGAGTATAGTGAGACGTATAGTTGACTTCTTTCTCAAAAGATTGTTCTTTTTCATTCCATTTCCAGCTATCCTTCAATTCTTCCCAAGACAGATCGTATTCCTGAAGAATATTTTTAATTTCCTCCTGAGTATAATGAGAAAGAGTGATTGATTCTCTTGAATGTTTATCGAAAATATTGAAAGGATAAGGTACAAGGATCAGATCCGTATTCGGTTGTAAGGATCTCTTTGCCGCTGCTTTATAATCCGACTCCCAACTGCAGGAAGTACATAAGCTAGAAATGGTTAAGATAATATATAGATATCTTATAATAAATACGTTCATTAGTGTTTCATTCCTACTCAATCAATGTTCTAGTTTTCCTTCCAAGATAGGAAAAAAGCAAGTTAGAATTGCAATCGTCGGTGACATTATGTGTCACAATTCGCAGTTGGGTACATATTGGAATGCAAAAACAAAATCTTATTCTGCCGATTCGAGTTTCGAATATGTAAAACCTATCTTACAAAACTATGACATCGTTTTTGGAAATTTGGAAACTACGATTACGAAAGATCAAGCTGATCACAGCGGATATCCGAGATTCGGTTCTCCTCCCGGGTTTGTTCAAAGTATTGCAAAAGCAGGATTTCATGTGCTCTCAACAGCAAACAATCATTCTGCGGACAAGGGAGCCCAGGCAATTGATCTGACAATTGAAACCGTGCTCGCTGAAGGGATGATACCTTTGGGAACATATTCTTCGGAATCGGACTATCAAAACAGAAGACATTTTATTTTGGAAAAGAACGGAATCCGTATTGCAGTTTATAATTATACCTACTCAACAAACGGAATCAAAGTTCCCGGAGAAAAAATCGTTCGTTTGATCGAAGAGAAAAAAATCAGAGAAGATATCCGATTTTCGAAAACTCAAAATGTGGATTTTACACTTGTTTGGTTTCATTTTGGAACGGAATATAAAACAGAGCCCGATAAAAATCAAATCAAATGGGTGGATGTCGCATTGGAAGAAGGAGCCGACCTAATCATCGGAGGACATCCTCATGTAGTACAGAATTTCAAAAAGATAGAAACTGCTTCAAACGAGAATACACAAAAACAACAGTTAGTTGCTTATTCTTTAGGTAATTTTTTATCCGCGCAGAATGCACCATTTACAGACGGAGGAATTATTTTAAATTTCGATCTGGTAGTGAACGGAAAAGATTCCAAAGAAATCGCAAATATAAACTACGAGCCGGTTTGGGTGTATCCTTCAGGGTACAGAATCATCCCAATCGATAGGTATTTGAATCAAGAAATAGATTTAAAGTTACCGAAACATTCCGAAGCCAGAATGAAAGCTTATAAGAAACAACTACTTAAAGTTTTGAAATAAATCGTTTCCGAGACATCCGATCACTCTTCCGATTGAAGATTCAAATCCGAAAATCCTTTACCTTCCCGGATCACTTTAATCTTATCTTCCGTGCAATCTAAAATTGTAGAAGGTTCCACTTTGACAATTCCTCCGTCGATGATTGCGGCAACATGACTTCCATAAACAGCTTCCAAATCATCAATATCGATTAGAAATTCGTCATTTGTAAAGGCCGACGTAGAAGTGAGTGTAGAATCATGAATCTTTAATAATTCTTCCAAAAAATTATGACCGGGAATTCTAATTCCAATATGTCTGTCTTTGCTATTTGCAATCGAAGGTTTTGGAAGATTTTTATTTGCTTTTAAAATGAATGTAAAAGGCCCCGGTGTGATCTTTTTCATCAATTTGTAAGTAGGATTAGGAAGGTACTCTATCATATGCGAAGCCATGGAAATGTCTTTACAAAGCAGAGAAAGTGGTTTGTCTTTCGGAAGCTTTCGAAGGGAGTAAATGGCTTCGACACCTTTTTTCGAATGTGAATCCGCAATGATCGCATAAACAGTGTCAGTTGGAAAGATAAAGATCTCTCCATTCTTCAATCGTTCCGAAATTTGTTTGAGCTTTCGGATTTCCGGGTTGATAGGATGGAGATAATCTATCATATTCTACCTACTGCGCGATAAGTCCGCCGTCCACGACAAGTGTTTGCCCCGTAACGTACTTTGATGCATCCGATGCCAGGTAAATCGCTGCACCCAAAATATCTTCCGGATCTCCCAATCGACCCATAGGAATACCGGCAAGAACCTGATTCAAAATATACTCTTTGTCCTTAATCATATCCGTCATATCGGTATCAATGAGCCCCGGACAGATTACATTTACCCGATAACCGGAGTTACACCATTCAATGGCCAAAGCTTTTGATAAACTGATGACGGCACCTTTCGTTCCAGAATACACGGAAGCAAGCTTTGAGCCGACCATACCCAGAACGGAAGCAACGTTAATGATATTACCACCGTCTTTCTTATGATGTTTGTAATATGCCTGACAATTTCTAAATACACCCGTATAATTGGTCTGAATCATATTTTGAAGTTCTTCTTCTTTGAACCCGGAGGCCGGAGTATTTGTCGCAATACCGGCGTTATTGATCAGACAGTTTAATTTTCCGTGTTTCTCGCGGATTTTCCCGATCGCATTGAACGCATCTTTTTCAGAGCGGACATCAATGACAACACCGTTGATTCCTTCTTTATCCATCCATTCGATCGATTCGGGTCTTGATCCGGCTCCATAAACAATGGCACCTGCATCTCTGAACCCAAGCGCAATGGATTTTCCAATTCCCCGGCTAGCGCCGGTAATTAGTACGGTTTTTCCAGTTATGTCGAAAAGTTTCATTTCACCTCATGATTGGCAGGATAACACTCGCTATTCTGCGGTTTTGAATCTTCTAATAATTTTTTATAATCTAAAGTTCCGTCGTCCCGCACAAGATCCCTGCGAATATAATGCGCTCCTCTTTCATAATAATCTGCGATCGGATTGCAATCTTCGATATCTTCCACATGTCCGAATTTACATCCGAAGGATAAATTTAAGATTAACATCAGAAAAAGGATGGGAGTCTTCTGCTTCACAGAATTTACTGTGACTAACATTGACAGAAAGGCAAGAACTTGTTCATTCTAAAAAGTAGATCTCCCCGAAGAATTGAGATTTTAAAATCTTTAGGGATTCAATTTGAAATCAAACCCTCCGACATAGATGAAAAAGAAATCCCGGGCGAACTCCCTCTTTCTTATTTAGAACGGATCGCCAAAGCAAAGATTGGTTCTCCCGACGCCCTTATTAAGAATTCCTGCTACCTGTCTTGCGATACAATTGTCGTACAAAATAATAAGATTCTGCATAAACCGGAAAACTTTGAGGACGCCGTCCGGATTCTAAGCGATTTGAACGGAAAATCTCATTCTGTTTTTTCCGGTGCTTGTTTGTATTCGGTCGGGAAATTCGATTTTTTCTACGAAGAGACCGAGATTGTTTTTAAAAAATGGAATATTTCGGAAATCGAAACTTATATCCGTAAGGCCCAACCTTTTGACAAAGCCGGATCTTATGGAATCCAGGACACGAATGGTCCCGTTCGGGAATGGCGTGGTAGGTACCACAATGTGGTCGGGTTTCCGCTTTTTTCGTTTTTAGGAAGATGGGAAATTTGGAAGGAATACTGGGGGAATGAAAATTCCCCGTAAGGAAAAAGTTTTAGGCGTAAACGTTGACAAGATCACCGGGAGTATAACTGGCTTTTTTACCGGAATCCCCTTGGATGGAACTCGCCTGACTTGCCGTATCTTCGGAAGGATATTTGGGTTTGTATTCTCTCGACTGAACCGCATCCACCTTTTCGATGGCCTTTGTATTGTATGTGGGCATCACATACGTAAGTGGTTCCCCTAATCCTGAAACTCTTGCCACACCGCTTGCTATATCCATATTGTGATTATCGCTCTTTCTCTCTTACGAGATTAGACCATTCTTAAAAAAATGGAAACAAAAAAAACAGGCAAAGAATACACTTCCCTATTCCAGTTGTTCAAAACACCGACCAAGGAATTGCCCCAGATTTTCACTTTTGTAGGAGAGGATTCGTACGAATTCGAATTAATCACCGATTTTTATAAAGAAACCTTGGAAAAACAAGGGGAAACCTTTGAAATCATCGTGATTGTGGCGGAAGGTGGTGATCAAAACAAACTTTTTGCGGAACTCTTCACTCCCGATATGTTTTTTCCGAAAAAACTGATCATTGTGAAACATGGAACGACTTTTTTCAAACCGATCCTGGATCCGAAAGCCTCTACCGAATACAGAGATTTCAACGTAGGTTTCAAAAAAAATATCACTTCCGTTTCGGATAAAATTTTCTTTCTCGTGCATTACGATTCCAAAGATCTTCCCGCGAGTTTCAATACTCTTTTCCAAAGCCAACATTCTTATTATAAACCGAAAATTTTATACCAAAGCGATATTACCAAAACCTTACGTGAAGTATTGGAACAGGAACATGTTCAATTGGATAGTGATGCCTGGGATGAATTTGTGCATAAGATACCTGCCAACATAGGAGCTTATTTAAAAAGCGTTCGCAAATTAAAACAGTATTTGAATAAAACCAAATTCACATTGGATGATATCAATGCGATTCTTTTCAACCAAACCCAAGTTAATCCATCTACTCTTGTGGATTATTTGGTACAAGGCAGAAAGACGGAATTCTTTAAAGAATTTACAAAATTTACGGATGATAACGGAGACATTTTATCTTTTTTAACCAGGCTTCTTTATAAATTGGATGAGATTCGGAAATTCAGAATCATCAGAGCGAAACACAATGGAGAAGTTCCCATTCCCGTTATGGACGATTTGTTAAAGACAGGACATTTTTCCGAAGGTAGAAAAAACTTTATGAGAAAACAACTGGCAACGGAATCAAAACATTTTACTGAAAAATCCTTGAATGATTTCTATGAACTGCTCATCGAAATGAATATCAAATTCAAATCGGGACTTAGAAACGAAGAAGGTAGAATTTATTTTTCACAAAAGATGATAGATGCGTTTCGAATTCTTCAGCAAACTTCTTCCAACTGATATTCTTTTAATTTTCTATATAAATTCCGTTCCGAAATACCTAAGATTTTTGCGGTTTTTTCGCGATTACCATTTGTGAGTATCAAATTGGATTTAATGATTTCTTTCTCATAGTCGCTGATGGAAACCCCTGTTTGGACATGTAATTTTTCAGTATCCGAGATAAAATAATGCAAAGGGAGCGATTTTAACAAAACATGTTTGGTGGAAGTGAAAGCCACCATGGAAAAAACAAGATCCTTTAATTCATGTAAGTTGGTTTTGTAATTTCGATCTAAAAAAAATGGAATGAATTTTTCCTCGAAGGACAAAACCTTTTTTTTAAAATCGGTATTTGCCATCTCCAAAAAATTCTGTAAAAACAAAGCTATGTCGGGTTTTCTTTTTGAAAGAGGAGGCAACTCAAAACGAAATGATCTCAACTGGTCGAAAAATTCCTGTGCCAAGGGTTTTTCTTTCAATAACGGAATTTCATCCTTGGCCAATTCCCAATAAAAGTAATATTTCGGATCTTTATTGTATTTCTCTTCCTTCCACCAATTCAACCAGTCTTTGATTGTTTCGATTTCAGCATATGCCAGGTTTTTCAACCAGATAACTTTTGTTTTTTGGGCTTTAAGTAGATTCTTTATTTCCTCAAGCGAAGCAGGATGCGAATGAAAATCCACAATCTTCACTTCGTTTGTTTGAATTTTCCTGATTTGGATCGATTGTTCGATCCAAAAAGATTTACCTACTCCCGATTCCCCAATGATCAATAAAGGAATCTTCGTTTGAGAAGAATGAATCCATTGTTCTTTGAGTTTTTTTATATCCGAAGAAGCTGTGATCCAATTCTCTTCATTTCTTTTTGACGACACTAATCACACCTTGTAAGTATCCGGAAAACTGTTTGATCTTATTTGATTCCAAAAATTTTTTCGATTGAGAAGGAAGAATGAGCAATGATCTGGGATAAGAACTACTTGTTCTCAAGACACTCGTTTCATTCGGTAAATTTTTCACCCCCCATGTGGAAAGCGAATCTCCGTAGAACGTAGTCTGTATAACATATTCTTTTCCGGGCACTACATTCAATTCGATAGGAAGTTTGATCCAGATAGCTTCTCCTTTCGTTTCCAGAAGAGCATTTTGATATCTGCCGGTATCCGATTCCTCCCGAATCATCTCGGAGCCGAGTAAAGTTTCGATGTCGGTTTTCACTTCCGATTTTTCCAAAACTCGTTTTTCCGAAATTTTTTCATAAGCCTGAAACATATTGTAAGGAGTGATTACATCTACTGCTGCACGAACGATCGAAGCGTCCCATTTTTTATAATTGGAGGCATTGAAATCAAAAGGAGGCGGAGCATCAAGTACCGAAGTATAAAGATTAAATTGATTCAAATATAAATTGGAATAACCGTCTTCGTTTCCTATCTTCTGATAATCCGTGATTCCTAATATTTTTGCGGAGCTGGAACGTCCGATCCTTTGCAATTCTCGAATCACAGTCAATTCCGAATGATTCGGAATCACTATATGAATTTGAAATCCTAATTGTCTGATTTCATTCAATGCAAGTATGATCGCATTTGATTTGTCTTTGGAAGCTCCAGACAAAAGTAAAAAGAGTTTTCTCGATTCCTTTTTGCCTCCGGTGAATCTTAACTTCAAAGATTGAATCGATTGTAAAATAACATCGGAAGAATTATTTCCCGACCAAGTTGTATCTTCTATAACTTTTTTGACTTCTGCATGTTCCAAAGAAGAAGCGATATTTAATATTTTGTCTTTGCGGACGATAGTTAATCCCAAAAACAAATTGGGCATATCAATTAAGGAAGAAACCGATTTTACAAAATCTTTTCTGTAATAAGCATACGAAGCATTGGTATCGAATAAAAAATAAACTTCGTTATAAACATTATCCCTTTTTTGTCGATTGTCATGAATCTTCGGAGGAAGGAATCGAAAACTTTTCTCTATATGTTTTTCAATTGCTAAGATGAAATTTGATATGAGTTTTGATTGGATTTGCTGAAGTGATTTGCTTTTACAATTATAGATCTCCGTTTGAATCAAAACAGGATTTCCAAAGTCAATGGAATCTTTGGAAATAAAATTGCTATCCCATTCAATGCATAACAAATTCAAATTTTGTTCTGTTAGTTTTGTATCTGCGCTGAAACCTTCCGAAGAAAGAAAATTCTCAATGCTTTTTGAATCTGTTGTTTCAGTAAAAAAATTTCTCTTTAAATAATGCCTCGAAATTTTTGCAAGTTCAACGGACGCTTCTTCTTTCGTGCCCAAAAAAGCAGGAACATCCCCGCTTAAGGACGCAGGTAAAATGCTTATTTCTTTAGCAAAGATTTCAAAAAAAGGAAAAACCGAAAACAGAAGCGCTATAATTAGAACATTGTTCATTCTATGATAACGAAATATATTGATTAGAATAATTCTAGTTTTTTTCACTAATTTTAATATTTCCCAATTCTCTCTGAATCTATTCGTAGAGAAAAGATTGACAATCAGATTTCCAACCTATCTAATCTATCGGAAAGGAGTTAGATTCTTTATGAAGAAATCGCTTATCGTAATGGCTTCTCTAGTAGCCTTCATAGTATCATGTGGTGGTGGGGATTCCAGAAGAGATGCCACAACTGTTGGAAAGAACGGTTGGATTTTTGAAGGCTGGGCTTGCGCTCCGGATGCCGCAGCTGGGAAAGAAGGCAAAAGTCCTGCTGAATACTGCAAAGGTAAAGAGAAAGAATTCGAATATCTGTACATGAAATTTTCCGCTCGCGCTTCCGCAAAAGCAATCAATGAAAAATCAATTGCAATGAAGAAGTCAACTTGCCGTGAAGCGGCTCGCCTACAAGTAGCAGGCGATGGTTTGAAAAAGATCCTTGGTGAATACTTGGAACAAGCTTCCGGTGTTTCTGACGGTCAATCTACCGGTTCGGTTATCGTTTCCGAATCAAAAGGTAAAATCAGTGGTTTAGGAATTTATGACTGTTGTTCACTTAACAAAGACACAGGTGCTTGCGCTGAAGTCGGTGAACAAGAATCTTGGGAAGAGTGTGATTGCGTTGGTTATATGAGATATGCCGGCGGTCAAAAAGCACTAGAAACTAAAGCGAAAGAAGTTCAATAATTTAGCTTACTTACTTTAGAATTCCGAACCTCCTTTGTGGAAACGCTGAGGAGGTTTTTTTTATGCCTGGAGAGTTTTCTATCCTTTGATTTAAAGTTTTGCCTTAGGATCAAAGTAATGTTTATGAATGAACTCCTGCACTCTTGCATGAACATCCGGCGGAAGCTCCGAAAAAATAACCGTTGTAGTCTTTCCGGCAATTCGTTTGACAGTACCTTGGATAAATGTTTTCACCTTGTTCAACATAAAACTAATCGTCACCACATCCCCCTCATAAAACAAAGAAGTCGTTTGCAATGACAAGCCACCTGTTCCGAGATCAGTCAGTTGAGCGGTAACTGGAGTTCCTTTTCCATTCGATAAACCGATTTCACAAGCAATGTCCAGTTTTACTCTGGCTTTTTTTCTTTTTTGTTTTACTCCGCCATACATAGAGTACGAATCGGAAAAAATTGATTTTTGAGAATCTGCCATTAATAAGTTCCTTTTTTATACATCGACCAAGTAGGTTTCGCAATTGAGGCTATCATTCAGTTCAATTGTTTCCAATTTGGTATTTGTTTCCGTTTGCTCGTAATTCGAGAATAATTGCAAAAACATGTTGAGAGAATTTGTCTGTAACATTTGGCTTTTCAAATCTTTTGGAAAGTTTGTCCCTTCCACATATTTTGCGAAATGTTTACGGAATAAAATAAGACCGTAGTCATCATCGCTAGGATAAAAATCAAGCATAGTTAACAAATGTTCAATGACAACTTTTTTGATTTCTGCAAAAGAAACGGATGATTTGTCTCTCTCTGAAAAAATCCAGGGGTTCCCGATGGCTTTTCTCCCGATCAAAACAAGATCCACTTTATATTTTCTGATTTTTTCTTTGGCTTCTCCGTAACTCGCAACATCTCCATTACCAAAGATCGGCACCTTTGCAAAAGACTTAATATCACCAATGGATTCCCAATCCGCTTTTCCGGTATACGCCATGGATTTTGTTCTTCCGTGAACGGAAATTGCCGAGACACCTGATTCTTGCAGTATATGAACGGATTCTTTATAATTCAGATTTTCTTCGTCCCAACCTAACCGAATTTTGGCGGTAACGGGAACGGAGACTGATTTTCGGATTCCTTCGATCATTTGGCCGGCCAAAGGAAGATTGCGCAAGAGCCCTGCCCCTGATCCGTGATGAGACACTTTGGAAACGGAGCACCCCATATTCAGATCAATGATATCGGGCCCTAAAGGTTCAATTCGTTTTGCAGCTTCTACAACGGTATTCAAATCAGATCCGAAGATCTGAAAGGAAATAGGTCTTTCGATTTCCTTGAATCGAAACATATCGATTGATTTTTGATTTCCAAGTAGGATCTGCTCTGTAGATACGAATTCAGTATAGGAGAATGCGGAGCCATATCGTCTGGCGATACGTCGGTAGGGACTATCGGATATCCCTGCCATAGGAGACAAAGTCACATCTCCTTTAATCTCCACATTTCCTACTTTAACCATAATTAAACGGTCTCTTCCGTATCCCTTACAATAGCAAAGTCTTTTACAAAATCTTCATCTTTCGTGTTTACTACTTTGACACCCATTGCGGTTCGTCCGACCATTGAAATGCCTTTAGCTTCCACTCGAATCGCCATTCCAGATTGAGTGATGATCAATAGCTCATCCTCTTCCCGAATTGTTGCAATACCGACGGAGCGGCCGTTCTTTTCTCCGATTTTCAGATAGGTCATACCTTTTCCGCCGCGACCTTTCGTTGAAAATTCTTCGAAATCGGTTCTCTTACCAAAACCATTTTCAGATATACAGAACAAATGAGTGTTAGGTTCTACTTTCGTAATACCTGCAATTTGATCTTTTTCATCCAGTCGCATTGCCGTCACACCGGAAGCAGTTCTTCCTTGCGATCGTAGTTCATTGAGATTCATACGAATAGCAAGACCATCTTTACTTGCGATGAATACATCGTAGTTTTCAGGATTGGAAAGCACATCGATGAGCTCATCACCTTCACGGAGTCCGATGGCAATCAAACCTGATTTTTTAGCGTTTGAAAACTCATCCAATTGGATTTTTTTTACAAATCCGTCTCTGGTAACCATGAGGAGATACGATTCGTCAAAATCTCTGAATGCGAATAAGGAAGTAATGATCTCGTCTTCCGTTAAATTGATAATTGCCTTTAGAGATTTTCCCCGTGCTTCTTTCGTTCCGATCGGCAACTCGTAAACTTTCATGAGGAAAGCCCGGCCTTTGTTGGAAAAGAGCATTAGATTGTCATGAGTCATTGCGGTGCTTAGTTTTTTAACGAAGTCTTCTCTCTTGGAAGAAATTCCTTGAATACCCTTTCCTCCTCGTTTTTGACGACGGAAAGTATCCATAGGCAATCGTTTGATAAACATATCTTCCGAAATTTGAACGACTACTTCTTCGTCCGCGATCAAGTCTTCCGCATTGAACGTAGAAGATTCGAGAGACTCCAAACTAATTTCCGTTGTGCGACCTGAACCGAAAGATTCGGATACTTTGGATAATTCGTCACAAATGATTTGTTTTACTCTCTCAGGTTTCGCTAAAATATCCTCCAAGTCCAAAATGATCAGACGGACCTGTTCCAATTCATCGATGATTTTTTGAACTTCCAAAGAAGTAAGTCTTTGCAAACGCATTTCAAGGATCGCATCCGATTGGACTTCGGACAAACCGAAAGTACTCATCAACTTTGCCTGTGCTTCTCTAGGATCTTTCGAAGCACGAATGATTTTGATTACCTCATCGATATTATCGAGGGCAATTCTCAATCCCTCCAAGATATGAGCTCTTTTTTGAGCTTTATCCAAATCGAATTGCGTTCTTCTAACAACGACTTGGTTACGGTGCGTTGCGTATGACTGTAAAATCTCCTTCAGCGAAAAAATCTTAGGGCGTTTGTCGAGAATCGCAAGCATTGTGATTCCGAAACTGACCTGCAATTGAGTGAGTTTGAACAGTTGATTTAGAATGACTTGGGCGTTGAAATCCTTTTTAATATGAAGTTCAACCCGGATACCTTTCCTATCGGAAAGGTCTAAGATTTCCGTAATTCCCTCGATGATCTTTTCATTTACAAGATCACCGATTTTTTCCAATAAATGTTTTTTATTTACCTGATAAGGAATTTCACTAATAACAATGATTTCACGGCCTTTTGCGTTTTCAATGATATCCACTTTGGAACGGATTCGAATCGAACCGCGTCCAGTAGAATATGCCTGATATAATCCTTCTCCACCAATGATCGTTCCACCTGTAGGGAAATCCGGCCCAGGTAAAATCTTCATCAATTCATAGAGAGAAATATCCGGATTTTGAATAAGAGCGATCACAGCATTGAGAGACTCTTTCAAGTTATGCGGAGGAATATTGGTCGCCATTCCAACGGCAATACCGGTGGATCCATTGACTAGAATATTCGGAAAATTGGCAGGTAATACATCGGGTTGCTGTCTCGTATCATCAAAGTTTGGTGAAAACTCGACAGTATTCTTTTCGATGTCCTTGAGTAACTCTTCCGCAAGCTTAGTAAGACGTGCTTCCGTATAACGATAGTGTGCCGCGTTGTCACCGTCGACAGATCCGTAGTTTCCTTGACCGTCCACCAGCGGTTCCCGCATGGAAAATTTTTGCACCATACGAACCATAGTTTCATAAACAGGTGCATCACCGTGAGGGTGAAAGTTACCGATTACTTCCCCGACAATTTTCGCGGATTTTACATAAGGCCTGTCACTTCTCCAGGCACGTTCGTTCATAGCATGAAGAATCCTTCTATGAACCGGTTTTAATCCGTCTCTTACATCAGGCAGAGCTCTACCTACGATTACGCTCATCGCATAATCAAGATAAGCTTCTTTCATTTGGTCTTCAATCTCAACAGGAATGACTCTCACCCCTGCTTTCAATGCTCCGGCTACGTCGGGTCTTCCTGATAGGTTTAAGGCTAAAGTTTTTGTAGATTCGTTTTCTTGGCCGTTTGTTTCGGTCATTTTAATATTCCGTATTTAATTATAAATCTAGGTTTGCGACTTTGTAAGAGTTTTCTTCAATGAACCTTCTGCGGGGAGAGACATCATCCCCCATAAGAATATTGAAAGTGTCTTCCGCTTCCACAAAGTCATCGAGTTTTACTTGCAACATTACCCGCTCTTTCGGATCCATCGTAGTTTCCCAAAGTTGTTCCGGGTTCATCTCTCCCAAACCTTTGTATCTTTGGATGACAACTTTATCTCCCGAACGTGCTTTCAGAATTTCTTCCTTTTCTTTATCCGAGTAAACGTAAACAGCCTCGCGACCGAACTTGAGTTGATACAAAGGAGGCTGAGCCACATACAATGATCCGCGTGCGATTACCGGTTTCATATAGCGAAAGAAAAAGGTTAATAACAAAGTACGAATATGTGATCCGTCCACATCGGCATCAGTCATGATAATAATCTTGCGATATCTGAGTTTATCGGCATTGAATTCATCATCGCCGATACCAGTTCCCATAACAGTGATTAGGTTTCTAACTTCTTCATTTGATAAAATTTTGTCGAGTCTAGATTTCTCAACATTCAAAATCTTTCCTTTCAAAGGAAGAATCGCCTGAATATTTCTATCTCTACCTTGTTTTGCAGATCCACCGGCAGAATCCCCCTCGACAAGGAAAAGTTCGCATAATTCAGGATCTCTTTCCGAACAATCTGCAAGTTTTCCGGGCAAACCACCGCCTTCCAAAACCGTTTTCCTGCGAGTGAGATCTCTTGCTCGTCTGGCCGCTTCACGTGCCTTAGATGCTAAGATACATTTCTCTAGAATCTTTTTGATGACGGAAGGATTCTCTTCGAAAAAAAGATTCAAACCTTCTCCCGAAATCGTTTGCATCAGACCTTTTACTTCTGCATTGACCAGTTTTTCTTTGGTTTGTGAGTTAAATTGAGGCTGTGGAATTTTTACAGAGATGACCGCGCAAAGTCCTTCTTTTACATCGTCACCTGTCAAACCGTTAGGTTGTTTTTTTAAAAGAACCTGATCTTTTTTCAAATGATCATTCAGAGTTCTAGTAAGCGCGGTCCTAAATCCTTCTAAATGTGTTCCACCCAGGTTGTTATTGATCGCATTGGTAAAACAAAATACACTTTCAGAATAGGTATCGCAATACTGTAGAGCGATCTCAGCCCAAACGGTTTCTTTCTCTCCTACGAAATGTAAAACTTTATGAAGGGGGTGTTTCGAATCGGTTAGATATTCAACGAAAGAAACAATCCCTCCATCGAACTTAAATTCATGTTGAGCGACTTCTTCTTTTCTGAGATCTTCGATCCTTAAAAGAAGCCCTTTGTTTAAAAATGCAATTTCCCTAAAACGGGCCGAAAGTGTATCAAAGAAAAATTCGGTAGTTGTGAAAATCGACTTATCCGGCAAAAACCGAACAGTGGTGCCCTGACGATCGGTATCTCCTATGATTTTTACGTCCTCAACAGGAATTCCCGTCTGGTATTTTTGGTAGTGTATTTTTCCCGATTGATGAACTTCCACTTCCAACCATGTGGACAATGCATTCACAACGGAAACACCTACACCATGAAGACCGCCTGATACCTTATAGGCGTCGTTCTCGAATTTACCACCTGCGTGAAGTATGGTCAGTACTACTTCGATCGTGGATTTTCCTTTGTCCGGGTGGATCCCGACAGGAATCCCCCTTCCGTTATCTTTAACTTCGATTATATTTTCAGGTAATATTTTGACATCGATCTGAGTGCAATGCCCTGCCATCGCCTCGTCGACCGAGTTGTCCACAACTTCATAGACCATCTTATGGAGACCCGATTCATCTTGGGTTCCAATGTACATCCCAGGCCGTTTTCGAACGGCTTCCAGACCCTCTAAAATCTTAATTTGCGAGGCTGCATAGGGGTTTTGAGAGGCTTCATTTGTCATAGAGTAAACTTGTATCCTATAGGAACTATCCCAGGAGAAGCCCACTAGGGCAAGTGAAAAGACGTACTTGTTTAGGAACTTGTCCTTTTGGAATTGGGGACTATGCCGGTTTTTAGGACGATTTTTGAAATGTTCGTAGGAAGTTTTTTATCGGTTAATTTTTGCAAAATTGCCATCTTTTGAAACTCCATTTCCTGCGAAATAAGGGAGTGTTTGCACATAACAATCAGTCGGTTTTCTTTCAATTCTGCAGGATAAGATTGGTCTCCGAAAAAATCCCCTACGATTTCCTTCCAATCTCTTTGAATGATTTTGATCGTTTGGGTGGAGAAAATTTCATTTTGGTCGAACCCGAGTCTTTCTAAACTTTTGAACAATTCTCCGATCTCTACTTTTTTCATTTTTCAAAACCTTGGGATACTTTTCCATTTTGGATCACAAAAATTTCTTTGTCAATCTCCAGGTTTCCCACATATTCTTTGATTCCTTCCAAATCCGTAGTGGTGAAAAACGCCTGTCCGCATTCTAAAATCAGATTCAGAAAATACTCGCGTCTTTTGACATCTAACTCCCGTATAATGTCATCAATCAAAAGAACGGGAGCTTCCCCCGTATCTTCCAAAATCATTTGAAAAGAAGCTGTCTTGAGAGCGATAACGGCACTTCTTTTTTGGCCTTGAGACCCGAAAGAACTGAGGTCTTTATCATCAAAGCCGATGGGAATATCATCTCTATGACTTCCGCAGCTGGTATAACCGATAGCTCTATCCTTTCTAAGATTCCCGACCAATCTTTCTCTATGATTTTCTTCCGACAGAACATTCGGTTTGTAAGTGATATGAAACGGATCTTTACCCTGGCTGAGCAAATTCAAATTTTTTTCAAAAAATAAGTTCAGTCTGGAAATTGTAAGAGATCGTATTTTACGAATTTCCGAATCCCTTTCGATCAAAGGCTCGTTCCAAATTTCAATTTCCTTGTCGGTAGCAGTTTCCTTTTTTAAAGTATGATTTCTTTGTTTCAGAAGTCGATTGTATTCGATCAGATGATGCAAATAACTTTTGTTTGTAGAAGAAATAAAAGAATCCAAGAATCTTCTTCTTTCTACATTTCCCGATTCTATAATCTGAATGTCGGGTGGGCTGAGTATCACGGAACGAAAGTATCCGACGGAATCGGAAACCTTTTTAATCACTTCACCGTTTATTTTTATTTTTTTACGCTTGAATTGACCCTTTTCGATTCCGTATTCAAATACAAAATCTTCTCCTCCTGCTTCAAATTCCGCTCTTACAAAAGTAAAAGGAGAATCCCATTTCAATAACTGATTTTCATCGGTTTCTCTGAAACTTTTCAAATAGGATAAAAGGGAAATGGATTCGAGCAGGTTTGTCTTACCTTCTCCATTGTTTCCGATAAAGAAGATAAGACGGGATTTAAAATCTAGGGTAGTTTGTTCGTGATTACGAAAATTTTGAAGTGCAATTCGCCTAAGATACATTAAAGCTTCATCGGCATAATTACTGATACGAAATCGCTATCAGACGGATCCTTAAACAATACAGGAGCACTGGAAGACGAAAATTCAAAGATCACTTCCGGATCATCCACCGCTTTGACTACATCATTCAAATAATCTCCCTTGAAAGCGATCGTGACAGGTTCTCCGCTGTATTCGACAGGCATATTGTGATCAAACATCATTGTACCTGGGTTAGAAGAACTGATGTTAACGTTTCCTTTGGAAAAACTCAACCGAACTTGTTTGGACGGTTCTTCCGCAGAGATCAAAGCTTGTTTCAGAAAAGTAAGAAAATCTGTTTTTGCAATCCGAACCGATTCTGCCGCCTGTTTCGGGATCACTTGTTCGTAATCAGGGAAGTTACCATCAATGAGTTTGAATAACAATTCGATGTTTCCCGAAGACACATAAATTTGTTCGTCGATAAAACCTATCTTTGCAGTTTCTTTTCCTTCCATCATCTTTAACATTTCGCGAACCGCTTTATGAGGAATGATCGCTCCGTTTTTAAATGGAAATTGTTTTGGAAACTTACGTACGATTTTAGAAAGTCTTCTTCCGTCCGTTCCGACTACAACTAAGTCGGTATCTTCTGGTTTTAAAAATAAACCGTTGAATACGAAACGTGTTTCTTCGATCGCCATGGCGTAAGAAGTTTTGCGAAACATTTCACGAATCGTCTGGCAAGGAAACTCAACGACATTGGATTCATTCACAACCGGAATCGTTTTGATGTCTTCCGAATCAATTCCGTTGACTTTGAATTTCGTATCCATCTTTCCGGAAGCATCCGTAATCGAAGTTTCCGACGAATCATTGTTATCACTTGTTGAAAGCAAAGTCGAATCGAAATTCAAATTTTTGAATATATTTGACAGTTGTTTTGCGGGAAGCGATGCGTTTCCCTTTTGTCCTACTACGGATGCAACCGAAGTTTTGATTGCAATTTCCAAATCTGTTGCTGAGAGATAAACGATATTGTCTTCCGCCTGGATTTTCAAATTGGATAGAGCGGACTTAATTTCTCGAACGGAGATTACACCATCTACGGAGTTGATTGCTTTTAGAAAGTCTGTAGTATTGACAGTGAATTTCATTTTCTTCCTCTTTTCTTATATATATAATTTATTAAATATATTATGTCGTCTTCGTTGTATCTGTCAGTATGTGCATAAACCCTCTAAACATCAATTTTTATTGGATTATGTCTGATAAAATCATTTTTTAGACCGTTCATATTTATGTCACTTATCTCTTGATTTCGACAGTTCTTTCCATCTAAAAATGTTTTATGTCTTATAAACAACTTATCTACAGTTCTTTAATAGGCTTTTGAACAGATTATTGAAAGGATATTTGATGCTTAATCGACTGATACAAATCAGCAAGATTTTGGTCTTCGTTGAACCGTTCTTTGATCTTATTGATCCCGTGAATGACGGTCGTATGTTGGGCGGAAAAAATCCTTCCGATCTGTGACTTGGGAAGCCCCAAAATCTCATGGAGAAGTAACATGGACAGGTGACGCGGAAGAATATAATCCGCCTTTCTGCTTTTCCCTAAAAGATCCTTTCTTGCTACACTCATTCTTTCGCAGATCAAATCGATAACCTGGTCGGGGTTGAATCCGATGCGCTTTCGATTGGTCTGCAGTCTGGAGTTGGCGATCTCTCTGATCTTGTCTTCCGGCAAAAGAAAGAATTGATACGCTTTTTTGTACAAAACCAAATCGTTGATAATTCCGATCAAAGCCCGAGAATCTCCCTCACAATTGACTGCAAGCCAATCCAGGGTCTCTTCCGACATTGGAATATTGTATTGGACAGAGTAAGTCCGGAGCAGTTCTTTCCGTAAAGTTTGGTCGTGTTCCTTTATATCTGCCTGGAGACCGTGAACAAATCTCGATTTGAGTCTATCGTGTAACGGTAGTTCGTAACTCGGTCTGTCGGATGCTATGACTATTTGTCTTTTTCTTTCGTAAAGAAAATTGAATAGTGCAAAAAACTCTTCCTGAGTTTTTTCCGCTCCACCGTTTAAAAACTGAATATCATCGAATAATAAGACATTATAAGACTGATATCTCATCTTAAAAGATTCCAGAGAGTCTCTATTGTTTTGTCTTACAGTAAATATAAATTCATTTAGAAAAGAAATGCTGTCTACATAACGAACCGTCTTCCAGGGATCTTTCTTTTTGATTTCTGATCCGATGGCATGGAGCAAATGAGTCTTCCCAACGCCGACAGGTCCGAATAAGTAGAGAGGATTGTATTTTCCCGGATTTTCAGAAATGCTTTTTGCTGCGGTAAAAGCGAGTTTATTGCAGTCAGACACTATATAAGTTTCGAAATTATACTCGGAATTCAGCTCCGTTTCGTCTGTTTGAAATTTATTTTCGATGACACTCTTCATATGAAGAGTGGATTCTTCTTTATCTGTGAGTAAAACGAGTCGAAAAGAATCACCTTTGACCTGATAGGCGGCTGTTTCGATAAAATTGATATATTTCGCTTCTACGTGGCTTTTGATGATTTGTGAAGGGGCCGATACAACGAGATCATTTCCTTCCCAACGTACAAAGTGCAACGGTGCGATAAAGTTTCTAAAATACTTTGGAGGGATTTGTTTCGATACCTCTTCTAAAATTTCTTCCCAAACTGCTTCCAATCTAATGTGAATCCTTTATCAAACCGGGTACTATACTTCTATTCAGTAGGTAGAATTCAAATGAAAATTCGAGTACCCCTTCCGATTTAAAAAAATCTGG